>NZ_JAZGJQ010000007.1:0-100949 GCF_036408855.1 Olsenella absiana
GCTCCTTCGGCAGTTGGTTTTGTTTGGCGACTTACCATCCTACCGTCAGCGGGGCCATGTCCCTGTCGCGGGACTGGGTCTATTCGGTTCTCAACATTTGCGAAAGAAACTGTACGTCATCCCGGGCGCCGCTACAGGTAGCGCAGGAAGTCCGCGCAGGCCCTGGAGAGGAGCGGCTCGGCGCGGTGGACGACGTAGATCGTGCGGTACTTGCGCTCCGTGAGGTGCTTGGGGACGATGCGGTAGGGGTTGCGCCTGAGGATGAGGGAGGGCAGCACCGCGAGGCCGAGGCCGCTCTCCACCATGGACATGATCACGTAGTCGTCCCAGGTCTCGAAGCGGACATCCGGCGTCAAGCCGGTGCCCTCGAAGACCATGCCCGTCTCGTCGTCCTCGCCGCGCTTGAGCAGGAGGAACGGCTCCGTGCAGAGGTCGGCCACGTCTATCGACGCCTTGCTCGCGAGGGGGTGGTCCTTGGGGACGATGGCGAAGTACTCGTCGCGCTTGAGCGCCTCGTACGAGAGGCTCGCGTCCTTGGGGACGCGCGAGACGAACCCGCAGTCGACCCTCCCCGAGGCGGCCCAGCCCTCGATCTCCGTGTAGTCCCCCATGAGCAGCTCGTAGTCCACGCCGGGATGGGCCTCCTCGTAGCGCTTGATGATGCCCGGAAGCCAGTGCGTCGCCACGCTCGAGAAGGTCCCGATCCGGATCCTGCCCGAGGCGATGCCGCGGATGTCTGCCACCTCGGACTCGAGCCGGTCGTAGTCGGCGCAGACCATCTCCACGAATGGGAGGACGCGCGCGCCGTCGCCCGAGAGGCGCACGCCGCTGCGCCCTCGCTCGAGGAGGGTGATGCCCCAGTCGCGCTCGAGGTCGGCCACCATGCGGCTGATGCCGCTCTGCGAGTAGCTGAGGGTGGCGGCGGCCTTGGTGAAGCTGCCTTGGCGCACGGTCTCGACGAGCGCCCGGTACTTCTGGATATTCGCGTCCGTCTCTGTCGTCACCTGCCCCTATGCGGGGAGCGTGCCCCACTTGCATCTGGTTTCCTCATGATACCCATCTAATATATTCGCTTTTATAATTTGTCGGATGATGGGATATTTACAGAAAGGTTAATTCCATCTCGGAGTGGAGTACCCCATGAGCAACGCCAGGCGTTCTGACCTCGTCAAGTACCTCCTCGCGCTCGTCCTGTGCGGCTCCAACGGGATCGTGGCCGCCTACATCGACCTCCCCTCCGACCAGGTGCCGCTGCTCCGCGCCCTCATCGGGTTCGTGACCCTGGCGGCGGTCCTGCTCGTCAGGAACCGCGGCACCCAGGGCCTCGCCGCGCGGAGCCACCCGCGCGAGGTGCCCTACCTGCTCGCCTCCGGCGCCGCCCTCGGCACCGGCTGGATCCTGCTCTTCCGCTCCTACCAGATGATCGGCGTCGGCGTCACCACGCTCATCTACTACCTCGGCCCGGTGCTGGTCATGGCCCTCTCGCCCGTGCTGTTCGGGAACCGCCTCAACAGGCACAAGGTCCTCGGTTTCGCCGTCGTGGCCGCCGGCGCCTTCCTCATCGGCTCCGACAGCCTCGCCTCCAACCCGTCCGTCCCCGGCCTCCTCCTGGCGTCGCTCACCACGCTGTGCTACGCGCTGATGGTGGTCTGCGCCAAGCGGGTGAGCCACATCCACGGGCTCGAGAACGCGACCATCCAGCTCGGCGGCAGCCTCGCCGCGGTGGCCGTCCTCTTCGTGGCGAGCGGCGACGCCCTCGTGGCCATCCCCGCCTCCTCCGTGGTCCCCGTCCTCGTGATCGGCCTGGTCAACACCGCCGTCGAGCTCTACGCCTACTACACCGCCATCGACGCGCTGCCGGTGCAGAGCGTCGCGGTCCTCGGCTACCTCGAGCCCCTCTCCGCAGTGGTCCTCTCCGCCCTTGTCCTGGGCGAGCCCTTCGGCCTCGCCCGCGTCGTCGGCACCGCATGCATCCTGGGCGGCGCCGTGTGGTGCGAGCTTGTCGGCAACCGCCATGACGCCGCCTCTGCGGGCGAGAAGGACGCGGAGCTCGCGCGCGCCGGCCGCATCCACGCGCGTCGCGCCCGCACCGGCCGCCCCGACGCCCGCAGGCGTCCGGCGGTGTCGGCGACGCAGGTCCGCGGCGCCTAGCCCCTGGGGGCGCAGGCCGCGCACACCGCGCGTCCTTCTCGCCCTGGCGCGCCCCTCTCGCCCTGCGCCCTCCCGGCGAGCCGAAGGGCTACACTTACCCGCGTCCGTAGGGTTCCGCGTAGGGTCCGACCCACGCCCGCACCAGGGAGGGGATATATGTCCAAGCAGCAGACCCGGGGGGACGTACGCCCGTCGCCGGCCCCCGAGGGCTTCTCGCCCGTCGTCACCTGCACCGAGCACGTGCGCTCCAACCTCCTCGTGGGAATCGAGGTCGAGGTCGCAGGCGCCCTGGTTGCCGCCTTCTGCCTCTCGCCCATCTGGGGCCCGGGTTGGGTCCTCGCGCTCGTCCGGATCCTGCTCCTCGCCATCGTCGCCGCAAGCATGGTCATGGGCGTCATCCAGATTCTCGGCTACTTCAACAAGCGGGTCGAGATGGACGAGGGGGGTCTCGTCTACACGAGCAGCACCCGCCGCTCGGAGCACCACCCATGGTCAGACGTCGTCGCCTACGACACGCGCGAGGACATGAACTCCCTCGAGCTCGTATTCTGCGGCCGAAAGCGGCGCACCTTCCACAAGTCGAGCGAGAACTACGAGCAGATGGTCGACTACGTGATCGACCACACCGAGCTGGTCAGCGTCAAGTAGGCCGCGCCGACAGGCGCCGGCAGGGCATGCGAGGCGGCGGGGTGTCCCGCCGCCGGAGCCTTGGGGCGCACGTCCTTCTCGGCTACTCGCCCTCCTTGCGGAACTCGTCGACCTCCTTGAGAAGCCCCAGGCCGCGCTCGCTCAGCATGAGGCCCTTGCTGTGCTCGAGGAACTTGTGGGAGCCGTGCGCCGTGACGAAGGCCATGAACTGCTCGTCGCACGCGAGGCGCGAGACGAACAGCAGCATCTCCTCCCCGTCCCCGAAGGCGTCGTCCAGGAAGTCGAGGACGTGGTCGAGCTCGTCGCCCGTCTGCTCGACCTTGGCCGAAAGGCTGCGCACGTAGTCGTTGAAGCAGCTCGTCGCGCCCTTCCACGCGGCGTCGCCGGCCTCGGTGCCGTGCAGCGCCGCGGCGCTGCGTAGCGCCTCCGCGGCGACCTTCCCGAGGATCGCCTTGTGGCTCGCGGCCGCGTCCAGGCGCGCCTTGGAGGCGCCCGCCCTGGAGAGGCGCCTGAGCTCCTCCTCCGCACCCCTCACCGGCTCGGCGAAGGCGGAGCGCACGCTCGCGCCGTCGAGCTTGGGCTTCAGGGTGGCGAGGTCGTTGTGCACGTCCTTCAGGGCGGCCTCCTCGCTGACGTCGGCGTGCACCTCGCGCAGCAGCGCCTCGAGGGTCAGGTTGAGGAAGGCGAGCCGCTCGTCGAAGCGCGCGGCCTTGAGGCGGGCCTTGCCCTCGGGCGGGACGCCTCCGGCCAGGACGTCCTTGATGTGGTACTTGTCCTGGTACTTCTGGAAGAGCTCGTAGTACAGGGAGAAGTCCTCGGCGATGTCGGGGTCCTGCAGGTACTGGCTCACGAGGGAGAGGCTCACGTCCATCCCCTCGCGCTCGTAGACCTGGACCATGCGCGAGAGGTCCTCCCAGCCGCGGGCGGTGACGATGCGGGTCCCCTTGACGTCGGAGCGCACGTGGAAGAAGTTGTCGGGCTTGGCCTGCAGGTAGGAGGTGATCGCGGAGTGCACCCCGTGCGCAACCGCGTAGTCGAGCCAGACGTCGAGGTCGGGCTCGATGTCGATGCGCTTCATGCGGTCGAGCATGGCCGGGTCGAACTCGCGCGCCGAGCGGTTGTACTCGGGCGGGTTGCCGGCGGTCACGATGACCCAGCCCTCCGGGAGGCGGTGCTGACCGAACTGCTTGAACTGCAGGAACTGAAGCATGGCCGGGGCGAGCGTCTCGCTGACGCAGTTGACCTCGTCGAGGAAGAGGACGCCCTCGTTGACGCCGGTCTCCTCCATGGCGTCGTAGGCGGCGGCGATGATCTCGCTCATGGTGTAGCGGCTCACCTTGTAGGCGTGGCCGCCGAAGGTCGCGTCGTCGATGTAGGGCAGGCCCAGGGCGCTCTGCCTCGTGTGGTGCGTGATGGAGTAGGAGACGAAGTTGATGCCCAGGTGCTGCGCGACCTGGGAGACGACGGCCGTCTTGCCCACGCCCGGCGGGCCCATGAGGATGATCGGGCGCTGCATCTGGGTGGGGATCAGGTAGAGGCCGTTCTCGTCCGTGGCGAGATAGGCCCTGACGGCGCACTCGACCTGCTCGGTCGCCTGCTTGATGTTCATCGTGCAACCTCCTTGAGCTCCCTGGGCGAGAGCACGAACTGCACCGCCCACGGGGGAACGACCTCCTTGCGATAGTTCTCGTCCAAGAAGACGAACGCGCACTTGTAGGACGGGACGCGCGTGGGGTAGACGCCCCAGCCGTCGGTGAAGTAGATGAGCCCGTCGACCCTGGCGAGCTTGCCCTCGGCCACGAGGGAGTCGACGTAGCGGAAGGCCGGTCGGAAGTCCGTGCCCCCGAAGCCCTTGAGCTCGACGCCCGCGGCCCACCTCCTGAGGTCTTCCGCGGAGCCGATGACCACGTCGCTCCTGACGGCGGCGTCGCACTGGACGACGTGAACGTTCGTGCGGCCCCCCGACGAGGCCCCCTGGGCGATCACATCGTAGGCGGCCTCGACGAACTCGCGCACGGCCTCCCCCTCGACCGAGGCCGAAGTGTCGATCACAATCACGAAGTCGTGGACCGCCCTCTCCTCGCGGTACTCCAGGTTCTCGATGAGGGGCATGTTGCCATACAGCTCGAGGCCGTAGGCGTAGAACACGTAGTCGAACTCGTCGGGCGAGACGCGCATCGCCTCCTGGACCCTCGAGAACTGGCGGAGAAACTCGCGTAGGTCGCGCTTGCGCGAACCCGCGACCTCGAGCTCGTGCCTGAGGTCGCCCAGCGACTGTCCGCGCCCGCGCGAGATGGTCTCCAGGTCGAGGCGAACGCTCTTGCCGGCGTGCTTCCAGCGGGCCTCGAGCTCCGCGCGGTCGGGCTCCTGGGAGCCCCCCGGCGCCTCGAAGCTCGCCTCGCTGAAGCCGACGCGCTCCTCGCCCCCGCGCGCGCCCTCGCCCGCGCCCTCCCTGGCGCCGGACGAGGCGCCTCCCCCCTCGTCGCCCGTGCGGCCCCGGGCGTCTGCGGCGGAGGAGACCGGCGAGGAGCCCTCGCCGCCGCCCGCGTGCACCCTCGCCTCGGCGGCGTCGTCCTCGGAGGCCTCGCCCGTGCCGCGGGTGCGGCCGTGCGCCTCGGGGAACCAGCGCTTCGGGTCGTCGACCCTGAAGGCGCCCGCCCACCGCTCGCGCACGCCGGAAAAGCGCCCCTCCTCGAGGGCGTGGTAGACCTTCTCCGTGGTCGGACGCTCGCCGAGCTCGGCCTCGAGCTGGGAGAGGACGATGTCGAGGGCCTGCCCGCGCGCGCCGGGACGCTTGCCGCAGAGCTCGGCGGTCAAGCGCTCCGCGATGACGTCCGAGGCTACCGCCCAGGAGTCCGGGTCGATGGCGGGGGTCGTGAAGGGGTGGAGCAGCAGGCAGTGGACGACCACGTGCGTGAGGTCGTGCACCGGGGGCTGGCGCGTGTCGGCGAACTCCTCGAGCACGCGGTCGGGATCGAAGAGGAGGCGCCTGCCGTCCGTGGCGAAGGCGGCGCCGAGGCCCTCCTGGGCGACCGGCTTCAGGAGCTCGACCGCGGGGGTCAGGAAGTGGTTCTCAGAGAGCATCGTGAAGCGCGCCAGCTCGACCACGCGCTGTGCGAGCTCGGCCTTGCGCCCGGGTGCCGCACCCCCCTGCTCCGGGGCGCCCGGCAGACCGGCGGCCACGTCCCTCGACATCTTGTCCTCCGTCTCGGCCACCCCCTCGAAAGCCCCGACGCGCGCCCCAGGGTGCGTCCCCACGCTCAGAATAGCAGGTCGCTCAGGCTGTCCCGTCCGTCCTCGTCGCCCTCGTCCGCCTGCTCGTGCAGGGAGAGCAGCCAGGTGGAGATCTCGGCGTGCCCGGCCGCCGAGGCGGCGTCTATGCCCCGCTTGAGCACGGCGGGCGTGAAGGCGTCCCTCCAGGCCGGCAGCTCGCCCATCCGCTTGAGGGCGTTGAGCTTGCCCTCCTTGGCGAACAGCTCCACGATGCAGGCGTTCTCCTCCTCGGTCCCCGCGGAGAGGTAGGGCACCATGCGCTCGACGAGGCGCGGGCGGGCCCTGAGCCAGGGATAGGACTCCAGGGCCTCGAGGAAGGTCGACGGCGACTGCTTGCAGACGAACATCATGATGCGAGGGTCCTCGTCCGAGCGGATGAAGTTGCTGAGGATGAGGTCGATGTACTCCGAGCCGAAGCCCTTCTCGTCCTTGAGGCGTCCCATCCTGGACGCGAGGTTGAGGCAGGCCCTCGCCGTGTCGGGGTCGTGCTTGTCGGGGGCCTTGTACGCCTCGTCCGCCTTCACCACCGCGGCACGGAAGAGGTCGTCGAAGACGACGGAGTCGAACCTCCCCTCCTCAGCGAGGGTGCCGACCAGCGACGCGGTTGCCCTCAGGCTGGTCTTTGTGCCGAAGGAGCCGCCCACGAGCTGCTCGCGACCCGTGAAGGGAGCGAAGACCTCCGATCCCACCGTCCGCTCGCCTGGGCTCAGGAAGAGGTTGGGGCTGTTGCGCGTGAGGTCGAAGCGCGACAGCGACGCCTCGTGGGCGGCGATCGCCCGGTAGAACTCGAGCCTCTCCACGTCCTGGAGCAGGTCCACACCGCGGTCGAGCAGGTCGCGCGCGACGTCCTCCCTGGCCACGCGCAGCGCCAGCGCGAGTGCCCATCCCTCGTACGCGAAGGGCGCCAGCACGTCGTACATGAAGTCCACGAGCAGCTTGGGGCCGTAGACGCACGAGCGCTCGAGAAGGTCGACGAGCTCGGCGGCGGTGGCCTGGTCGCGCAGCTCAGAGACGGCCATCGTGAGAGTGACGGCCTCCGTCACCTGCCCGGCGGCGATTGCGTCGCGATCGCGGGCGAGAAGGGCCTGCAGCTGCGCCCTGTCCTTGTCGTCCCTCATGCTCCACCCCAACCTTCCGCCGCGGCGCGCGACGGTCGCGGCCTCGTCCCGACCCGCTCCTCGGGACCCATTCCAAAGGAGTTATTCTAGCGCCCCGCACGGGCTGCGGGGTGACCCCTCCCTCACGAGCGGTGCCCACAACAGACGAGCGGGACGGTCTGGGGGGCAGGCGGGGTGCTCCGGGGGCCGCCCGCCGCCGGCCGGGCGCCTCCCGGGAGCACGGACCACCTCCCCATATAATGGCCCTACCGCACGCCTGCCGCGGGGCCTCCCGAGCGCGCGGGACGAGGGGGCAGAATGGACCGACGACCCGAGCTTCTCGACTTCACCTTCGCTTCCGCCGACGGCGCGAGCACCCTGCACGGGCGCGCCGCGTGGCCGGCCGGCATGGGGCCCGCCGCCGATGCGGGCACGCCCGCCTCGGCGCTGCCGCGGCCGCGGGGCGTGGTGCAGGTCGTCCACGGGATGGCGGAGCACGTCGAGCGCTACGACGAGCTCGCGCTGTGGCTCGCCGAGCGCGGCTGGCTCGTCTGCGCACACGACCAGATCGGTCACGGCCGCTCTGCCGACCCCTCCCGCTGGGGCTCCATCCCCTCGCGCGGGGGCAAGGAGGCCCTGCTCGAAGACGTCGACCGCCTGCGCGCGGCCACCGCCGCCCGCATCGCGCCGAACACCCCCTACTTCCTCCTCGGCCACTCCTTCGGCAGCTTCGTCGTGCGCGCCTACGCGGCGAGGCGGGGCGCGGGGCTCGCCGGCGTCGTCGTCTCGGGCACCGGCTACGTGCCGCCCGTGGCCTCTGCCGCCGGACGCGCGCTCGCCCTCGCCGTCTGCCGTCTGCGTGGAGACGAGTGCCGCAGCGAGCTTCTGCACTCCATGGCCGACGGCGCCTACGCCAAGGCGGTCGAGGGGGCCGAGAGCGGCTTCGAGTGGCTCTCGTACGACAAGGGGAACGTGGCCTCCTACATCGCCGACCCGGCGTGCGGCTTCATGTTCTCCGCCGGCGGCTACGCCACGCTGTGCGACCTCACGCTCGAGACCTGCGGCCAGGCCTGCGCGGACAGGGTCCCCAAGTCGCTGCCGCTGCTGTTCGTCTCGGGCGCGGACGACCCGGTGGGAGGCTGCGGCAAGGGGGTCGCCAAGGCCTGCCAGCTGGCGAGGCGCGCCGGCTCGACGGACGTCTCGCTCAGGCTCTACCCGGGGATGCGCCACGAGATTCTCAAGGAGGACGGCAGGAGGCTCGTCTACCACGAGCTCCTCGACTGGCTGGAGGCACGCTCGTGAACGGCAAGAGGTACGTCATCGCGCTCGACCAGGGGACCACCTCCTCGCGCTCCGTCCTGATAGACCGCACGGGGAGGATGGTGGACTTCGTCCAGAGGCCGTTCCAGCAGATCTTCCCCGAGCCCGGCTGGGTGGAGCACAACCCGCAGGACATCCTCTTCACGCAGCTCGGCTCCCTGACCGAGCTCCTGCACCGCCACAACCTCACCGAGCGGGACATCTGCGCCATCGGCATAGACAACCAGCGCGAGACGACCATCGTGTGGGACCCCACGACCGGCGCTCCGATCGCCAACGCCATCGTCTGGCAGTGCCGGCGCACCACCCCGCTCGTCGAGGAGCTCTGCGGCACCCCCGAGGTGCGCGCCATGGTCCGGGCAAAGACGGGCCTCCTGCCCGACGCGTACTTCTCCGCCAGCAAGATCCGCTGGCTGCTCGACAACGTCGAGGGGGCCAGGGAGCGCGCCGAGGCGGGTGAGCTGCTCTTCGGGACCGTCGACACCTACCTCGTCTGGGTGCTCACGGGCGGCCTTGTGCACGCGACCGACCCCACCAACGCGAGCCGCACGATGCTCTACGACATCCACGAGGGGCGCTGGGACCCCGAGCTCCTCGAGCTGTTCGACATCCCTGCCTGCATGCTGCCCGAGGTCAGGCCGAGCGCGGGGAGCTTCGGCGAGACGAGCTACCCCGGCATCCCGGCGGGCATCCCCATCTGCGGCGTCGCCGGCGACCAGCAGGCTGCGCTCTTCGGCCAGTGCTGCTTCCGGGCGGGCCAGGCCAAGAACACCTACGGCACGGGGTGCTTCCTGCTCATGCACACCGGCGGGACCGCCCCCACCTCCACCCACCAGCTCGTCACGACCATAGCCGCCTCTGCACCGGGCTGCGACCACACCGAGTACGCCCTCGAGGGGTCGGTCTTCGTGGGCGGGGCGCTCCTGCAGTGGCTGAGGGACGAGCTGGGGCTCCTGCGCTCCTCGAGCGAGTCCGAGATGATCGCGGAGCGCGTGAGCGACACGGGGGGCGTCTACGTCGTCCCCGCCTTCACGGGCCTCGGCGCTCCCTGGTGGGCGCCGGAGGCGCGCGGGCTCATCTGCGGCCTCACGCGCGGCACCACCCAGGCGCACGTCGTGAGAGCCGCCCTCGAGTCCATGGCGTACCAGGTCCACGACCTCGCGCGGGCCATGGAGGCCGACGCCGGCCGCAGGATCGAGACGCTCAACGTCGACGGCGGCGCCTCGCAGAACAAGTTCCTCCTGCAGTTCCAGAGCGACGTCCTGCGCTGCCAGATCAGGCGCCCCCTCAACACGGAGACGACCTCCCTCGGGGCCGCCTTCCTCGCGGGCCTCGCCTCCGGCTTCTGGGAGGACCCCTCAGAGCTCGAGGAGCTGCGCCAGAGGGACCTCGTCTTCGAGCCCGAGATGGACGAGGCGCGCGCGGACGCCCTCGTGGCGGGGTGGCGCAAGGCGGTCGAGCGCACGCTGCTGTAGCGTGACCACCGGGGCCGCACGTCACGCGCGCGACCACCGCTGGTAACCGTCCCGTTACCCGCGGCCGGCGAGGGCTTACAATCGGGACGTGCGTCCTATGGTCACCCGTCGGATCGAGAGCAGGCCGAGACGCCCCTCCGGGGCGGCGCGCCCGCGCCTCGTACGCCGGGCCCCAAGGTCAGGAGATGTGCCATGAACGCTATCGACGAGCCCTTACTCTACGCCTGGCTCAGGATGTCGACGACCCTGGAGGACATCCAGCCCTACACCCGGCTCACGAGGAACGAGTCGCTCATCTGCCACGTGCTCTTCCGCCAGGAGAAGACCCACCCGGGCGTACCCCTCACCCCCACCGACATCTCCCGCCGCACGAAGATCAGGAAGTCCCAGGTGAACCGGAGCCTCAACCAGCTCGAGCGAAGGGGCATAATCACACGCGAGCATTCGACCGCCGACCGGCGGAAGGTCTACGTCCACTTCATGACCGAGAACGCGAGCGCCTTCTTCGAGATGTACGCCAAGTCCATCGAGATGACCGACAGGTTCGTGAGCGCGGTCGGTGCCGATGAGGCGGAGCGCCTCATCGCGGTCATGGACAAGGTGACCGAGATCGCCGAGTCGGTCTACCTAGGAGAGGACGAGCAGCGTGGCACAGGGTACCTACAAGTCTAAGCAGATGATCGTCGTCCGTCGGGACCTCAAGATGCGCAAGGGGAAGATCGCAGCGCAGGCCGGGCACGCGTGCGTGGAGGCGACGCTCATGGCGCTCGCGCGCGAGCGGCGCCTGGACGAGGTGCGGCTCTCGGACGACGAGGGCTGGGTGTACCTGGACGACGAGGGCACCGAGCCCACGCCCCTCTCCGAGTGGTTCGACGCGGGGGTGGCGAAGGTCTGCGTGTACGTGGACTGCGAGGAGGACCTTCTCGACCTCGCGCGGCGTGGGCGCGAGCAGGGCTTCCTCGTCGCGCTCGTCCGCGACGCCGGCCTCACGGAGTTCCACGGCGAGCCGACCTTCACCTGCCTCGCATTCGAGCCGCTGGCCGCCGAGCAGATCGACCCGCTGACGGGCGACCTCCCGCTCTTCTAGACAGACCCTCGGTCCCGAGGTACTTCTCGCCCGACCTGGGACCTTAGGGGCCATCGCAGGCGCCGCCAGCGCAACGTCATGACCACCCCCGGACGACGGCTGGATCAGGCTCCCGAGCGTCGGCGAGGATGGGCCCCGGTCGTTGGCTGATTTAACTTTTTGTATCTTCCCATCCCCCGTGCCGAGCTGATGGTAGCTTTATGCGGAGTTGTCAATGAAGCCTCCCTTGGAATGGCAGGCCGCTGGGACAGGGGCCGCAACCGGCTCCACGCCGCGGCTACCCCTCGCGGGGCTTCCCTAGGAGGAGACATGAAGGCAGCAAGGCTCGGCAGCGGGGAGAGGCCACAGCCTCCGCGGCAGGCACGAGGCAGGTCGTGGCGACCGGATCCCCCACGGGGGCGGTCGCTGACGCCACCGTCCATGCGCAGGGCGAGGTTCCCGAGGGCCGCGAGGCGGAGGACGAGGGCCCCAAGGACCCCTCGGAGGACAAGGACGCGGAGCAGCCCGAGCTCCCGCCGATCGCCGACGAGGCCGTCTTCGACATCTCGCCCGAGCTCACCGGATCCTCCAGGAGGGTCGCCACCCAGGGCGACCATGGGACCGAGGGGACCAACGTCGAGAGCGACGCCTCTGCGAACGTACTCGGGCAGTACTGGCGCACGGTGAGCCTCGGCGGCAGCGAGTACCGCTTCGTGAGCCTCAAGGGCGGCGCCCTCGGCTACGACGCCGCGACCGAGAGGGCCAACGTCCGGATCGTCGGCAAGGACAGCGATGACGCGCGCTGGACGCTCGTCAAGAACGACGACGGCTCCTACTCCCTCGCCCCCGCGGCGGACAGGAGCCTGCGGCTCGACGTCTCCGGCGCGGGGAGCGACAACGGCACGAACCTGCAGGTCTGGGATGACAACGGCACCAAGGCGCAGAGGTTCTCGCTCCAGCAGGCGCAGCTCGTGGAGAACGGCACCTACGCCATCGAGTCCGGGCTCTCCTACCCGCTCGTGCTCGACGTATCCTGCGGCTCCTCGGACGACGGCGCCAACGTCCAGCTCTGGTCGACCAACGGGAGCGCCGCGCAGCACTTCCGGGTCACCCTCAACCAGGACGGGACCTACTCCATCGTGAATGCCGCGACGGGCAAGTCGCTCGACATCACCGGCGCGAGCAGACGCAGCGGCGCGAACCTGCAGATGTACGAGGTCAACGGCACCGACGCCCAGAAGTGGACCATCCTGCCCGGCGAGGGCGGCCTCAAGATCCGCTCCATCGCGAGCGGGCTCGACCTCGACGCAGCGGGCGGGGTCGCCGCCAAGGGCACCAACGTGCAGCAGTACTACGGCAACGATACGAAGGCGCAGCTCTGGAGCTTCAAGGACGGCAGCTGGGAATACTTCCGGGGCTTCGGTGCCGTGCGCGAGAGGGTCATCCAGGCGGCACGCGAGCAGGAGGGCGTGCGCTACTGGTCGATGCACAGCGGCCCGAGGGGCTCGGAGGACGAGGGCTTCGGCTGCGCCATGCTCGTCTGCTACGCCTACAACAAGGTCCTCGGCACGGACTGGTACGGGCACTGCTGGTACCTCTGGGGCTCCGCGAACGGCACCGGCGGGTTCGACTACCCTCTCGAGGTCGTGTCCGACCCCGAACCGGGTGACATCGTCATGTACCTCGACTACGACAGCGGCTGGTGCGAGGCGGCGTCGCACGCCGCTCTCTACGTCGGCAACGGTCGCGTCATCGGCGCCAACGGGGAGGGCTCCCCGTACAGGAGGCCCTGGTGGGGCAGGGTCGAGGAGACGAGCGTCGGCGCGCAGGCATACGGCCGCCTCGTCAGCTACATCCGCTACCGCTGGTTCTAGCTCCTCGCCGGCACCGGCTCGTTGCTCATGGCGCGTGTGCCGGAGGGCGCGATTCGCCGACGTTCACCGCCCGTTCACGGATGTGTCAGTGCTATGTAAAGCCATTTTCGCAGTAACCGGGCCACGGGCACCGAGTAAGCTGGAACCAATCACAGGTACCTGTGTTTGTTTTCGCGCGATGCGCGACACAAGAGAGGAATCTCATGGCAGAGGATTTTGAGAACGAGCCCGCAAACGACGAGGAGCTCGCAGCCCAGGCGGAGGAATCCGCGGCTTCCGACGAGAAGAGCAACGACAACGCACACGACACCATCGAGGAGATGCCCCTCGTGGACAAGGTGGGCCGCCTCGGTGGCCTGCTGCACCGGTACACCAAGCACCAGGCCGAGGCCCATGGGCGCTTCGGCGACCCCCTTCGCGGCCAGGGTCGCCTGCTCACGCTGCTGAAGGCAAAGCCCGTCACCACGCAGAAGGAGCTCTCCTTCCTTCTCGACATGCGCCAGCAGTCCCTCTCCGAGCTTCTCTCCAAGCTCGAGGAGAAGGGCTTCATCACCCGTGAGAAGTCCGACGAGGACGCGCGCGTGATGATGATCAAGCTCACCGACGCCGGCAGGCAGGCCGCTCCCGACCTCACCGACATCGACCCCAACGAGGACGTCTTCGACTGCCTCACCGACGAGGAGAAGGACCAGTTCGGCGAGTACATCGTCAAGGTCACCAAGTCCCTCGAGCAGAAGCTCGTCGCCATGGGCGACGACCCCAACGCCCCGCGTCCCAGCCGCGACAGGGATCGCGGCGGCTACCGCGGCGGGCGCGATGACCGTGGCGGGCGCGGCGGCTACCGTGG
Organism: Olsenella absiana; assembly: GCF_036408855.1. Lineage (NCBI taxonomy): Bacteria > Bacillati > Actinomycetota > Coriobacteriia > Coriobacteriales > Atopobiaceae > Olsenella > Olsenella absiana. Next base: position 13,752 of record NZ_JAZGJQ010000007.1, read on the forward strand.
CGGTCGCGACGACCGTGGCGGGCGCGGCGGCTACCGTGGCGGTCGCGACGACCGTGGCGGACGCGGCGGCTACCGCGACGACCGCGGCGGCTACCGTGGCGGTCGCGACGACCGTGGCGGACGCGGCGGCTACCGCGACGACCGCGGCGGCTACCGTGGCGGGCGCGACGACCGCGGCTTCAGCAAGCCCGGCTTCAACCGCGACGACAGCAGGCGCGGCTACCGCAACTCCGGCAGGTACGAGAGCCGCAACAACCGCGACGGCGAGTAGCTGAGACAAGGACCGACGCCAGACGGAGTCCACAACAGCCTGATAGCGGGAATCCATCGCCCCCGCCCCTCGGACCGGAATGCCCGGCCGAGGGGCGGGGGCTTCTCCTTGCGCACGTATTGGGACTTAGGGGCGGGTCGCACCCCGATCAGAGGCCCCTGGCGAAGAGGGCGAGCACCCGCTCGTCCTCCCAGCGCACCTCGAGGTCGAACGGAACCCTGCACGCGCAGCTGAGACATGCCGTGGGACCCAGCGTCTCCCGCGGCCCTCCCGGCGCCAGGTCCTTCTCCGCCACCGCAGAAGACGTCCGGAGAGAGCCGTCGCCCATGATCACGCGCGTCTCGTGCAACCAGCCATCGAGGAGCTCGGGGTGCCTCCGGAAGTCCGCGGCGAACCCCGTGCCGATTCCCTTGAGCGTCGCCTCGAGCTCGGCCCAGGCGCAGGAGAAGGCAGTTCGCTCCCCCACCGTCGATCCGTCTCCCAGCGCCTTCGCAGCCTCGTCGCCGAACACACGGCGGGCGACGCGCGCGTCGAAGCCGATGCGGGCGAGGTCCACGCCGACCTCTGCGTCCGGGCACAAGGCTAGGGCGACCATTCCCGCGTCGTGCGAGATGCTGATCCGGGGCGTTCCGGACACAGGTGGCCTGGCGGGCGCGGCGTCCATCCCGGGCTCATCGTTCGTGCCGGGCACGATGGCACCCGCGAGCGCGGGCTTTCCTCGCACGCCCCACGAGAGGTCCTCGTCGCACGTCACGCCGGCGCACATCCTGAGCAGCAGTCCCACGCCAAGCTCCTCGAGCGAGCGCTCCGGCGGAACGCGCTCGGCGGCAGACGCGTAGCGAGGCGCGACGAGCGCGCGGCACTCGCCCTCGTGCCCCCTCAGGGTGAGCGTATGCAAGATTGATATGACTACCTTCGTACGGCGTGTCATCGCGCAAGACCATCCCCGCGGAGAGAGCGTCTCCGAGCGAGGGAAGGCCGACGCCCGGCACCTCTAGAACGAAGGCTCGCTATCAAATCCGCATTGGTTCTCACAGTATATAGCAATCCACACTTATGGATTATGCAAATACAATAATCGTTATTATATTTCCACTCCCCTCATTTTTTTCACCAACCACTTGTGAATTGCGTATGTTCATACACGTCGCAAAAGAAATCAGTCGCGCGAGAAAGGAGGGGGACGGAGGAGACCCGGTTCGCAGGCCAGACGTCGCACGAGACCGCTGTCAACAGCATCTTCCACTGGCCTCACGGAAGCTTCTCGGAATCGTCCCAGGCACTGACTGTCGGACATCGATAGGGAGATGGGATAATGGACGAACTCAACGCCATTGTCACGAACGTAAGTGACGTCGTATGGAACGTGCTGCTTCTCTGGCTGCTCGTGGGCACGGGCGTCTACTACTCCTTCAGGACGCACTTCGTGCAGGTGCGCCACTTCGGTCGCGCCATGAAGCGCGTCTTCGGCAACATCAACATGAGCGGCGAGAAGGCCGGCAAGGAGGGCATGAGCTCCTTCCAGGCGCTCGCCACCGCCATCGCCGCGCAGGTCGGCACCGGCAACATCGCCGGCTGCGCCACCGCGCTCATCTCCGGCGGCCCCGGCGCCATCTTCTGGATGTGGCTGGCCGCCTTCTTCGGTATGTCCACGATCTACGGCGAGGCCTGCCTCGCCCAGAAGACCAAGACCCGCGACGAGGACGGCAACGTCATCGGCGGCCCGGTCTACTACATCCAGGAGGCCTTCAAGGGCAAGCTCGGCCGCGGCCTCGCCACCTTCTTCGCGATCGCCATCATCCTGGCCCTCGGCTTCATGGGCATCATGGTCCAGTCCAACTCCATCAGTGACGCCTTCAACTCCGCCCTCGGGACGCCCACGTGGCTGGTCGGCCTCATCGTCGCCCTCGTGGCCGCCTTCATCTTCATCGGCGGCATCAGCCGCATCGCCTCCGTCACCGAGAAGATCGTCCCCGTCATGGCGACGATCTACATCGTGGGCGGCCTAATCGTCCTCGCCATCAACTACCGCAACCTCCCCGCCGCCTTCGCCTCCATCTTCGTCGGCGCCTTCAACCCGAGGGCCCTCGGCGGCGCCGTCGCCGGCAAGACCGTGCAGATGGCAGTCCGCTACGGCGTCGCCCGCGGCCTGTTCTCCAACGAGGCCGGCATGGGCTCCACGCCTCACTCCCACGCAATCGCCAAGGTCGACAAGCCCCAGCAGCAGGGCGAGGTCGCCATGGTCGGCGTCTTCATCGACACCTTCATCGTCCTGACCATGACAGCGCTCGTCATCCTCTCCTCCGGCGTCCTCGACCAGTGCATCACCGACGGCATGACCGGAACGCCCGTCGCCCAGGAGGCCTTCTCCAACGCCTTCGGTGGCTTCGGCCCCATCTACGTCGCCATCTGCCTGATGTTCTTCGCCTTCTCCACGATCGTCGGCTGGTACTTCTTCGCAGCCCAGAACGTGAAGTGGCTGATCGGCAAGAAGGCGCTCAAGGGCTTCGCGATCCTGGTCACGATCTTCGTGTTCCTCGGCTCGCTGCTCAAGGTCGAGCTCGTCTGGAACCTCGCCGACCTCTTCAACGGCCTGATGGTCTTCCCGAACCTCCTCGCTCTCCTCGCGCTCTCCGGTACGGTCGCGAAGATGGCCCACGAGGACGAGGTCGCGGATGAGAGGGCCAAGAAGTAGGCCCCGTCCGACCGACGCGCCCAAAGGCACCACGGACAAGAGCGGAGGGTCCCTCGGGGCCCTCCGCTCTTCTGTGGCCAGACCTTGCGCCGCATCGCTAATCGAGCTCTATTCTCGTCACGTCGTCGACCGCTCAGGATTTAATAACAACCGTTAGTCATAACAAAACTAATGTGCTTCCTATCTCGCATTTTTCAATCGGTGATGTGCGATTTCGGCAACTAGAATATTTCATAGATATTTCGGATGATCCGGCCAGGAGAGACCGCGCGAGCGGCGCCGAAGGGGACGCGAAAACTCTCAGGCAAAAGGACTGGTCGGGGACGAAACCTCGGAGAGGCGAAACGCCACCGAAGAAGCAATCCGGGCCGTTCCTGGCACGGAGAATCTTTCAGGTACACGACGAGGGCAGCCGATGGGCGCGAAGGACGCCCTGTGGCACGACCACGTCGGAAGGTACCTGCATGAGCGCGCAATTCCCTGTGATTCCCAGCTCGCACAAGAAGAAACCAAGGCTCCGTCTCGGCCGCAGACGGTAGCAGAAGGCCACGCGCCCTTGCGCGAAGGCCCCCTCCTCTAGAGACAATTTTCAGTTTTCTGCAAAGTGAGGAACTTGTAACCAACTTGTTCCTCTGGGTTTGCTTAGCTGTAAATTCCATTGTTTTGCATGCATTTAATATAATATGCCAATTCTAGAAAAGTTGGGACTGTATTTTCAATAATCAGTGATACATTTCCGCTCACCTAGTAGTTTTCTAATCGGAAAAGAATTCGGATAGATTCATTAATGGCAAGCGCGGAGGTGCAAGACGCGTCAGAGCCGATCGAAGAAGGAAGGAGGCGCCAGAGGTGAAGTCCGCGGTCATCGTCACCAACAACCCGCTGGTCGTCCGGAAGCTCTCGGACAGGTTCGAAGTCAGCTTCGAGGAGCAGGGCTACCTCGAGCTCCTCGAGAGGGTGCGCGACCTCGTCCACAAGGGCGCGGTCCTTCTCACCCACCCGCAGGCGGGCAGCATCAAGCCGGGAGAGACCCCCTACCGGACGGTCATGGTCCGCATGCCTTCGGCAGGCGCGCAGGTCGACGCCGAGTCGCTGTCCCTCATCGAGTCCGCAATCGCCACGACCCGGAAGTTCCCCGTGAGGATGCGCGAGTTCCGACCGGGCTCGCTGGAGGACTTCCAGCTCGTCGACTACTCGCTCATCAGCAGCGCGGTGGAGTCGGCGACCCAGTGTCATTCCTAAGGCATACAGGCGGGGAGGTGGCAGTCACCGTCCCCGGTTGTAGATAGCACGTGCAAGAGGATCGAGTGTAGGAGGAGGTACCTAGAGTGAAGCTGGAACTCGGAAAGATTTTCATCAAGGACATCCAGTTCGCCCCAGAGTCCAAGATAGAGGATGGCATCCTCTACGTTAACGCCGACGAGCTCACCGCCGTCGCCATGACGGAGGAGAAGCTCAAGAGCGTGAGCTTCGACATCGCCAGGCCCGGCGAGTCTGTCCGTATCACCCCGGTCAAGGACGTCATCGAGCCGCGCGTCAAGGTCGAGGGCCCCGGCGGCGTCTTCCCCGGCGTCATCAACAAGGTCACCACGGTGGGCAGCGGCAAGACCTACGCCCTCAAGGGCATGGCAGTCGTCACCGCCGGCCCGATCGTCGGCTTCCAGGAGGGCGTCATCGACATGTGCGGCCTCGGCGCCGAGTACACGCCCTTCTCCAAGACCATGAACCTCTGCCTCGTGGCCGAGCCCGTCGACGGCGTCGAGAAGCACGAGTACGAGGAGGCCGTCCGCCTCGCCGGCCTGAAGGTCGCCACCAAGATCGGCGAGCTCGCCCGCGACCTCACGCCCGACGAGGTCGAGACCTACGAGACCCCGGACATCGCCGAGGGCATGAAGCTCTACCCCGACCTGCCGCGCGTCGCCTACGTGCAGATGCTCCAGAGCCAGGGCCTGCTCCACGACACCTACGTCTACGGCGTCGACGCCAAGAAGATCCTCCCCACGATCCTCTACCCGACCGAGATCATGGACGGTGCGATCATCTCCGGCAACTGCGTCTCCGCGTGCGACAAGAACCCGACCTACGTCCACGAGAACAACAAGGTGGTCGAGGAGCTCTACAAGCAGCACGGCAAGACCATCAACTTCGTCGGCCAGATCATCACCAACGAGAACGTCTACCTCGCCGACAAGGAGCGCTCCTCCAACCAGACCGCCAAGCTCTGCCGCATGCTCGGCCTCGACGCCGTCATCGTCTCGCAGGAGGGCTTCGGCAACCCCGACACCGACCTCATCATGAACTGCAAGAAGATCGAGGCCGAGGGCGTCAAGACCGTCATCATCACCGACGAGTACGCCGGCCGTGACGGCAAGTCCCAGTCCCTCGCCGACGCCGACCCCGCAGCCGACGCCGTCGTCACCGGTGGCAACGCCAACGAGCTCGTCCACCTGCCCAAGCTCGACCGCGTCATCGGCACCCTCGCCTACGTCAACAAGATCGCCGGCGCCTCCGAGAGCACCCTGCAGCCCGACGGCTCCCTCGAGGTCGAGCTCCAGGTCATCACCGGCGCAACCAACGAGACCGGCTTCGGCACGCTGAGCGCACGCTAAGGAGGTAAGAAGTCATGGCAAAGATTCGCGTCATCCACTACATCAACCAGTTCTTCGCCCAGATCGGCGGCGAGGAGAAGGCCGACTACCCCGTCGAGTTCCGTGACGGCGAGAAGGTCGGCCCCGGTCTCGCCCTCTCCGCGGGCTTCGGCGACGAGGCGGAGATCGTCGGCACCATCATCTGCGGCGACTCCTTCTTCAACGAGCACATCGACGAGGCCTCCGCGCAGATCATCGACATCCTCAAGGAGCACAAGCCCGACCTGTTCGTCGCCGGCCCCGCCTTCAACGCCGGCCGCTACGGCGTCGCCTGCGCCACCATCTGCGCCAAGGTCCAGGAGGAGCTCCACATCCCGGTCCTCACGGCCATGTACGTCGAGAACCCGGGCGTCGACCTCTACAAGAAGGACGTCTACATCGTCCCGACCAAGAACAGCGCCGCCGGCATGAGGGACGCCGTCAAGAAGATGGTCCCGCTCGCGCTCAAGCTCGCCAAGGGCGAGAAGATCGGCGCCTCCTGCGAGGACAACTACATCAACCAGGGCGTCCGCGTCAACTTCTTCGAGGACAAGCCCGGTGCCGCCCGCGCCGTCGACATGCTCCTGAAGAAGATCTCCGGCAAGCCCTACACCACCGAGTACCCGATGCCGTCCTTCGACCGCGTCGACCCCAACCCGCCCGTCACCGACCTCGCCCACGCCAAGGTCGCCCTCGTGACCTCCGGCGGCATCGTCCCCAAGGGCAACCCGGACCACATCGAGAGCTCCAACGCCTCCAAGTTCGGCGAGTACGACATCACGGGCGTCGAGGACCTCACCGCCGACACCTACGAGACCGCCCACGGCGGCTACGACCCCACCTACGCCAACGAGGACGCCGACCGCGTCCTGCCCGTCGACGTGATGCGCGAGTTCGAGAAGGAGGGCCTGATCGGCTCCCTCCACAACAAGTTCTACACGACCGTCGGCAACGGTACCGCCGTCGCCTCCGCCAAGAAGTTCGGCGAGGAGATCGCCAAGCGCCTCAAGGCGGACGGCGTGGACGCCGTCATCCTGACCTCCACTTGAGGCACCTGCACTCGTTGCGGTGCAACGATGGTCAAGGAAATCGAGCGCGCTGGTCTCCCCGTGGTTCACGTCTGCACGGTCACCCCGATCTCTCTCACGGTCGGCGCGAACCGCATCGTCCCGGCGATTGCCATTCCGCACCCGCTGGGCAACCCCTCCCTCCCCGCCGACGAGGAGAAGGAGCTCCGTCGTCGCCTGGTCAAGAAGGCGCTCCACGCCCTCGAGACCCCGGTCGACGGCCAGAAGGTCTTCGAGGACTAGTACCTCCGCACGTCCAGGGCGGCGAGTGCTCGCTCGCCGCCCTTTTCGGGCCCGCGCACGTGGCGCCTTGGCCCGCATAACATTCTGCACGGCTTCCCCAACGTACGACCAGTTCAACCCTGTAAATGACGGGCGCAGCTGCGTTTTTGGGTTCTCATTGTTTGATTAGGCTTACTCATCTTGGCCGCAGACTGTGCCGTGCACCTGAGAATGAATTCGAGAGGACGACATGGACGCAGCTACCATCGTTTCTAACGTATCGAACTTCATCTGGAACTCCATCCTGCTCTGGCTGCTCGTGGGCACGGGCGTCTTCTACTCGATCCGCACCCACTTCGTGCAGGTGCGCCACTTCGGGCGCGCCATGAAGCGCGTCTTCGGCAGCGTCAACCTGAACGGCGAGAAGGCCGGCAAGGAGGGCATGAGCTCGTTCCAGGCGCTCGCCACCGCCATCGCTGCGCAGGTCGGCACCGGCAACATCGCCGGCTGCGCGACCGCGCTCGTCGCGGGCGGCCCCGGCGCCATCTTCTGGACCTGGGTCGCGGCCTTCTTCGGCATGGCCACGATCTACGGCGAGGCCTGCCTCGCGCAGAAGACCAAGACCCGCGACGAGGACGGCAACGTCATCGGTGGCCCGGTCTACTACATCCAGGCCGCATTCAAGGGCAAGCTCGGCCACGGCCTCGCCACCTTCTTCGCTATCGCGATCATCTTCGCCCTCGGCTTCGCGGGCATCATGGTCCAGTCCAACTCCATCGGCCAGGCCATGAACTCGGCCTTCGGCGCTCCCGTCTGGATCGTCGGCCTCATCGTCGCCGTCCTCGCCGGCTTCGTCTTCGTCGGCGGCATCGGCCGCATCGCCTCCGTCACCGAGAAGGTCGTGCCCTTCATGGCCCTCGCCTACCTCGTCGGCGGCATCGTGGTCCTCGTCATCAACGCCCAGAACATCCCCGCCGCCTTCAACGCCATCTTCGTCGGCGCCTTCAACCCGAGGGCCCTCGGCGGAGCGTTCGCCGGCATCAGCGTGAGCCAGGCCATCCGCTTCGGCGTCGCCCGCGGCCTGTTCTCCAACGAGGCCGGCCTCGGCTCCACGCCCCACTCCCACGCCATCGCCAAGGTCAAGCAGCCCCAGGAGGAGGGCGAGGTCGCCATGTTCGGCGTCTTCGTGACCTTCCTGATCGTCACCCTGACCGCCCTGGTCATCCTGACCTCCGGCGTGCTCCCCGGCTGCATCGAGGGCGGCATCACCGGCACGACCGTCGCCCAGGAGGCCTTCCGCCTCGCCTTCGGCAACTTCGGCCCGCAGTACATCGCCATCTGCCTCGCGTTCTTCGCCTTCTCCACAATCGTCGGCTGGTACTTCTTCGCCGAGCAGAACGTGCGCTGGCTGATCGGCAACAAGGCGGTCAAGTTCTTCACCGCGCTCGTCATCGTCATCATGTTCCTCGGCTCGCTGCTCAAGGTCGAGCTCGTCTGGAACCTCGCCGACCTCTTCAACGGCCTGATGGCCTTCCCGAACCTGCTCGCCCTTCTCGCCCTGTCCGGCATCGTCGCCAAGCTCGCCCTGGACAAGGAGACGCCGGACCTCTCTCCGGACGCCGATAAGGCGGAGGAGAAGGAGTAGGCTTCGCCTGCGTTCCCAGGCACCGACCGGCACCCGCTGCCGGGCTTTGCACCCGAGGCGGGGAGGGACTTCCCTCCCCGCCTTTTCTGTGCCTCGCGGGATTGTGCGACAATGGGCGCGCAACTACGTCGAGGGCCCGCACCCGGGGGCGGCCAGCCGCGCCAGCAGGCGCCGGCGGCCGCGCCACCGGTGCGCCCGGGGGGAGGATGAGCATGCAACCGCCTGTCGTCACCATGTTCGGGGGGCACTCGTTCGTCCTCTTCTACAACCCCCGCGAGGACAACGGCTGCCTCAGCAACTGGTACGAGGCCCCCTTCGTCCTCGACGGCCGCGAGTTCGCCAACGTCGAGCAGGCCTTCGTGTACCTCAAGGCGATGCACTTCGGCGACGAGGCGACGGCGAACCGCGTCTTCGCCATGAGCGATCCCCTCTACCTGCAGCGGATCAACAAGCAGGTCACCCCCTACGACCGCAGGGAGTGGCTCGCGGTGCGCGAGTCGGTCATGCGCCGCTGCGTGGGCGAGAAAGTCGCGCAGGTCGAGGGCCTCGCGGACTTCCTGTGCTCCACGGGCGACGCCACCATCGCCGCCTGCTCGCCGCGCGACCGCTACTGGGGCAACGGCTGCGACCCCCTGAGCCTCTCCCGCCTCGTCCCAAGTGAGTGGCCGGGCAAAAACGTCCTGGGCTCCATCCTGGAGGACCTGCGCGCCACTCTGAGCACGGCCGAGAAGGACGCGCAGCCCGCGGTGCAGCCCGCTGCGCAGCCCGAGCCCGATGGCGAGACCGACCTCGATGCGACCGCCGTTGACTCGGAGGCCGTCGCATCGAACGAGGTGGCGGTCCCTGCCGTCGGTGAGGGCTCGGAGGGCTCCCCCGCCGGCTCGCCCGCATCCACGAGTTCCGGCTCCCCGTCCCCCGAGGGCGAGGGACCGACGGCCGCACCCCCGAGCGCCAGGCCCTTGTCGCAGGCGACGGGCGAGGGCGCGCTCCTCAAGAGGCTCGTCGCACGCTACCTCGGCAACCTCACCGCCGACAACCTCGACAGGCTCGTCTCCGGCCTGAGCGCGGCCACCGTCGTCGTCCCCGTGACCCCCGTCGCCGAGGGCACGGACGGGCCGGACGGGACGCCCGACCCCGAGGCGCGCTTCGCCATCGAGCGCGACGGGCGTCGCGTGCGGCCCAACGTCCTGCAGAACGAGCAGGGACAGCGCTGGTTCGCCGTCTTCACGGGCGCAGACGAGGTCCCCGGCGCCGCGTCCGGCGAGCAGGAGACGGTCGAGCTGCCCATGACCGAGTGCGTGGAGATGGCCCGCACCAGGGGCGACGCCCTCGGCATCATCGTCAACGCCTTCTCGGACTGCCTGACGCTCACGCCCGAGACCTGCCTCAGGGTCGCCGAGGTGGCGCGTCGCGGCAGCGAGCGGCCGCTCGAGGCCTGACCGGCGCCAGGTCCTTCTCGCCCGCCCGGACTTTCCCACCGCTCGAAAGCGGGTCGCTGTGCGACGTGCGCCCGCGGGTATCAACCTGGACGAGCCTGGCCGCGCCACGACGAGGCGCGGCCGCATCCGTCCGGGAGGGGGTCCACCATGCGTGAGGTTCGGATCGACGAGAGGGACTTCGCGGACGAGGGCGCGCTCGGCGCCTACCTTGAGGAGGAGCTCGACCTCCCCGCAGGCAGCCTCGTCAGCCTCGCCGCGCTCGAGGGGCGGCTCGACGGGATCTGCGAGCCGACGCACGTCACGATCGTGCGGCCCATCTGGAACCGCGCGACGTGGTTCGACAAGGTGAGCACCGTGTTCGAGCGCGCGTCCGGCGGCAACTTCTACCTCACCGTGGACGTCAACTCCGAGGACCCGGCGGACTCCGTCGAGGCGCACGCGAGCGCCGAGGCCGCCCTCAGGCGCCTGCGCGAGGGCAACGAGCAGTACGTCGGCGCCCACCACGCCAACGGCGACGTCTCCGACGAGCTCATCTCCCGCCTCTTCGAGGAGGGCCAGCACCCCTTCGCCTGCGTCATCTCCTGCTCCGACGCGCGCGTGGTGCCCGAGCACATCTTCATGTGCGGGCTCGGAGAGATCTTCTGCATCCGCACCGCCGGAAACATCGTCGGCCCCTCGGAGCTCGCGAGCGCCGTGTACGCCTGCGCCCACCTGCACACGCCGCTGCTACTCGTGCTGGGCCACACGCACTGCGGCGCCATCGACGCTGCCATGCACGGAGGCTCGCGCGGGCCGGTAGGCTTCATCACCTCGAAGATCTCCGAGACCATCGGCGAGGAGCTCGACCCGCTCAAGGCGGCCGAGAAGAACGTGCGCGCCGGGATGGCGACCCTCTCTGCGGACCGGGACCTCGCGGCCCTCGTGGACGCGGGCGAGCTCGAGATCCGAGGCGCGCTCTACCTCACGCACTCGGGCAGGGTCAGCTTCCTCGAGTAGGACGGACACGCGCCGCGCTACTTCGTGCCGTTCTCGACGCTGTCGGCAGAGAGGGCCGTCGGCCAGACGGCACCCTCGGGCATCTGCGCCGTGCCGGTCGCGATGTCCTCGGGAACGTCCGGGTCGGAGGCGAGCAGCTCGGAGAGGGTGACGAAGCGGTAGCCCTGGTCCTGCCACGCCTTGATCACCTGCGGCAGGGCCTCGAGGTCCTGCTCGCGCGCACCGCCCCCGTCGTGCATGAGGATGATGGAGCCGGGCTCGTAGTAGCTCGTGGCGCCTGCCACGATCTGGCTGACGCCGGGCTGCGCCCAGTCCCTGGTGTCGTGCGACCAGTACGTCGCGATCGAGACCCTGCCGCCGGAGTAGAGCCAGACCCTGGGGTCGATCGAGCCATAGGGGGGCCTCAGCGTGGAGACGGAGAGGCCGGTCGCGTCGGTGATCGCCGAGAGCGAGTCAGAGAGCTCCTGCTGGACCTCGGGCTCGGTGAGGGTCGTGAGCTGCTTGTGGTCCCAGGTGTGCGTGGCGACCTGGTTGCCCTCGGAGATGGCGCGGCGCACGGAGTCGGGGTACTCAGACACCTGCTCGCCGATCAGGAAGAAGGTCGCCTTGGCGCCGTACTGGTCGAGGATGTCGAGGTAGCGCTCGGTGTAGACGGACGGTCCGTCGTCGAAGGTGAGCGCGACGAGCTTCTCGCCGTTCGCGGGCTTCGGCGTGGCGCGCACGACAACCGCGTCCTGCCTCTGCTGGACCTGCACCTCGACCGTCTTGCCGGAGACGGAGCCCGTGCGCTCCTCCGTGATGCCGGGGTAGCCCCACTGGGAGACATAGAACACGATGCCCTGGGTGCCGGTGGTCCTGAGCTCGGGCTGCTCGGTCCGCTGCGCGGTGGCGTACTCCTCTGTCACGTCGTCTCCGTCCGTAAAGGTCAGGCGGTCACCGGCCCTCACGGCGCAGGTCGCCGCCTGCGCGGGGTCGAGCGCCTGGGCGTCCGCTCCGTCGCGCTCGAGCGTCGCCTCGTAGGCGTCCTCGGAGCCGGCGGTGAGGACGCTCCCGTCGACGGCGAGCAGGTCTCCGGCGGAGACCTGCGGGGACGCCTGCCGGAAGACCTCGTCCACGGTCGAGCCGCGCCTCACGCGCACCTCGGAGCCGTTCACCGTCACGCCGAAGGGGAGGTTGGCCGCGACGGCGACGCCCACGACGGCGACGACGGCGAGCGCCGCCACGACGACGAGGGCCACGAGGGCCCGTCGGCGCGGGCGGCGACGGCGTCTCCCCATCTCCCGGTAGGAGTCCGGGTCCCTGAAGTGGGCGGCCGTGTGCTGCTCGTACCCGCGCTTCCTCTTCGCCATCGTCACGCCCTTCTCGCAGGGGCCCATGCCACCGGGGCACGGGGCCGCCTCCTCGTACATTCTGATATGGGAACCATTCTATGCGAGCGACGGCCGCCCTGCCCGCGGATTCGCGCCCCTCTCGTTGCGCTATCCTCGGAACCTGACGACGCGACGGACGGACGCGAGGGGGACACCATGGAGAAGGACGTGCGGCAGGCCGAGGCTACGGGCGCTCCTAAGGCTGCGGCCCCCTCCGCCGCGGCGGGCGCCCCCGACTACCCCCTCCTGGCGAGGAGCCTCGCCTCCCTCGCGGAGGGCGAGCCCCACTGGCTGCCGACGCTCGCGAACGCCTCGGCGCTCCTCTGGGAGAGGCTGCCACGGCTCAACTGGGCAGGGTTCTACCTGATCGACGACAGGGGCGACCTCCTGCTCGGCCCGTTCCAGGGCAGCCTGGCCTGCGTCCGGATCAAGCTCGGCTCCGGCGTCTGCGGCACCGCGGCCGCCGAGGACCGGACGCTCCGCGTGCCCGACGTCCACAGGTTCGCCGGCCACATCGCCTGCGACGCGGCCTCCAACTCAGAGATCGTCGTCCCGCTCCACGACGGCACGGGCGCCGTCGTGGGCGTGCTCGACCTCGACTCGCCTATCCTCGACCGGTTCTCGCCCGAGGACCAGGCGGGACTCGAGCTCTTCTGCCGGACCCTCGAGCGCTGCTGCAGGCTCTCCTCGCTCCCCCGCGCCTAGGGCGCGGACGTGCTGGCGCCCGCCGGCGCGCAAAGCGCGTCTCGGCACCGGCGGACGACGGGGGCGCACTGACGCTGGCAGCCCCTACTGGCAGCACTCCTCGACCCAGGCGATGAGGTTGTCCTGCGCGGTGCCGGTGCGCTCCGCGAGGACGTGGCCCTGGCCCCAGACCGGCGTGAAGGCGACGTCCTTCACGCCGTCGTAGTGGCTGAGCGCGAGCGCGAGGTTCGCCTCCGAGCACAGCGAGGTGTCCGTCTGGAAGAGGCCGGAGTTGATGCGCCAATGTGGCGCGACCGTTGCCTTGCCGTAGCCGTCGTAGGCGCCGCTCAGGTAGAAGAGCGGGTTGAACATCTTCACGCGGGTCGCCATGTCGTTGTCGAGGGAATCCTTGCGCACGAGGTCGCCCGACCAGTCGGTCACGTAGGCGGCGTCCCACCCGCTGCCCGTCGCATAGGTGTCCTGGTTTGCGGCCAGAAGCTCCGAGATCTGCTGGCTATAGTGCAGAGACGACGCGTCGTTGATGCCGAAGAGCTGGTTGGAGTAGCTGGAGCGGTCGGTCGCGTCGAAGGCGCAGACCTTCTTGGTCGGCTTCTTGAGGTGCGTCACGAAGTCGCCGACGCTGGAGATGCGCACGGTGCCCCTGCTCTGGTTGTACGTGAGCCAGCGGGAGTCGCCGTTGAGCGCCGCGACGTACTCCTCCGCCGAGCCGTACACCACGGACTGGACCTTGGTGCCCGGCGTGGCGCCCGCTGCGGTCGCGTTGTTGGAGCTTGCGGCGTCGGGCGCGGAGGCCGCGTCGCCCGAGCTGGCGCTGCCGGAGGCGCCGGCAGCGGCGTCGGCGGCGGCCTCCGCGGTCGCCTGGTCGTCCGTCACGGCGTCGACCTCGGTCGTGCCGGAACCGGTGCTCTGCAGGTTGGGGTCGCCGGGGAACGAGGCCGTGGTCAGGCGCTGCGGCGTGTAGGTATAGGGGAAGGCGGTGCCGGAGAAGAACGCCTTCGCTGCGTCCTCGAGCTCGGTGAGGAGGTAGGAGTAGTACGTGCCGTCCGCGTAGACCTCGCCCGAGGTCTCGTCCAGGGTCAGCGCCTGGTCGTCCGAGTCTCGCAGGTCGCAGCCGTTCACGAAGGAGGCGTAGGCCGCCGCGAGGTCGTTTGAGAGGAGCTTGGTCCAGGTGCCGTCGGCGCGGGTGTCCTCGCTGGCGTACTGCCCCATGTTCCACTCGTAGGCGGCATCGGCCGTGTCGTAGGAGAGGATGGGGCACCACGAGGCCGAGCCGAACGTGGCGTCGGAGAGGTTGTTGCCCTCCGCGTCGTGCGTGGCCGCGCCGATCTTGTCGAGGTAGGTGCCGTACTGCTCCGCGTCGCCCGCGGAGCCCAGGAGCGCCGAGACTCCGCCGCCGGCGCCGAACCCGAAGGTGAAGATACGGTCGGGGGCGAAGGGGAGCTTGGAGGCGTTGTAGCGCAGGTAGCGCACGGCGGCCTTTAGGTCGACCACGGGCCATGGGGCGCCGCCAGGGTAGACGTCCTTGGAGCCGCTCTCGTAGCCGGAGCTCCTCCCCCTGAAGCCGGCGTACACGTAGACGAAGCCCGCCTTGAGGTAGGCGTCGAGGCCGTTGTAGCTGTAGGCCGTCGGGCTCGCCTGGGGCGACAGGTTGCCCGAGTTTATCGGCATGAGGACCGGTGCCGTGGCGGGCGTGAAGCTCCCGACCTTGGCGTCGGGGTTCACGGTGCAGGTGTAGGTGTCGCCCTTGGCCGTCACGCTGAAGTAGGCGCCCGGCACGAAGATCGCGAGCGACTGGTAGGCCGTCGCGACCGGGGTCTTGCAGTACACGAGCCCGAGCTGGTAGTAGACGTCGTTGGTGGAGTCGTACTTCCAGGCGCCCTCGTCGAGCTTGAGCTTCTCGAACTCGTTGAGGTCGACCTGGGGCTGCTGGGGCTGCTCGGCGTCCGACGACTCCGGCTGCTGCTCCCGCAGGTTGGCGCAGGCGCCGAGGCCGAGCGCCGCCGCCATCGCAGACAGCCCAACGAATTCTCTCCTGGTGCAGCCCATGGATCCTCCTACTTCATCCGCCTATGCCCGCAGGGGGGCCTCCCGCCTTGCCCTCCAGGACGAATCTCTCCGAGCCTAACGCACGTTTCGTCACACCATTCTAATCCCTGCCCCGCACGGAGGCGGCATGGGCGCGGGGATGCTCACACATCCGGGACGAGCGTCGGGGCCTCGCCTTCACCCCGGGCTGTTTTGCGCAATGATGGAACCCTGGTGCGACGGGGTGCCCCGCCGGGGCGCCCCGGGACGAGGGAGGAGGTCGCGTCATGCTCTTCAGGTCGGGCCACACGGGCGACAACGATTCCCGCGGAGGCGGCAGCGCGGGCGCGGGACGGGAGAAGGGCCACGCAGGTTCTGGCGACGCCGGACGGGGCGGCGGCGAGGCGCTGCGTCGCCTGCGTCTGAGGTTCACCGGCCAGGTCCAGGGCGTCGGCTTCCGCTGGAACTCGCAGCGGGTGGCGCGCGAGGTCGGGTGCACGGGCTGGGTGAGAAACGAGTGGGACGGCAGCGTCCGCATGGAGCTCCAGGGGACGGACGAGCAGGTCTCCGAATTCTTCGGGCTCTTCTCCAAGGCCTACCGCCAGTACCCCATCGAGTACACGATCCCCGAGAAGGAGGAGGTGCCGCCCGTCGAGGACGAGCCCTCGTTCAGCGTGCGGTACTAGGCGGAGAGGAGGCGTCGTGGCGACATTCGAGACGGGCGACTTCTCGCTCAGAGCGATCGCGGACTCGGGCCAGGTCTTCACGTGGCGCGAGCTCGGCCGCGGCCGGGCGGACGCCCGCTACCTCGTAGCCTCCGGGACGAGGCGCTGCGTCGTCTCTCAGCGCGGGCCGAAGGTGGTGGTCCTCACGCCCTCCGGAGGGCAGCCGAGCCCGTCGTCGCTCTCGTACTGGAGGCGCTACCTCGCCCTCGACGTCGACTACGGGCGCCTGCTCGACTCCCTCCCCCTCACGGACGAGCAACGCGCGGCCAGCGCGGGCATCCGCGTGCTGAGGCAGGACTGGTGGGACGTCTCGGTCGCGTTCACGATCTCGCAGAACTCCAACATCCCGCGCATCCAGCACGCGGTCTTCTCGCTCATGGATACCGGAGGCGGACGCATTCCCGCCCCTCGGCAGCTGAGCCGGCTCCTTCGGGACGAGGGCTTCGCGGCCGGGCTCAGACTGGGGTATCGTCTTCCCTATCTTCGTGCCCTGGCCGGGCGCGCCACCGGCTGGCGGCCCCGCTGCCTCTCGGAGAAGGACGTGCCGCTCGCGGAGCAGATGGCCGAGCTCGAGGAGACGCCGGGGGTCGGCCCCAAGGTGGCAAGCTGCATCTGCCTGTACGGGCTCGGCTACCTCGAGGCGGTCCCGCGGGACACTTGGATCAAGAAGGCGGAGCGCGCCTACGGCATCGAGTGGGACCCCACCTTCGGCGGGGTCCAGCAGCAGTACGTCTTCGCCTGGATTAGGGGCGCGGGCGCAACCCTCGGCTGAGGGTGGCCAGCCCGGTCAGTTTGGAGGAAGCCATGAGCAAGGTCATCTCGCTCTCCGAGGTAGTCGAAGCCAACCAGGAGCTCGAGAGGGCGAACGTCCCGTGCAAGGTGCACCTGAGGGACGCCTGCGGACGACAGACCCTGTGGCTCGAGCCATCGGGCGACAACCTCAATGCGGCCGTCGTCGCGGGCCGGGGCTTCGTTCGGGCGTTCTTCAAGGCAAAGGGCTACGAGCTCGAGTTCGACCCCGTCGAGGGGATCAACTTCTGGGCGAGGTAATGAGGCCGGCTCGCGCGGGACGACCGCACGGGGCCTCACGCGGAGCGTCCGCACAGGCCTTACGTAGAGCGACTCCACAAAGCTCAGAAAAAAGTCCCGAATCCGTTTGACACTCGCTCGAAGTCTGGTATATTAAACGAGCTCGAAGAGAGCACTTCGGCTGGGTAGCTCAGTTGGTAGAGCAGGGGACTGAAAATCCCCGTGTCAGGGGTTCGATTCCCTTCCCCGCCACCACAAAGACGCAGGTCAGAGGCTTGTCCTCTGGCCTGCTTTCTTTTTGCAGACTACCTTGCAGACAAGGAATCAACCTCGGTCGTTGAATCAGGGGGCGTAGTGCCCGTCCTCTCCCCCTAGAAAAAAGCTCAGGACAGATGCTTCGGCCGCCGCCCTTCGTCCGAATGACCTACGGCGCAGCCCAAGCCCCTCGCCCGCATGCCCGGGCCGCGCCGTCGCGACCGCCTTGCGCTCGCCTACTCCACGTCCTCAACAAGAGGGCTCTCGGACTCGCGGACGTCCTTGTCCTCGCCCACGCGCGAGAAGGCCTTGGAGAAGACGAGCCTGCTCACGGGGCCCGCGGCGAAGACGTTCCAGAGCAGCGCCATCGGAAAGTTCTTGATCACCGTACCCACCCAGATCGCAGGGAGCTGCGCCAACGGCATGCCGCCGAGGACGACGTTGAAGAGGATCGACGCGACCATGCTCATGGTCGGGCACATGACCAGCACGGTGCACCCCGAGCGGACGAGGCCGCAGAGGAAGGCGTTGTCGCGAGCGGGGTCTACCAGACCGGCGGACAGGCGCGCGCCTGCACGGGTGCCCCACAGGTTCGAGAACAGGAAGACGAAGAGCCACATGTACGAGGCCTCCACGAGGGCGCCCAAGAACACGTCGTTCGTCATGTTGGAGAAGCCGCCGGGCATGGTCGGGATGCCCGCCTTCCAGGCGACGTTGTACACCTCCATGCCATACGCCATGGTGATCGACATCAAGATCCCGAAGATGGCCCCCTGGGCCTTGTTCCTGGGCATGCGAACTCCCCTTCCGCGGTCCCCCGCATCGGTCGCGCGACTCAGGGTCACGTGACGAAAAAAGCGTGCAGCCCGAGGGCTGCACGCTTTGCCTACTACAAGAGTCCCCGGCCGGGTCGCGTCACGGACGCCGACGGTGGGGGCCTTGCGCTACACGCAAGCCCCACCTTAGCACCCGCCGCGCGGACGTTGGGGGAATCTTCACATTCGAGCGACGCCCCTCCGTAGGGCGCCGCGCACGCGAAAAGGCACCCGCCAGGTGACTCGCCCCCACCAGGGGCTGCGGGCACGACCCAACCTTGGAGGTTCCCCGACGCCATCGCGCGCTAAGACTATAATGCATCCCGTCAATGAGCAGCCACGAGCGTAAGTCCGATTGATCGTGGCCGTGCTCCTGGCGCTTGCGCCTCCGCGACCACATGGGCATCTGTCCGAACCCGGTCGACATGGAGGTAAATCGGCATGCAACCCACCCAGGAGGAGAAGCCCCACGGAGACGAGTGCTCTCGGGCGCAAGCCGCCGTCACGCCTGCGGCAGCAGCCCATGCACCCAGGCTCTGGAACAAGGACCTCGTCCTCATCATCCTCGTGAACCTGTGCGTGTTCACCAACCACATCATGTGCCTCTCCACCTTCCCGTTCTTCGTCCAGAGCCTCGGGGGGACCGAGGCCGTGGCCGGCGCCTGCGCCGCGTTCTTCTCGCTTATAGCTGTCGTTGTGAGGCCCTTCGTGGGCTGGTGGCTGGACAACGGCGTTCGCCGCGCCGCACTCGTCATCGGGCTGCTGCTCATGGGCCTCGCGCCCCTCGGGTACGCCCTCGTCCCCATGCTCTCGGTAGCGATCGTGCTTCGCATGACGCACGGACTCGGCCTGTCCTTCTCCAACTCCACCACGGCGACGGTCGCGTCAGACGTGATCTGCAGGCCACGCTTCGCGGAGGGCATGGGCTACTTCGGCATGGCGACCGCCCTCGCGTCGGCCATCGCCCCCGCCCTCGGCCTCTCGCTCATGGAGAATCTCGGCTTCGCCGTCCTCTACGTCACAGCCGCGCTCATCGCGCTCCTGGGCCTCGCGCTCTTCGCGTTCGTACGCGCGCCGAAGGTCGACGTGCCGCACAAGAAGCTCGACGTCAGGCACGTCATCAACCGCGACTCGCTGCCCGCCACCGTGACGATGCTGGTGTTCATGGCGACGTTCGGCGCGCTTGAGAACTTCGTCGCCATCTTCGCGGCCGAGAAGGGCCTGCCCTCCGGCTCGCTCTACTTCGTGGTGATGTCCGTCATGCTCCTGCTCGTCCGCGTCTTCCTCGGCAGGCTGGTCGACGAGAGGGGCGAGGCCTTCTTCGTCTACAGCTGCAACGCGTCGATGCTCGTCGCCCTGCTCCTCCTGGCGCTGGTCCCCAGCACCCCGACCTTCCTGCTCTCGGCGGCGCTCGCCGGCTACGCCTTCGGCGGACTGGAGCCTTCGCTCCAGTCCATGGCCGTGCACACCTCGACCGACGAGACCCGCGGCTCGGCGAACTCCACCTTCCTGTGCGGCTACGACATCGGCTACGGCATCGGCGGCGGCATCGCCGGCTCGCTCATCACCGGGCTCGGCTACACGGCCATGTGGTCGGCCATCTCCCTCGCCTGCATCGCGTCCGTCCTCCTCTACGTGCTCTGGGCACGTCACAGCGACACCAGCTTCAGCAAGCTGATCGCGGAGCGCAAGACGAGTAGGTAGCGGAGCGGCCCCGAGGTCGCCCAGGCTTCGTCTCGCAGGAGCCGACATCCCGGGGAGTGAGGGGGCCGGTCGAGCGTCCGACCGACCCCCTCTCGTCCGTGCCGCGCTGGGCCCGATGGCGAGCGACCTGGCGCTAGAAGGCGCCGCCACCACCGCCTCCGCCGAAGCCGCCGCCTCCGCCCGACGAGAAGCCGCCGCCCCCGCCGCCGGAGGAGCTGTCGGAGGACTTGGCGAGCGCCGCCATGGACACGCTGTGCGCGCTCTCGCTGACGGCGTTGAAGGCGGAGAGGGGCGCGGGACCAGAGCCCGGGGCGTGGTAGCACCACCAGAAGGAGGGGGCGTAGTCGTCCAGCTCGGACACCATCTCCGGGGCCGCGACCCTGAGCTGCTCGATGACCTTGTCCGAGACGCCGAGCACGACCGCCATCACCAGGAGCCTGTCCCAGAGCACGACGTCGCGGGGCCAGGCCTCCTCGAGGCGCGTGAAGTCCTCGAGCCAGTTACGCAGCGCCTTGAGCTTCGCTCTCAGCTCGATCGCCTCGCGCGACATCGGCCGGAGCCCGAGCGACAGCAGCGCGCAGGCCACGGCGGAAACCACGGGCACCAGCGAGACGAACATGAGGCCGTCCGAGCCGAACCAGAGCCCCAGGAGGAAGGTCACGACGACCAGGACGACGTCCAGGGCGCAGAGGAGCATCAGCGCGACCGAGTGCGTCTTGCCCTCGTCCACGAAGAAGCCGCGGGTCTCGCAGCCGGCGGACACCATGTCCATCCAGTCCTGGTAGGCCTCCCCGTACTTCTCCGGCCTTCTCCTCGAGGCCCGCTCGAAGTCGGAGAAGCGCACCGAGGCGCCCCTCTCCCGGCTGCCTTCGCCGGTCGCCCAGCGAGCGACCTTGTCGAAGACGAAGCCGAGCGTCTTGACGTCGACCTCGTGGGCCACGGACCCGGCGGACCCGAAGGACTCCGGGGAGGCCTCGTCGGGGAACCCCCTGAGCACCAGCCGGTAGTCCTGCTCGGTCCTCTCGCGCAGGAAGCCCTTCCTGCTGACCTTCTCCACGTCGAGGTCGACCGCGTGCATGCTGGTGAGCCGCATGAGGGAGGCCGTGAACTCCTCGCCCCTCGGCTTGCCCGCGTTCAGGAGCGCGCCCAGGACGGCGGGATGGTCCGCCGAGGGGACGTCCCTGAAGTACTTGTCATCGAACTGCGGCCTGTGGCTCCTCCTGTAGAGGACGCGGGCCCAGATCGCGTAGGCGAGCGTGAGGAGGGAGACCACAATGGGCACCACGCCCGCGACGGTGGTGACGACGCGCGCCGTCGCCCGTGCGCGGTTCGCCTCCTCGGCGGCAGCGGCCTCCTCGGAGAGGATTGAGTCGAGCCTCGCCTCTGAGGAGGGCTGTGCGGCGGAGAGCCACTCGGCGGGGAAGATCACCCGGGCCTCGGCGTACTCGTCAGTCCCGACGCCGGGCGCCGTGTACACGACGTCGTTGCCGGAGAACTCCACCGAGCCGTCCAGGGGGCCGTGGCCCCACGCCCTCACGTTGTCCCCGGCGGCGACGGACTGCCCCGCGGGCACGGGGAGGTGAATCGTGCAGGTGACGTTTCTCGACTCGACGTCCCAGCCGTCCGAGACGAACTTCCAGTAGAGCTCGCCCGTGTCCGACCAGCGAGACGCCAGGTCGGTGGCCGTGTAGTCGATGCGGAACGAGGCCGACTCGTCCTCGTGCGCGGAGTAGAGCTTGACCTTGACGTAGGAGGGCTCGTCGGTGACCTCGTAGGTCCCGTCGAGACCGGAGTCCGACTTGGTGAACTCCTGGTACGCGCCGTTCTCCACGATGCCGACGGAGCCTATCTCGACCCCGACCCGCCGGCCCTCGTAGTCGCCCTTCGGGATCTTCCAGTACACGCCGTGGAAGGACCCGTCGAAGTCGAAGGTGCGCGTCTCGGACACGGACACGGACCCGTCGTCGGCAACGGTCGCGTCGATGTCGACCGAGTCTATGGAGTAGTCCTTCGCCCACGCGGCTCGGGTCGGCAAGGCCACAAGGACGCCGAGCAGGACGAGGAGCGCGGCCAGGCGCCGCAGGGAGAGCCGGTGGGAAGCTGGGGTCACCTTCATCGGTACCTCCAATGCCACAGGGAACCTTGGGCAAAGGATATCAGAGTGCCGGGCGGGGACGGGAGCGTGCGGACCTGCGACGCCCGTCCCGGCACCAGCACGTCAGCGGAGCCTCACGAGGGAGACGCGGGCCCCACAGAGCTCGAACCCCTCGCCAGGCAGGAGCCTCGCCACGTCCGTGACCAGCCTTCCCCCGAGCCTCACCGGGTTCGTCGACCCCAGGTCCTGCACGACGGCGCCCGCGTCGGCGGGGACGACCCTCACGTGGCGCCTCGACACGGAGGGCGAGTGCAGGACCACGTCGCACGACTCGCCCCTGCCGACGACGAGGCCGTCCTCCCCGAGGGGGACCACCACGGTCGCGTCTCCGGTCTCGACCCTGAGGCCGAAGCGCGTGGGAGGCCGGCCGGTCGGGGGAGCGGCCGCGCACGACGGCTCGCACGGGCGCCAGCCGTCCTCGTCGAGGGGGGCGGGAGGGAGCCCCGCGTCCCAGGGCTCCTCCGGGGCTGCGTCCCAGGGGCCCTCCAGGGGGTTGTCCGGGGAGTCGCCCCGACCCTCCACGTCCAGACCATCGCCGGGCCCCGCCGGAGATCCGCCGGCGCCCGCGCCCCATCCGGCCGGCTCCTCGCGCGAGGGGCCCATGGCCGCCGCCCCCTCGGACGGGAAGGCCCCCTGCGGGCGCGCGACGGCGCGCGACGGCTGCCCAAGCGCCACCCCTTCCGAGCCCCCGCCGCCCGAGCGCCTCCTGAAGTCGTAGAGGCAGCCGTAGCACACGTCCATGTCCGCGAATAGCCGCTGCCCGCAGCAGGGGCACACCTTCGTGAGGCCCGCCTCCGACGCCCCGTCACCGCCGGGGACCCGCACGTCCTCCCTACCCATCCGTCCCTCTCCCTTCCCTCCCCGCCCGCCGGAAGGCGGACGGCCCGACCCCAGGCGCCGCCGTGGGCGCGGCCCGCGTCACCCGAGGGCGACGAGGACGTCGCCCTCCTCGGGCCACTCGCCTGCGGCGGCCGGCCTCTCCATCGCGTGGCGCGCGCCCCGGCACCCGAGGAGCCTCCCCGGATCGAGCGCCCTCCTCGCGAGCACCACCCGCCCCGCCCCATCCACGAAGGCGACGTCGATGGGGTAGGACATGCCGAAGGTGTGGATCGACGAGCAGCCGACGAGCAGCACGGCGCCCGCCGTCCCGTCCGTCCCCAGCAGACCCACCAGGCGCTCCCGCCAGCTCGTGAGGACGCGGACGTCCAGCGCCCCGGTGCCTCCCCAGCCCACCGACAGGGTCCCGCCCGCGCGCCTCACATGACCACCCCCGGCCTGAACCTGTCCACGACCAGCGACCTCTCGTGCCTCAGGACGACGGGCGAGTCGAAGGGAACGCCCGCGAGCACGAAGGAGCCCGGCCACGGCCGAAACGAGAGCCGGCAGATGAAGCGGGTCAGGAGCGGCGAGATCACGAACTCCCCGTCCGTGGCGTCCGGCGAGACCCCCTCGCAGGAGACGTCCACCTCGCACCTCCCCTGCCGCCCCACGGCCTCCGCGACCGCCTCCCTCACCTGCGCCGCCGCACCCGACTCCGTCTGCTCCCCGGAGGGGGAGACTCCCAGGAGGACGACGGCGTTCTGGGACGCCCTGTCGAACTCCGCGCACGCCACGAGGAAGCTCGCGAGGTTGTAGACGACGAGCGCCACCACCACGACGACGGGGATGAGGGCGGCGAGCTCCACGGCCATCTGGCCGGCCTCCCCCGAGGCCTCCCCGCACCCCTCCGCCCTCGCCCGCCCGCGCGCGCCCATCACCGGCCCCCGAGCCGCGAGAGGTCGACGGTCAGGGGGATCGAGAGCTCGGTCCCAGGCACGGGGAGCTCCGCGACCTCGAATGCGCGGGCCTTGGCCTCGTCGACGAGCCAGAGCCCGAGCGCCCGCGCGACGTCCTCGCCCGACCCAGCGGCCGGCAGGGCGTTGACCAGCTCGCGGGCCTTCGCCGCCCCGTCGACGCCTGCCCTGTCGAAGACCTCCTGGGTCCCCACGAGGACTGGCTTCCTGAGGCGCATGTCCGCAGGCTCGAGCGCGGCCCTCGACACCACGCCCTCTATCCTCCCCTTGATCCAGGCCCCGACGGTCCCGCCGAAGACCCCGTCGACGTCGTCCAGGAAGCCACTGATCGCATCGGAGGCGCTATCGTACGCGGAGCCGTAGGAGACCAGCAGCCGCCCCCAGAGCCCGGTGACGTCGTAGACGAGGTCCCCGAGCGCGAACCCCCGTCCACGCAGGCCGTCGAGCACGTGCGAGAGGAGGTTGCTCCCGTCCGTGGACTCCTCGGGTGCGAGGCACGCCGCCGACATCGCCGCGCCGGGAGGCAGCTCGACGCCCCTCGTGAAGGCGCCCACGAGCTCGGAGGGCGCTCCGGTGCCTCCCCTTCGGAAGACCACCGAGACCGCGCCCCAGGCACCGGGCGGGCAGAGCCTCGGCCTCGGGACGGCGAGCTGGTCCAGGGCCTGCTGGAAGGCCTTGGAGCCCTCGGCGCCGATCTCCCTCATCTCCCGCTCGGCGGCGACCTGCTCGTTGCGGGCGACCTGATACTCTCGGGAGGCCTCCACCACGATCGCCCAGTAGTACTCGTAGCCGTTCGTCGCGCGCGAGGAGATGGCGGCCACCCTTCCGAGGTCCCCCACGCCCATGCGGCAGACGGGGCACTCGAGGAGCGAGCCGGACTCGAGCGACGCGAGCGAGCCGAATCCCACGAGGGGGCCGTCCGCGCCGGGGCAGGCGAGGCTCGAGTGCAGGGTCACCCCCGACGCCTGTGCCGTGCACGGCCAGCTCGCCTCCTCGTACAGGCTCGTCTGCCGCATCTCCGCCGAGTTCTTGGGGAGCTCCGGCAGGGACAGGCTCACCTCGCCCTCCGGCGTCTCGCTGAAGGAGGCCGACCACATCTCGCGCAGGGCGAACGAGTAGAACCTCTGGCGCGCGGCCGAGTCGGTCATCTCCTCCACGCCCGCGCCCTCGGGACCCTCGAGCGCCAGGCGTGCCGCGTAGTAGGAGCGCGACCTCGAGATCGGCACCCCGAAGTTCCAGAGCTCGGGCGCAGCGTAACAGGGGTTCTGCACGGGAGAGAGCCCCGCGAGCGAAGAGGCCCGCTCGTGGAGGCACGACGGGTCGTCCACGCAGTCCGCCCGCCAGCCCCTCTCCCGGGCGGCGTCCGCGCGCGCCTTCGCCTCGTCTCGCCTCCTCGAGGCGTCCCTCAGGCGCTCCGCGTCCTCCTCCATCTCGTCGCTCGTCACCTCGGCGTCCAGGGCGGAGAAGTCCGTCATGGACTCCTGCGGGAACGGGATCGCGCAGCCCGCGAGCTCGGGTCCGCCGTGGCCGCTGTTCGCGCCGACGACGGAGGCCGAGTTGACCACGACGAGGTAGGGCAGCGTCGCCTCGAGCCTCCTCAAGCCGGAGGCGGCGCTCCTGGCGAACCTCCTGCGCGCGTCCATGACGTCGTGGCCGAACCCCATCACGCGGGCGGACACCGCCTGCGCCCCCGGAACGGCGGCCACGATGAGCCCCACGGCGCACACGACGACGCCCACGAGCCCCAGGCTGAGCACGCAGGCGTCCAGCACCTGAGCGACCGTGCAGAAGGCGGCGACAGAGTTCTCCCCCGCGAGCGCCGTCGCGTCGGCCACCTGCTGCACGTCCGCCGAACGGGACCCCACCCACTCGGCGGTGGCAAGGCAGAACACGAGGGAGAGGCTCACGAGCAGGGCGACGGCCACGGCGACCGTCGTGTAGCCGCCGTCGTCGGCGACGAACAGCCCCACGCCCCACGCCTCCTCTGGGCACCTCGCCCAGAGGCGAGCGCGCCTACTCCCACATCGACATCCAGCTACCATAGTCGCCCACCACCCAATCCGGCCGGACCCGCGCCCTCGTCCCTACCCTCAAGACCACGCCCTCGGGATCCCCCTCGCCAAGGGCGCGCACGACGGCACCCGTCAGCGGCAGGGGCCGCGCGTGCCCCGATACGCTCGCCTCCACGCACGCCCCGCCGTCCGTCGCGGACACCACGACCTCCCAGTCCTCCGGGCCGCCGACGTGGAAGAGCGGAACCTCTGGGACGGCCTCGAGCCGCCTGAGCGCGTACTGCCGGCACGCCTCGTCCGACTGGCCCGTCGCCCTCACCCTCGTGAGCTCGGAGGCCGCCTGGGCCATCACCGCCTTCGTGTAGAGCAGGCACACGGGCTGCACCAGAAGCCCCAGGAGAAGGAGGAGCGTCGGGAGGAGCGCCGCCGCCTCCACCGTCGACTGCCCGGCAGAGGCGAAGGGCGAGGTCCCCTCAGTACGCGACGAAGTCCTGCATGAACCCGATCGTAACCCCCTCCCCGAGCCCGTGCGAGGCGGCCCGGACGGCACCCTCCACGAGCGCCCCGTCGCGCGCCGCGTGCCACACCGCCCCCAGCGCGGCGAGCATGGACACGAACGCCACGAGCACGACGAGGTACTCGACGGTGGACTGCCCACCGTCACCCTTCGCGCCAGACATGCCGACCACCCCCTCGGAGCCGCCTCCCCGACACGCGTCGCGGGACCTGCGCCGTACGGGCGCCGCGATGCTCGAAGCCCCTCACTCCACGCTCCCATAGGCCCCCTCCCACTCCTCGAGCGCCAGCCTCACGACCCTGACGCGCGAGCCCCTGTCCCCCTCGGCCCGGCGCACCAGCACCACGTCCACCCAGCCCGGCCCCTCGACGGTGCACGACCAGACGTCGCCGAGCAGGTCGAGGTAGCCGGCCTGCCGGAGCAGGCAGTCCCCCTGGTCTCGGTACGCGCGCACGATCCCGGAGGACTCCTCCTCGAGGCCGAGGTCGGAGGTGCGCTCAGACACGCGTGCGAGCCCGTCTTCCCCCTCGGGGAAGTCGCCGGGGGACGGCTGCGGGGACGCCCCCCGCTCCCTTGCGACGTCGCCGGAACCCCCGCCCTCGCCCTTCCCCGAGGCGTCGGGCCGCCCGCCTCCCGACGTCCCGGCACCGACGACGCCCGGCGCGCCTCCCCCGCCGCCGGACGCGCGCAGGACGCCCACCAGGGCGAGGAGGACGACGCAGCCGACGACCGCCAACGCCCAGGCAGGACCCCTCCACCTCCCGACGCGCCCGCCTCCCGTCCTCATCAGAAGCGCCTCACAGCGAGTTGATCCCGTCGGCGATCGCCTGCCACAGGGACGAGACCCTGTCCCTGAAGGCGATGATCGCCACGATTGCGATCACCACGAGCACGCCGACGAGGATCGCGTACTCGGTCGTTCCCTGGCCGCACTCGTCCGCCAGCCCCCTCCTGACGCGCTCCAGACCAGACCTGAGCCTCTCCGCCGCCATCTCCGACCTCCGTTCTAAGAGCCGATAGTTGCATGACGCCCTCGGGCGCCCAGGCGTCCGCGCCGGCTACGCCGTGCCGAGCGCAGGCGCGACCAGGGGACCGAGGATCGCCAGGAGCATCGCGGGGACGATGAGCGTCCCCAGCGGGATGAGCATCTTCACCGGGACCTTCTCGATCTCCTCCTCCACCTCTGACCTCTGCTCGTCCCTCAGCACTTCCGCCTGCTGCTCGAGGACCCGCGCGAGGGGGCTGCCGAAGGCGAGCGCCTCCGAGACGGCCGCGGCGAACCTCCTGACCGCGGCGACGTCGAGCCTCTCCGCCACGCCCTCCAGCGCCTCCTCCCTGCCCATGACCCCGATCCGCCAGGTGAGGAGCACCTCGCGGAACACGCCGGCGAGCTCCGTGTCGAACCTCGAGCAGTAGAGCTCGAGCGAGGCGTCGAACGAGAGGCCCGCCGACAGCCCCAGCGTCAGGATGTCGAGGAGCCCCGGCATCTGGCGCATCACCTTGAGGCGCCTCACGCGGGCCTCCTCCCGCGCCCTCGCCCGATCCATCGCGGGCAGGGCGAGGGCGAGCCGCTCGAGGAGAAGGGCGGCGCGAGGAGGGGCCACGGGCGCCGCGTCCGGCGCCCGCGCCCGCCCGACCCCCTGGAGGACGAACGCGTCCGCGAAGACGGCCGCCCCCGCCGTCCCGGCAAGCACCGCCCCCAGAGCGTCCATCACAGCACCCCCCTCATGAGCCTCCTGATGATGAGCAGGGCCACCGCGTCGAGGCCGAGCGCGACGACCACGCAGAGCGTCCCGGCCGTCGTCGCGAGGCCGCGCTGGAAGTCCACGGAGATGAGGGAGAGCAGCCCCACCATGAGCAGGGGCAGGAGGCACACGACCCTCACCGAGAGGCGCACCTGCGCGGTCCTCACCGAAAGCGTCCTCTCGAACTCCTGCTGCCTCTCGACGAGCTGCGCGGATCGCTGGAAGAGCCCGCGCAGGGGGCTCCCGGTCCTCTGGGAGATGGTCAGGGCGCAGACCAGCAGTCCCACGCCGGGGGCGTCGAGCTCTCCGGCCATGAGAGCGAGGGCCTCCTCCGCCGACGTCCCGCAGCGCATCCTGAGCGAAGTCCGCGCGAACCCCTCCGCGGCCGGGCCGTGGCCGTGCGACCCGACGTACTCGATGGCCTGGGAGAGCGTCTGGCCCGAGGCCAGGGCGACCGCGAGGGTGCGGAAGACCCCCGGCATCTCCTCGCCGAGCGCCCTGCGCCTCCTGCGCTCGTCGACGCCCCCCAGGGAGAGGAAGCCCGCCAGCGCGGCTGCGAGCAGGCTCGCACCGCCGACGGGCGACCGGGAGGCCGCGGCGCCGACGACGAGCACGAGGGGGCAGGAGAGCAGGGCGCAGGCGGAGGCCTCGGCCTCGTCGGCGACGACGCCCCTCTCCCTTGCCCTGCGCACGACCACCGCGCACGAGCGCCTCCACATGTCGGCGTCCAGCAGGCGGCGCGCGAGCGCGCCCTCGGAGAGCGGGACCACCGCCCGTCGCCAGAGGGACTCCGCGAGCCTCGCGCCCGCCCCCTCGACGTGCCTCGTCTCCTGCCCCAAGAGCGCGAAGGCCATCCCCCACGCCAGGGCGGCGCAGGTCACGACGCAGACCGCCTCCATGCCTCCACCTCCTCCCGGTCGAGCGTCCCGTCCGCGACCGCGCGCGCCACGCAGGGTGGCTCCGACACCAGGTGCCACGTGCGCCGAGAGCGGTCGAACGCCACGCACTCGTCCAGCCGCACCCCTCCGTCCTCGGCCCTCGACACCGCCGACATCGAGGTGATGAAGCGCGCGCCGTCCGCCATGCGGCAGGACATCACGATGAGGTCCAGGGCGCTCGCGACCTGCTCCTCGATGATGTCGGTGGGAAGGTCCATGCCGAAGCGGCTCATCAGGACGATCCTCAGGACCGCCTCCTCCGCGGTACCGGCGTGCAGCGTCGTCAGGGAGCCGTCGTGTCCGGTCGACATGGCCTGGAGGACATCGATCGCCTCCCCGCCCCTGCACTCCCCGACCACGATCCGGTCGGGTCTCATGCGCAGGGCGTTCTTCACGAGGTCGCGGATGGTCACCTCTCCCGACCCCTCGATGGAGGCGTCCCGCGCCTCGAGGCGCACCACGTCCGGATGGGTGTCGAAGCGGAGCTCCGCGGAGTCCTCTATGGTCACGATCCGCTCCGCGGTCCCGATCTCGCAGGAGAGGGCGTTGAGCAGCGTCGTCTTCCCCGACCCCGTGCCCCCGGCCACGGCGATGTCGCTCCTGAGGAGCACCGCCCACCTGAGGAGCTGCGCGTACCAGGAGGGGAGCGAACCCCTCTCCACGAGCTGGTCGAGCGTGCTGATCCTGTTGGAGAACTTCCGGATGGTCACGACGGGGCCGTCGATGGCTATCGGCTGGGCAACGGCGTTCACCCTGTCGCCGTTGGCGAGGCGGGCGTTCACTATGGGCGAGCTCCTGTCGAGGCGCCTCCCGAGCGGGGCGAGGATGCGGTCGATGACCATGAGGATCTGGTCGGCCGACTCGAAGACGCGCTCCGCCGCGTGGATCTCGCCCGCACGCTCGTAGAAGAGGTGCTCGCAGCCGTTGACCATCACCTCGGTGACGGTGTCGTCGTCGAGGAGCGGCTGGAGGGGCCCGAGGCCCACGACCTCGTCGATGACCTGCCGCACGACCTCCGCGCGCTCCTCGTCACCAAGGCCCTCGTACCCCCTCGTGTTGAGGATCGCCTGGCAGGCCACCTCGAGCTCCGCACGGGCCCTCGCGGGGTCTCCCCCGGAGACCATCGACGATATCGCCGAGAGCCCCAGGCGGTCCACCAGGTCCCCCTTGAGGCGGCCGCGCAGCTCGCCAGCCTCCCCGGACGTCCCGGGCAAGCCCTCCCCCATCCGCTCCTGCTCCCTCACGCGCTCAAGCACCGACACCTAGACCGCCTCCCTCCTCCTGCCGAAAACCCACCGGCGCCTCTTCCCGCCGGAGAGCCGAGCCGCCTTGGGCGAGGCGCCCTCCGGCAGGCGCCCGAGCTCGCCGAGGATCTGGGCGATGCAGTCGGACACGCACGCCACGTACTCGCTGCGCCCCTCCGAGAGCCGCCTCGCCTCGCCTGCCCCCATGAACTCGCCGACCTCCTCGCCCCCGTCGACGATGCGGAAGGAGCGCGCCGTCTCGAGCCCGATCTTCCCCCGGTCGATGACCGGGACGTCCCGCCTCCGCGGGTCCGCGCGGTTGACGACCCGGACGATCCTGGTCCTCGCCACCCCCAGGCGCACCGCGAGGGAGGCGAGCCGCGCCTGGGCGACCGCCGAGCCGGGCCCCTCGTCGACCGTGATCAAGAGCCGGTCCGAGCACTGCGCCGCCTGGGCGACCGCGTCGGTGAAGGTGGCGCTGGTATCCACCAGCACCAGGTCGTTGGCGTGGGCGAGGACGTCGAGTACGCCCGCGACGTGGGGCATCACGACCTCGGCCATCTCCGGGCGCCCGCACCCTCCCCAGAGGCGGACCCCCTCAGTCGCCTCCGCGCCGAGCCGCTCCACCAGGTCCGTCTCCATCTCGAGCATCTCGCCCAGGGGCGTGAGGTCTGCGGGGCCCGGCATCCCGAAGCAGGAGTAGAGGCTCCCGAACGCGAGGTCCATGTCGCACAGCGCGACCCTGAGGCCCCAGGAGGCAGCGACGCAGGCGCTGGTCGCGACCAGGGTCGTCTTGCCGACGCCCCCGCGCCCCGAGACGAACGTCAGGACCGGCGCGCGGGCTGCGGTCGCGACGGGGGCCGGGGGAGGCGCATGGCGGGCACGCTCCTTCGACGACCCCGCCAACTGGGGCAGGCCGAGCGCTCGCGAAGGCTGCTCGGACACCAGCGTCGTGGGTACGAGGTCGGCCTCGAGCTCGGGCTCGTCGAGCTCGAGGCCAGGCAGGGAGCCGCGCCCCAGGCTCCCTCCGGGCACCCGCGCCCCTCCCGACCCGGCGGCCTCCCGAGCGCGTGGGTCCGACGGCGGGACGCGGGTACCCGCGGGGAGCCGCGAGAGCTCGACGACCTCGTCTATCCCTGCGATGTTCGCGCGGGACAGGAGCGATCCGGTGGGCGACCTCGTCACGAGGTAGACAGCCCGTGCCGACCCGTCCCTCGCGACGGCGGCGGCGAGGTTGATGTCCGAGACCCCCGGCACCCCGGGGCCGACGACGACCCCCTGCGGCCCCTCCCTCATCGCCCGTGCGCGCAGCTCCCCGGCGGAGCGGACGAAGTCGAGCTCGGCGGTGGGGCAGAGCTTCCGGCACGCGGCCTCCATCTCCTCCCTGTCCCCCTCCGGCGCGTACCCAAGCCATAGGTTCCTCATGTCCGCCCCCGTCTCCGGCCCCCGATGCGGGGAGCCACGACCGAATCCACCCTCCGCCCAGGCGGGCGCCAACCCCACCAGGGCTCTACTCCGTCGCCGGCACTTCGGACGTCGCCGACACCCCACCCGTCGCCGGCACCTCGCCCGACGCCCCGGGGCCTCCCGCAGCGACCTCGCTCGGCGCGGCGACGCCGCCCTCTCCCAGCCCCACGACGTCGTCCGCGGGGACAACGACCCTCAGGGTCCCCGCGGTCGCGGCGACGAGGACGGACGCGACCTCCCCCGGCAAGACCGAGAGGCTGATGGAGCCCCTCGAGAGGGAGCCCGTACCGGAGCCCGCCGTGGAGAGCACCACCGCGTCGGCGGAGACGAGCTCCATGGCCCCCTCCTCGGCGCGGAAGACGGCGACGTGGGAGCCCATGCGGACGCTCGGCGAGAGCCCGAGCTTGTCCGTGACGGGAACGGAGACCGCGACGTGCCCCGAGGGGACCTCGATCGCGTCGCCCTCCTCCCTGAAGTTCAGGCTGGTGAGCGGCATCCCGGCCGCCGCCGGCACCGTGAGCTCGCGCCCGACCACCTCGTCCATCGACACGACCGCCCCCTCGGGTACGAGGTCGACGAGCCAGTCGCGGGTAGCTGTGTTCGCCTTGGTCACGACGTCGCCCGCCTCGAGGGCGTCGCGCGCGACGACGAGGCTCACGACCTCTCCGCCGTAGCGCTGCAGGGCCTCCTGCCTGACGCGCTCGGCGTCGCCCCTCACGTGGTCCGCGAAGACGAGGAAGACGAGGACGACGAGCGCGGCGCACGCCGACGAGAAGACGATCCTGAAGCGCAGCGACATGGCCCCTCCAAGCGTCGAGGGGCGAGGCCCCGCGTGACGGTGAGGAGATTCTGGCCCCGGCAGGGCGCCGCGGACGCCAGGTCCCGGGAAAGGACCCGCCCCGTCCTGCACGAACCTCGCACGGACCTGCCAGGCCGGCGCACGCGCCGAGGGCCACCTCGCACGCGCCGTCGTCCCCCATGGGCCTAGGTTGCATCGTTGATTCTTCCGGCAGACCGGATATGTAGGGGGTGTGGAGACGGGACCCGCCCGCCGGCGGCACCGCGTCGACCCGACGTCCTTGTCCGCCAAGCGGGCGCGCCGTGCGGGCAAGGCACGGGTACACTGTCTCAGCGCGTCGGTCGCGCACCAAGGGAGAAGGCGGAGAAGGAGGCATCGTGAGGCTCAACGCCCTCGAAGGGAAGTACGCCCGCCTCTCGCGGGCGGCACTCGTGGCCTCGGTCGCGCTTGCGGCCGCGCTCGCGGGGGCCTCCGTCGTCCAGGGCGCCCCCTCGCCGCTGGCGATCGGCGCGAGCGCGGCGCTCGTCGCCCTCAACGTGGCCCACGTCCATGCGTACGGACCCACGTTCGGCGTGATTCCCACCGCGGCGCTCTCGCTGCTGCCGGTCCTCGGCTCCGCTGCCGCGGGCGCCCGGGGGCTCCTGCGCGCGGCGCTCTCGGCGCTCCTCGCCATGGGACTTCTCTGCGCGCTGGTCTTCGCGTGCTACGTCGCCGCCTTCGCCGTCGCGGCGTACCTGCCGAAGGACTCCGGGCGAAACCGCGTCTACGCGGTGCTCGGGCACTCCTCGCCGACCGCCAACCCCACAGACGAGCTCGTCTGGAGGCTCGAGCGGGCGCTCAGGGTCCATCGCGCCGACCCCGGGGCGCGCTTCGTCCTCTCCGGGGGCCGCACCTGGGCCTCAGACGTATCCGAGGCCCAGCTCATGGCCGACTACCTGCTGGAGCGCGGCGTGCCCGCGGAGTCCCTCGTGCTGGAGGACGCCTCGACCACCACGCAGGAGAACCTCGAGAACGTCTGCCGGATCATGCGCCAGAGCTTCCCCACGGCGACGCTCCACGTCGTCACGAGCGACTACCACGAGTTCCGCGCAGCCAGCATCGCGCGCGGCCTGGGCGTCGTGGCCTACCCCGAGGCAGCCCCCACGCCGCCTCTGCGCCTGGTGCAGGACTGGCTCAGGGAGGTCCTGCTGGTGCAGTCCATGCAGAGGAGGGCCCTCGCCCGCCGCCTCGCGTCTTCGCGCAGGTAGCGGACGGGGGCAGAGCGGGTCCCCTCCGCGCGCAGCGGCCGGCACGCCGTCGCCCGGGGCTAGAGCGTGATGTCGGGGTCGAGCGAGCCCGCGCTGCGGCGCATCTCCTGCGCGAGGGCTACATAGGCGTCCGCGCGCTCGCGGGGTATCTCGCCCGTGCGCACGCGCGCGCGGACCTCGCAGCCGGGCTCGATCGTATGCGTGCAGTCCCGGAAGCGGCACGCCGACGCCGCCTCGGCGACGTCCGGGAAGACCCGCGCCAACCCGCGCTCGTGCCCCACCAGGGGCAGGCTCCTGAGGCCCGGCTCGTCCACGATGACGCCCGCACCGGGCAGGTCCACCATGCGCCGCGCCACCGTCGTGTGCCGGCCGGCGTCGTCTCGCTCGCGGACCCTCCCCACCTCGAGCGCGTCGTGGCCGAGAAGAGCGTTGAGCAGCGTGGACTTGCCCGCGCCGGACTCCCCCAGCACGATGGCGACGGTGCCGCGGGGAACGAGCCCGAGCACGCCCTCGACCCCCCAGCTGACGCCCTGCCCGCGGCAGGCCTCAGCGAGCGCGCGCAGGTCCTCCGCGGAGGCGCCCCCGCCCGTCCGCGCGCCGGCCGCCGTCACGGCGAGCGGGCAGTCCTCGCCGAGGGTGCGACGGACCAGCCTGAGGTCCCGCTCGAGCAGCTCGACGCCGGCCCGGTCGGCCTTCGTCAGCACGACGGCGGCCCGCGCGTGGCAGTCCTCCGCGATCACGGCCGACCGCACGATGCGGTCCAGGTCGAGCTCGCGTCGGCCGAGAGCCTGGGCCACGAGCACGACGTCCACGTTCGCGGCGAGGGTCTGGCGCTTGCCGCGCGACCCTCCCCGCCAGCGCGCGATGTCGCTCTCGCGCGGCAGGACGAACTCGATGACGGCCATGTCGTGGTCGTGGGGCCTGCGCAGGCACACCCAGTCGCCTACGGCGGCGGAGGGCTCGCGCACCACGCCGAAGCGGAAGGAGAACTCCGCCCGCACGATGCCGGAGGCCGCGACCACCGCGGGGAAGGAGCGGTCGAGCCTCACCACGCAGGCGGGCTCGACCTCCCGCACGTCGATGCCCTCCGCCGCGAGCTCGGCCACGTCGAGCGCGAAGGCCTCGCGCTGGGCCCCGCCCATCGAGAGCTTGTCGAAGGGCGGGACGTCGGAGAGCGAGGAAAGGGCCGGCAGGGCCTCTGCGGCCCCACCGGCTCCCTTGTCGTGCGCACGTCCTTGTCCGCGCCCGCCGCGCCCGGCGCGCCCGGCGCCGGCCGCGGCCGCCCCGCGCGGCGCACGCCCCGGCTTGCCGGCGGCGTGGCCCTGCGGGTGCTTGGAGCGCCTGGCCATCTCTGCTACTCCCTGCCCTTCTCGACCGCGCGCATGATGGCCTTGTAGACCTCCATCATCGGGATGATGGAGAAGGCCAGCAGCATGGCGACGCCGTAGTGGAAGAGGTCGAGCTCGGCGAAGCCGAAGGCGTCGGCGAGCACGGGGACCTCGATCACGAGGAAGGTGAGCAGGAGCGACACCGCGAAGGAACCCCAGAGCCACACGTTCTGGCTGTGGAGGCTGAGCAGCGACTGGCGACGGCTCCTCATGTTGAAGGAGTGGAACATCTCGACCATGGAGAGCGTGAGGAACGCCATGGTCATGCCCTCGAGGCCCATCTCGGGGCTGGCGAGGAGCTCGGGGAGGCCGTCGGTCGGGAACTGGGCCTTGAAGCCGATCCAGAAGCTCGCGAGCGTGAGGATGGAGATCAGGACGCCCTGGACCAGGCAGTCGAGCCCCATGCCGCCGGCGAAGATGCCGTCCTGCGAGCTGCGCGGCTTGCGCCTCATGATGCCCGGCTCCTTCTTCTCGGTCGCCATGGCGAGGGCGGGGAGCGAGTCGGTGATGAGGTTGATCCAGAGCAGGTGGGTGGGCTCCAGGATGGTGAAGCCGACGAGGGAGGCAACGAAGACGGAGATGACCTCGGCGAGGTTGGAGGAGAGCAGGAAGGCGATGCACTTGCGGATGTTGTCGTAGATCCTGCGGCCCTCCTCCACCGCGTTGATGATGGTGGCGAAGTTGTCGTCGGCGAGGATCATGTCGGCGACGTTCTTGGTGACGTCGGTGCCGGTGATGCCCATGCCGATGCCGATGTCGGCCTTCTTGATGGAGGGCGCGTCGTTGACGCCGTCGCCGGTCATGGCCGTGACCATGCCCTTCTTGCGCCACATGTCGACGATGCGGCTCTTATGCTCGGGCTGGACGCGGGCGTAGACGCCGACCTCCTCGATCCTGCGCTCGAACTCCTCGTCGGAGAGCTTGTCGAGGTCGGAGCCGCGCATGGCCTGGGAGCGGTCGGAGATGATGTCGAGGTCCTTGGCGATGGCGACGGCGGTGTCGATGTGGTCGCCGGTGATCATCACGACGCGGATGCCGGCGGAGTGCGCCTCCGCGATGGCGTCCTTGACCTCCGGGCGGACCGGGTCGATCATGCCGGACAGGCCGACGAAGGTGAGGTCGTGCTCGAGCTCGGACGCCTCAAAGGAGCCGGGCTTGGTGGTGCCCCACTCGCGGCGGGCGGAGGCCATGACGCGCAGGGCGTCGTCGGCCATGGCCTTGTTTGCGTCCATGACCTGCTGGCGCAGCTCGTCGGTCATGGGAACGACGGAGCCGTCCTCGCGCAGCATCGTGGTGCAGCGCGCGAGCACCACGTCCGGGCCGCCCTTGGTGTGCTGGACGTACTCGCCGGAGCGGTTCCTCACCACGACCGACATCATCTTGCGGCCGGAGTCGAAGGGCGCCTCGCCCACGCGCGGGTAGGCCTCGGCGAGGTCGGAGGTGGTGTAGCCCATCTTCGCCGCGTCCGCGACGAGGGCGGCCTCGGTCGGCTCGCCCTTCGCCACGCCCTCGACCTCGTCCCACTTGGCGTCGTTGCACAGCGCCATGGTCCTGACGTGAGCCTCGAGGTCCTCGGTCTCGTGGCGGACGACCGTCATCTTGTTCTGCGTGAGGGTGCCCGTCTTGTCCGAGCAGATGACCTGGGTGCAGCCCAGGGTCTCGACGGCGGCGAGCTTGCGGACGATGGCGTTCTTCTGGGACATCTTGGTGACGCCCATGGAGAGCACGATCGTGACGACGGCGACGAGGCCCTCGGGGATGGCCGCCACGGCGAGCGAGACGGCGATCATGAAGGTGTTGAGCACGAGGTTGATGTTGGAGATGAAGCCGGCGCCGTACTTGAGGAAGCCGGTGAGGAAGACGACGACGCTGATGGCGACGACGAGGATGGAGAGCGTCTTGGAGAGCTCGTCGAGCTTCTTCTGGAGCGGGGTCTCCTCGTCCTTGGCCTGGGCGAGGGCTCCGGCGATCTTGCCCATCTCGGTCTGCATGCCCGTGGCGACGACCACGGCGCGGCCGCGGCCGAAGACCACGGTGGAGCCCATGTAGCACATGTTCTTGCGGTCGCCAAGCGGCACGTCGCCCTCGCTGCCCGCGAGGTCGAGGGCCTCTGCCACCTTGGTGACCGGGACGGACTCGCCCGTGAGCGAGGCCTCCTCGATCTTCATCGAGGCGCTCTCGAGGATGCGGCAGTCCGCCGGAACGGCGTCGCCGGCCTCGAGGACCACGACGTCGCCGGGGACGAGCTCGGAGGAGTGGACGGTCAGGTGCTGGCCGCCGCGGATGACCTTGGACTGCGCGGCGGACATCTCCTGGAGGGCGGCGAGGGCCGCGTCCGCCTTGTTCTCCTGCACGACGCCCATGATCGAGTTGAGGATGACGACGAACAGGATGATGACGACGTCCGCGTAGTCGCCCGAGCCGCTGGCGGCGCCGATGGCCGCCGAGATGATGGCCGCGACGATCAGCATGATGACCATCGGGTCGAGCATCTGCTGGAAGAAGCGGACGACGAGGGGGGTCTTCTTGGCTTCCGCGAGCTTGTTGGGCCCTAGCTTCTCGAGCCGCGACGCCGCCTCCTCGGGCGTGATGCCGCGTTCGGCGTCGGAGCCCTCCTCCCTCAGCACGTCCTCGGCTGCTGACAGGTACTCTTTCAAGGTGTTTCCTCCCGGGGATTCAGGCGGGGTCCTCCGCCAAGCTCCGCGCCCGGTAGATTGATGCCCGATCATAATTCCCCAGGAGGGGCAAGGGCTCACCAAGGCTGCCAT
This sequence comes from Olsenella absiana, assembly GCF_036408855.1. Taxonomy (NCBI): domain Bacteria; kingdom Bacillati; phylum Actinomycetota; class Coriobacteriia; order Coriobacteriales; family Atopobiaceae; genus Olsenella; species Olsenella absiana. The sequence goes on from NZ_JAZGJQ010000007.1 coordinate 51,415, forward strand.
ACCAGACGCCTTACGAACCAACCATTATACAGGGGGCCACCCGCGCCGCCGCCCGCGCCACCCTCTCGACGGCATCTCCAAGTCAGCCGCGCGCCCCCGTCCGGATCGCCGGGGGACGTGGGCCCGGGCGAGGCGCCTCTCAAGTTGAGCACCCATCAGGGGTCAACCCCCACATATATTCCGGTGCGGTTCACGGGCGCCCGGGGGCGCTAAACTACAGGTATCTGGTCAGTAGGTGTGGCGAGGGCTACACGAATGCACGGGGAAGGACGAACATGAAGATTCTCTTCTACGGCACCGCCAGCTACGACAAGGACTCCTTCTCGAGAGAGCTCCCGGACTACCCGGGGATCTCGGTCGACTTCATCGAGACGAACCTGACTCCCATGACCGCCGCCCTCGCCCGTGGCTACGACGCCGTCTGCGCCTTCGTGAACGCTGACGTCCACGCCATGACGCTCGAGATCCTCGCCGGCTTCGGCGTCAAGCTCGTCCTCATGCGCTGCGCCGGCTTCGACGCCGTCGACGTCGACATGGCCAAGGAGCTCGGGCTGAAGGTCACCCGCGTCCCGGCCTACTCCCCCGAGGCGATCGCCGAGCACGCCATGGCGCTCGGCCTGTGCGCCAACCGCCGCATCCACAAGGGCTACATCCGCGTGCGCGAGAACAACTTCGCGCTCGACGGCCTGGTCGGCGAGACCCTTCACGGCAAGACCGCGGGCATCATCGGCACCGGCCGCATCGGCGCCGCCCTCTGCCGCATCTGCAAGGGCTTCGGCATGACCGTCCTCGGCTCCGACCTCTACCCCAACCAGAAGCTCGTGGACGAGGAGCACGTGGTCGACGAGTACGTCACCTACGACGAGCTCTACGCCCGCGCGGACTTCATCAGCCTCCACGCCTTCCTCAACGAGGAGAGCTACCACATGATCAACGACGAGTCCATCGCCAAGATGAAGGACGGCGTCATCTTCGTGAACACCGGCCGCGGCGGCCTCGTCGACACCCAGGCCCTCATCCGCGGCGTCCTCTCCGGCAAGATCGGCGCCGCCGGCCTGGACGTCTACGAGGAGGAGAACGCCAACGTCTACCAGAACCGCGCGGGCGAGGTCATCGACTCCATCACCGCGCGCCTGTGCTCCTTCCCCAACGTCGTGATGACGAGCCACCAGGCCTTCTTCACCAGGGAGGCCCTGAGCGAGATCGCGCGCGTCACGCTCGACAACGCGCAGCACTTCGCCAGGGGCGAGGAGTTCATCCCCCGCTCGCAGGTCTGCTAGGAAGCGCGCCGGGCTTGGGGCGTGCCCGGCGCGCGCCCCAAGCCCGAACCCTGGGCCGTCGCCAAAAGTCAGATGATTGATGTCATAAGATTGGGATAATGTCAATAATTATTTTGTAGACGTCCGTATTTTCTGTTATACGGTATCATCAGTTCGGGCATACACGGGACGAACCCATAAGCGTCTCTGCACCGATAAGCTGCCCGACGGACGTCCGTCGGGCAGCTCCTTGATAGGAGGAACCCAAGTATGGTCAACAAGAGGACCAAGATCGTCTGCACCATGGGCCCGGCCACGGAGGACGACGACGTTCTGCGCAAGCTCATCGAGTCCGGCATGAACGTCGCCCGCTTCAACTTCAGCCACGGCTCCCACGACTACCACCGCAACAACATCGACCGCGTCCGCCGCATCTCCAAGGAGCTCGGCACGTACGTGGCCATCATGCTCGACACCAAGGGCCCCGAGATCCGCACCGGCCTACTCAAGGACCACGAGAAGGTCACCCTCGCCACCGGCCAGGACGTCGTGATCACCACCGACGAGGTCGAGGGCACCTCCGAGCGCTTCTCGCTCGACTACAAGAACCTCCCCAACGAGGTGACCAAGGGCTCCATCATCCTCATCGACGACGGCCTCCTCGGCTTCGAGGTCGACCACGTCGAGGGCAACGACATCCACTGCACCTGCACCAACGGCGGCGAGCTCGGCGAGAGGAAGGGCGTCAACGTCCCCAACGTCGAGGTCGGCCTGCCCTCCGTCACCGAGCAGGACCGCGCCGACATCATGTTCGGCTGCGAGCTGGGCATCGACGCGATCGCCGCGTCCTTCATCCGCAACGGCGCCGCCGTCGACGAGATCCGCCACATCTGCCGCGAGATGGGCGAGAGCAACGTCCTCATCTTCCCCAAGATCGAGAGCGCCATGGGCGTCAGGAACTTCGACGAGATCCTCGAGCACTCCGACGGCATCATGGTCGCCCGCGGCGACCTCGGCGTGGAGATCCCGGCCGAGCAGGTCCCGCACGTCCAGAAGACCATCATCCACAAGTGCAACGACTCCTACAAGCCGGTCATCACCGCCACGCAGATGCTCGACTCGATGATCCGCAACCCGCGCCCGACGCGCGCCGAGGTCAACGACGTCGCCAACGCCATCTACGACGGTACCGACTGCGTGATGCTCTCCGGCGAGTCCGCCGCCGGCAAGTACCCCGTGGAGGCCGTCCGCACGATGGCCGCCATCGCGACCGAGACCGAGCGCTACCTCAAGGAGCGCCACCAGTACCACGACCGCGGCGGCATCAAGAACGTCAACGGCTCCGTGGGCTTCGCCGCCGTCACCATGGCCAACCGCGTGGGCGCCAAGTGCATCCTCGCACCCACCCACTCCGGCCGCACCGCGCGCCTGATCGCCACCTTCCGCCCGAGCCTGCCCGTCTACGCCATGTCCCCCAGCGAGGTCGCGCTGCGTCGCACCTGCTTCTACTGGGGCGTCGAGGGCCTCAAGACGTCCGAGCAGGGCAACCTCTCCGACACCTGCTACAACGCGCTGATGGTCGCCAAGGAGAACGGCGTCGTCGACGCGGGCGACCTCGTGGTCATCACCGCCGGCGACCCGCACACCTCGCCGTCGCAGGGGGACTACACCACGTCCACCAACATGGCGATGATCGCCCAGGTCCAGTAGGGACCGAGGCTGGCAGCCCCGGCAGGAGACGAGCCTCCAGCCGGGCACGCGGGGCCGATAAGGACGCGCGCGTCGCGCGCACGAAACAGGAGGGGCGCTCGGGCTCTGCCCGGGCGCCCCTCCCCTCTCGAGGACCGGTCCTTCTCGCCGCGAGACCGGCGAGGGCCCCGCTAGCGCTCGCAGAGCCAGTAGGCGCACGAGAACGCACCCAGCTCCGAGCCCGCGCCGAAGTCGTGGTCCGAGCCGTCGATGAGGTCGACGGCCCTGCCGCAACCGGCGTCGAAGTGCAGGATGACGGGCTCGGGGGCCGCGTTCACCGCGACGATGACGCGACGGCCCCCCGCGGCGCGCTGGAACACCAGCTGCTGGGGCTGGCAGAGCAGCTCGTGGTAGTCTCCCTCGCAGAGGGCCTCGGCGCCCTCGCTCGCCAGGCGCGCGTCGGCAAGGGCTGAGATCCATTCCGTGAGGTCGTTCCACTCGGGGGCGTCGAGGGCGGGCCTGAGCTCGTGGTCGCCGAAGCGCTGCTCACCCTCGATGCCCCACTCGCTGCCGTAGTAGACGCACGGGACGCCGCACATGCCGAAGAGCAGGCCGTAGAGCGGGCGCAGCTGGCGCTTGTCGGAGAGCTGCGTCGCGATCCTCGGCACGTCGTGGTTGTCCACGAAGTCGAGCAGGTGCCTGCCCGTGTAGAGGTCCCAGGGCTTGTCGCCGCTCTGGCGCTCCAGGGCGTAGGCGATCTCGTGCATGTTGGCGGAGTTCATCGAGCTCCACAGGCCCTTGTAGGCCTCGTAGTTGTAGACGGAGTCGCAGGCGTTGTCGTTCATCCAGCGGTTGTAGTCGCCGAACATGGTCTCCCCGACGAGGACGAACTTCTCCTTGCGCTTGTCCGTCAGCTCGTTGGCGACGCTGCGCAGATAGCCGAGGAAGCCGAGGTCGAGGCAGTAGGCCACGTCGAGGCGCAGGCCGTCCACGTCGAAGTCCGCCTCCCAGCCGCGCACCACGTCGGCGAGGTAGGCGTTGAGCTCGAGGTTTTGGTGGTTGAGCTTCACGAGGTAGGGTACGCCCGCCCAGGTCTCGTAGCCGAAGCCGTCGCCGTACTCGTCGTCGGCGCCCCAATCTATATTGAACCAGCCGGCGTAGCGGCTCTGCTGGCGCTTCTCGAGGACGTCCTGGAAGGCCCAGAAGCCCCTGCCCACGTGGTTGAAGACCGCGTCGAGGATCACGCGGACGCCCGCCTCGTGGAAGGCGCCGACCACGGCGCGCAGGTCTTCGTTGGTGCCCAGGCGCGCGTCCACCTTGGTGTAGTCGCGCGTGTCGTAGCCGTGCGCGTCGCTCTCGAAGACGGGGTTCAGCATCACGCAGTTGGCGCCGAGCCGGCGCACGTGCTCCACCCAGCCGTCGTCTGCGAGCTTGAGCAGGCGGTGCTCGTCGTGGTTGGTGGCGCCCTCGTCGGACCCGTCGTTCCTCCAGGGCGCGCCGGTGAGGCCGAGCGGGTAGATCTGGTACATGAAGCAGCCGTCGTACCAGTTGTCGGCCGTGAGCCAGGGCTGCTCCTGCGGAGCGCGCGGCTTGCGCACCCGCTTGGGGACCCCGCGGGAGAGACCGATCTTGCCCACCTCGCTCCTGCTGGGGTCGACCGCCTCCTCGAGGCGGTGCAGCAGGCCGAACTCGTCGCAGACGTCGAGCACCGTGCCCACGCTCACCGAGGCGTCTCCGCGCTCGACGCGGGAGATGGTGTCGCGCGAGACGCCCACGTCGCCCGCGAGCTCGTCCGCCGTCATGCCCGAGATGGCGCGCCAGGCCTTGAGGCTCCCGCCGATCCGCTGCATGGAGCCGATGGTGTTCTCCTTCGCCATGAGCTTCTCCTTACGTCTGAGATATCCGACGTTCACTTTTTACCACAGGATATGTCAGATGCAAGAAGAATTCCATCGGCGCGCGACGAGGGCCTGTGGCGCCGCCAGGACAGGCCGTAGCTAGGGCGGGGCCTGACGGCGTCCTAGGCTAGAGCACCTTGCTCAGGAAGCTCTTGGTGCGCTCGTTTCGGGGGTGGTGCATGACCTGCTCGGGGTCGCCCTGCTCGACGATCACGCCGCCGTCGATGAAGATGACGCGGTCGGCCACGTCGTGCGCGAAGCCCATCTCGTGGGTCACGATCACCATGGTCATGCCGTCGTCTGCGAGCTCGCGCATGACGTCGAGGACCTCATGGACCATCTCGGGGTCCAGGGCGCTCGTCGGCTCGTCGAACAGCATGATGTCGGGCTGCATGGCGAGGGCGCGCGCGATGGCCACGCGCTGCTGCTGGCCGCCGGAGAGGGAGCGCGGCATGGCGTCGGCCTTGTCGGCCATGCCCACGCGGGCGAGCAGGTCCATGGCGACCTTGTCCGCCTCCGCCTGGCCCATGAGCTTGAGCTGCACGGGGGCGTAGGTGAGGTTCTCGCGCACGCTGTAGTGCGGGAAGAGGTTGAACTGCTGGAACACCATGCCGAGGTGGCGACGGATGCGGTCGACGTCCGCGCCCGGGGCGCAGATGCTCTCGCCGTCGATGACGATGTCGCCGGAGGTGGGCTCCTCGAGGCGGTTGATGCAGCGCAGCATGGTCGACTTGCCGGAGCCGGAGGGGCCGATCACGCAGACGACCTCGCCCGGCTGGACGTCCAGGTCGATGCCGCTCAGCACCTCGTTGTCGCCGAAGCTCTTGCGCAGGCCCGTGATGCGGATCTTGGGCTGGCCCGCCTTGTCGCCCGTCGCAGGCGCGCCCGCCGGCGTGGTGGCGCCCTTCGTGGTCTTGTCGTCCATCTAGGCACGCATCCTTTTCTCGACGGTCCTCGAGACGAGCATGAGGACGCTGGTGATCAGGAGGAAGACGACGGCGACCCAAGTGTAGGTCGCGAACGACTCCATGGTCCTGCCGACGTAGATCCTCGCCTGGTACATGATCTCGCCGAGGCCGATGGCGTAGAGGATCGTCGAGTCCTTGAGCGTGATGATGCACTGGTTCACGAGGGAGGGCAGGCAGATGCGCACCGCCTGGGGCAGGATGATCTTGCGCATCGAGGTGGCGTAGCTCACGCCGAGGCTGCGGGAGGCCTCCATCTGGCCCTTGGGCACGGCCTCGATGGACCCGCGGAATATCTCGGAGATGTAGGCGCCCGCGTTGAGCGTCAGGGTGAGGATCGAGGCGGTGAGAACGCTCACGCGGAACTCGGTCGCGCCGAGGAGCTGGAAGAGCTGCGGGAGGGCGAAGTAGACGTAGAACGCCTGGACGAGCATCGGCGTGCCGCGGATGATCCAGATGTAGAACTTGGCGATGCCCCTCAGGACCTTCAGGTGCGAGAGGTGCATGAGGCAGACGAGGATGCCCAGGACCATCGCTATCACGAGCGACAGGACGGTCACGTACAGGGTGGTGCCGAGGCCGCTGGCGAGCATCGGCCCCACCCCCTGCAGGGTCTGAATCAGGCTTTCGGGGTTCAAACGTCCCTCCCTCCAGAGTCAGGCCGCGAGCGGCCCGCGCCTCGCCCCTAGGCGAGGTACTTGTTCACGATCTTCTCGTAGTCCCCGGAGCTCTTGAGCTCCTTGAGGCCCTTGTCGAACGCCTCGAGGAGGTCCTGGTTCTGGCCCTTCATGACCGCGAAGCCATACGGCGTGGAGTAGTTCTCCTTCTCCTCGGTCACGATCTTGAGCCCGTTGCCCTGCTGGATGCCGTAGGACATGACGGGGTAGTCCTCGAAGCAGGCGACGGAGTTCCCGGTGAGGACGTCCTGGTACATGATCGAGGAGTCGTCGAAGTAGGTCAGCGTGAAGCCGTACTTGGAGGAGAGGTCCTCCGCGCAGGAGGCGCCCTGCGTGCCGGTCTTGGCCGCCACGGTCTTGCCGCCGAGGTCGTCATAGCCGGCGACGGAGCTGCCGTCCTTGACCGCCATGCAGACGTAGGAGTCGTAGTAGGCGTCCGAGAAGTCGTACTTCTTCTTGCGCTCGTCGGTGATCGACATGCCCGCGATGACGGCGTCAGCCTGGCCGCTCTCGAGCGCGGCGACCGCGGCGTCGAAGCCGAGGGACTGCAGGTCGTACTTGAAGCCCTCCTTCTCCGCGCAGGCGGCGAGGATGTCGACGTCGATGCCGACGAACTTGCCGGAGTCGTCCGTGAACTCGAACGGGGCGAACGTGGTGTCGGTGGCGACGACGTAGGAGGCCTTCGAGAAGCCGCCGTTGCCGGAGCCGCCCGAGGCACTGGTGCCGCCGCAGCCGACGAGGCCGAGGCTGGCCACCGCCGTGGCACCGCCGACGAGTCCGAGGAAGTTGCGCCGGGTGATGGAGTTGCTCATGTTGTTTCCCCCTTGCGGTCTCATGCGAGGTTTCCATGGTCGGAGGGCTGGTGCCGCGCGCCGGGAGGCGGCCCGAGGCAAGCGCCCACCCCGCCCGATAGATGGTACATTCCATGATTGCCGCCCAACGTTTCGTACCTGTGATTAACCGTTTACATTTCATTAAGAAATGTGACTTGTATCGGCCTTCACCTGCACAAAGGAAAGGTCCGGCGTACGAGAAGGCAGAGGGCGGCCACAGGTGCCGTCTCTTTATATGCATGTCCATGCATACGTCCACAGCTCCTCCACAAGGGCGCGCCTCGCGTCCCGCCCGGCGGGCGCCAGGCGGGACGCTCCCCCGCGCCGGCGTGCCCCTGAGGGACGCGCTACCATGGGAGGTCTGAAAGGCGGACAAGGACGACGGGCAGAGGGGGCGCACGCGACCGTTAGGCGACGCGCCCGCGTTGGAGGCTTAACGGCATGGCAGAGGGCGCGGCGGCGGGAGGGGGACGGCACGGGGCCTCGGCCTCGCGCCAGATCGACATGACGCGGGGCTCCCTTGCGGACAAGGTCCTGCTCTTCGCCGTCCCCGTCGCCGTGACGGCCATGCTGCAGCAGCTCTACAACGTGGCGGACGTCGCTGTCACGGGCCGGTTCGTGAGCGCCGAGGCCATGGCCGCCGTCGGCTGCAACGCCTCGGTCGTCTCGCTGCTCGTCTCGCTCTTCCAGGGCATCTCCCTCGGGGCCAACGTGACCATCGCCACCGCCATCGGCGCCGAGGAGCCGGACCGCGCGCACCGCGCCGTCCACACGTCCCTCGTCTTCGCCCTCGCCGGCGGCGTCATCCTCGCCGTCCTTGCGGAGCTCCTCTCGGCGCCGACCCTCACGCTGCTCGGCGTACCCGACGACATCTTCGGCATGGCCCTCGCCTACCTCAGGGTCTACGTGGCGGGCCTGCCCGTCGTCTTCCTCTACGACTTCGAGGCGGCCGTCTTCCGCAGCGTGGGCGACACGCTCACGCCGCTTCGGACCCTCGTGGTCTCGAGCGGCGCGAACATCGCGCTCGACCTCCTCGTGGCCCGCGTGCTCGGCTGGGGTCCGGCCGGCGTCGCGCTGACGACCGTGGCCGCGACCGCCGTGGCCGCCGCCATCCTCTTCGCCCGGCTCCTGCGCGCCGGCAAGGCCATCCGCGTCACCGTATCCGACCTGCGCGTGGACCGCTGGGCGCTCAAGGAGATCCTCAGGGTGGGGCTTCCCGCCGGCGTCCAGAGCGCGTTCTTCTCCATCGCGAACGTGGTGATCCAGGGCGCCATCAACAGCCTGGGGCAGACCGTCATCGCGGCGAGCTCGGCCGGCGCGAGCATCGAGTCGCTCACCTACTTCGTCTACAACTCCTTCGGCCAGGCCTGCACCACCTTCGTGGGTCAGAACCACGGGGCGAGAAGGCCCGACCGCTGTCGCAGGGCGCTCGGGGTCTGCCTGCTCGAGTGCCTGGCCACGGGCGGCGTCGTCATCGCGCTGGTGCTCGGCTTCGGCCACCAGCTGATCGCCTTCTTCGACCCCGACCCCGCCGTCGTGCGGGAGGGCTACGTCCGCCTGCAGTTCGTGATCGGCGCCCAGGTCTTCTGCGCCTTCAACGAGAACTTCTCGGGCTACCTGCGCGGGTACGGCATGTCGCTCCTGCCGGCCGCCCTCACCGTCTTCAGCATCGTGATCCTGCGCCTCGCCTACGTCGCGGTCGTGTTCGCGCACGACCCCACCTTCCCCTGCCTGCTCGCGGTCTACCCCGTGAGCCTAGGCGTCAACGCGGCGGGGCTCGTGCTGCTCTACCTCGCGGTGGGTCGCGGCCTCGGCGAGGGCGCGGCGGCCACGCGCTAGGCCCGGGCAGGCGGCGCCGGCCGAGAAAGACGTGGGGCCGCCGGCGCGGGTCTCCCCACGCCGGCGGCCCCGGCCCACATCATGCAAGGCAGGCGCATCTGGGGCGCCCGCCCGTCGCGCTTCCTAGCGGGCGACCTTCACGCGGTCGTCGACGTTCTCCCCGGCCTTGTCGCCCGCGGGCGCCACGATGCCGCCGAAGGGCATCTCGGCGACGAGCGTCCAGCTCTCGGGGACGGAGAAGAGCTCGCGCACCGCGTCGTCGATCACGGGGTTGTAGTGCTGGACGTTGGCGCCGATGCCGAGGTCCCTCAGGCCCGCCCAGACGGAGAACTGCAGCATGCCGTTGGCCTGCTGGGCCCAGACGGGGAAGTTCTGAGCGTAGGCGGCGAACTGCTTCTGCAGCCCGCTCACGACGTCCTCATCCACGAAGTAGAGCACGGTGCCGGCGGCCGCCTTGAAGCCGTCGATCTTCTCGCGCGCGACCTTGCCGCCGAACGCGTCGAAGACGGCGTCCCAGAGCTGGTCCTGCTTCTCGCCGAGGGCGACGACGACGCGCTGGCTGCGCATGTTGAAGGCGTCGGGCACGAGCTCGACGATGCGCTTGACGTCGGCGACGACGCGCTCCTCGGGGACGGGGAGCTCCTTGTTGAGGGCGTAGACGGAGCGCCTCTGCTCCAGGGATTCGATGATTGCCATGGTGGTTCCTCTCTCTTCGCTGCTTCTCGTTGTTCTCCGCCATCCTCGCCGATTGGCCTCGGACGCGTTGCGGGCGCCCCGCGGATGGGTTTGCTATACCCGGACCAAGGCCGTCTCACACGCCGAACGCGTAGCTCGTCATGGAGACGGCGCCGAGGTCGCAGACGTCGTTCAGGACCTCGGGCACCTCGCCCTCGGTCGCGCCGAGCACGTACTCGAGCGGCAGGAAGTGCTCGGGGGTCGGGGCGGCCTTCTTGTAGTCGGGGAGCTCGTCGGCGTGGAGGAGGCGCTCGTCGTCGCGGGCGAGCACGAGGTCGCGGACAGCGCCGTCGAACCCGCGCGCCCAGTCGTAGCCCTCCTCGGGCATGCCCCAGTTCACGCGGTAGAGGTTGTGCACGACGTTGCCGCTCGCGAGCAGCAGGTACCCCTCGTCGCGCAGTGCGGCGAGCCGGCGCCCGGCCTCGTAGGATTCCGCGAGCCCCGCGGCCCTGCTCACGGAGAGCTGCACCACGGGCACGTCCGCCTTGGGGAAGAGGTGGCAGAGCGTGGTCCACGCGCCGTGGTCGATGCCCCAGGAGCGCTCCACGTCCTCCTCGACCGCAAAGCCCTCCCCCGCTAGCCCGAGCACGCGCCGGCCCAGCTCGGGGCTGCCCTTCACGGGGTACTTGAAGTCATAGAGCTCCTGGGGGAAGCCGTACATGTCATAGACCTGCTCGGGCTCCTCCTCGGTCTGGACGAGCCAGCCCGGGGTAAACCAGTGCGCGGAGACCATCAGCGCGGCCTTGGGCCTGCCGTGGCGCTCGACGATCCTCTCTCCCAGGCGCGTGAGCGCCCTCGTCCTGTCGCTGTCCTCCAAGGCGAGCATGGGGCTGCCGTGCCCCATGAACACCGCCGGCATCCTGTCCGCCATCGTGGCCCCCTCTCACGTGCGCCCGCACGAGGTATTGAATCGATACTTAGTACACTTAGAATTGTGACAGGGACCGACTGCGGCGCAAGAGCAATCTTTCGCCATACCTAGTACCCTTGAGGAAACCAAGCGAGAAGGACGGGGGTGCCGCGAGGTGCGCGATGGGAAGGTGGCCGGGTCGTCGGCCGCGGACGTGGGGGAGCCGCAGGGCGAGAGCGACTTCGGCGCGGGGGCGGTCCTGGGGCTCGAGCGCTGCGCGGGCGTGGAGGCAGACCCGTCCGGGGCGCCCTGCCCCTTCGTCACGGCGCAGCAGCTCCTGCAGGGCAAGTGGTCCATCCTCGTGCTGCACCACCTCGCGGACGGCCCGCTGCGCTTCAACCAGCTCCGCAGGCGCCTGCCGCAGCTCACGGCCGCCACGCTGACGAGCCAGCTGCGCTACCTCGAGGGGCACGGCATGGTGCGGCGCCAGATCTTCCCCGAGGTGCCGCCGAGGGTCGAGTACTCCCTCACGGATCTGGGCGAGTCCTTCAAGCCCGTGCTCGACCAGATCCAGGCATGGGGCGCTCGCTACCTCGAGCGGCGCCAGTCCGCGGAAGCCGACGACGGGCGGGGCTAGCACCAGGCCGGCCCTGCGGCGAGCCATCGCGGCCACAGCCAGGCTACGTGCGGCGTAGCCTGGCGAAAGTAGGTGCGCGCCCGCCCCGGAAGGTCCGGGGCGGGCGCGCACCGTCGCCGCCTTCTGCCACAGGCGCAGCTTTGCGCGATGCCGGCTACATCGCCATCGTCGTGGTCGGGACGTAGGTGCGCGCCTGGTACTTGGCGTCCAGGGAGAACAGGCCCTGCGGCGTGGAGCCGAAGATCTTGTAGTCCTGGATCATGTCCTTGGCGTTGGTCTCCTCCTCGCCCTGCTCCTTCACGAACCAGTCGAGCAGCTGCATGGTGCGGAAGTCGTGGATGGCGTAGGCGGCTGCGTAGCAGTCGTTGATGAGGCTCGTCACGTACTGCTCGTGCTCGAGGCCGGCCTCGAGCGGCTCGAGGTCGTTCGTGAAGGTCTTGTCCGGCTTGTCGATGGCCTCCATCGTGGGCTTGAAGTCGTTGTCGAGCAGGTAGCGGCGGAGGATCTTGGCGTGGTCGACCTCCTCCTGGACCTGGATCGTGTACCAGTTGGCGTAGCCCTTGAGGCCGCGGTCGTCGTAGTAGTCGGCGAAGGTCTGGTAGAGGTAGGCGGAGTAGAGCTCCTTGTTAATCTGCGTGTTCAAGATCTCGGAGACCGACTTGTCGAGTGCCATGGAGACACTCCTTTCCGCATCGCGCACGATGCCGTCGCCATTAGATGACGCCACCCATCATAGCAACGCGACGCGCCCTCGGCGGCCGCCCGGACCCCGACGCACCCGGCTCCGCAGACCCGACACGCGCCCACATGCGAGCCCGCGCCCTCCGGCGCCCGGCGCTACCCCTCGCGCACGGTCTCGTTGGAGATGACGCAGCGGTTGGCCGGCAGCCAGACGCTGCCCCACTCGAAGGGCGTGCCGTCGGCGAGGCGCACGAGCTGGTCGAGGTCGAGCACCGGCGCCCCCTCGTCGCACTCGAGCCACTGGCCGCGGCGCTTGCCCGCCGTGCGGGCGCTGTAGACCATCTCGCTCCTGCCGATGGCCTGCCCGCTCGTGCGCTCTGCCGCCGCGAACAGCCCCTCGCGCGAGAAGTCCGCGTCCTCGATGCCTGGGCAGGCGCGCAGGTTGAGGTGGCTCTCGATGAACATCACCGGGTGGTGGTAGGCGTAGCGGACGCGCGCGAGGTAGAGGTAGTCCTCCCCCTCCTCGATCCCCAGGTTCTCCGCGCAGGCGAGGTTGGCCCGCCCCACCCGCTCCTCCACGACGCGGGTCTCGAACTCTATGCCCTGGGCGCTCATGGACTCGGCGAAGGAGAGCAGCCGGTTGGAGCTGGGCCGCGCGATGAGCGGCTGCGTGACGAAGGTGCCGCGACCGCGCTGCTGCACGAGGAGCCCCTCGTCGACCAGCTTGCGGATGCCCTTCTGCACCGTGCCGCGCGAGAGCCCCAGCATGCTCATGAGCTCGTGCTCGGAGGGGATGGGCGCGTCGACCCCCCACTCCTTGGAGTAGATCTTCTCGCGGACGTAGTCGGAGACCTGCACGTAGAGCAGGGACCCGGCCCTCTTCTCGAGCTTGGGCATCATCGTTCCTTCTGGGCGCCGTCGTGGCGCGGTGGAGCGGACAGGGCTTGTGCGGCGCCGCGAGGCGCGACCTCGGGCGCGTGGGCGGCGGACGGGGCGGAGACGGCCCCGAGCGGGGCGGGCACCAGCACGGGCGTGGGCACGACCTCGTCCGCGAAGGGCACCTCGAGGCCGCGCGCCTGCAGCCTGGCGTCGGACTCGGCGCCCCTGCGCTCGGCGTCCGCCACGGCGATGAGGGCCTCCTGCGCGTCGAGCGCGCGGTAGCCCGGAATCGCCCGCCTCATGCCGGGCGCCGTGGAGCCCGAGTGCGCGTGCGCGATCAGCCCGGCCGCGATGGCCTCGTCCACCAGGTCGAAGGTGCGCGAGAAGAACTCGGGCGTGAGGAGGCTGTAGGTGGGCGTGCCCGCGACGTGGCACTCGTCGTTGGCGCGCACGATCCCGCAGGCGACCCGCGCGGCGGCCCTAGCGTCTGCAGCGGCGACCGCGTACTGCGGGAACCCCGCCGCCTGGTCGACCAGCCCCGAGTCCGCCTCGGGCACGCTCGAGATCTCGAGCGTGCGGCCGAACAGGTCGAAGTCCCCCTGCTTGCGGATGCGCGTCTCGTTTCCGGGTCTCACGCCGATCGCGTCGATGAACCTGCGCGTCTCCCGGTTGTAGATGTGGTCCGCCACGAGGTGGGCCCAGGCGCCGAGCGTGACGTCCGAGGCGTCCCTGCCATCCACGTAGATCCCCGCGAAGTAGCTGAAGTGAGGCGTGGGGATGAAGGCGGGGTCGGCGAAGTGGGTCGTGCGGTAGCGGATCTTGTGGCTGACGTCGGGGACCATGTAGCCCACGTAGACGTCGGGCAGGAGGTTGCCGAAGAGGAAGGCGTTGGCGTCGCGGACCCCGAGGGCCTCGGCGCCGTGCTCGTCCAGGAGCCGCTCGACGTGGGCTGTGTGGATGTTCCAGCTCGGCACGGCACGCTCCCTCCGGATCTGAGGACGCGACCCGCTCGGCATCGTCCCTGACGTCACTACGTCCCAGAATCATATCAGTCGAACAAATCGTTCGCTTGTGAGAACAACTCGGGCCGGCCGACCATGAGGGGAGGAGGCCGCCCGAAGGCGACCCCCTCCCCTCGCACGCGCTCCGTCCGGCCCCTCGGGCGCCGGCGACCCTGGCGCCGGGGTCTCCGGCCCCGTCGGAGCCGCTAGCCGCGGACCTCGCCGCCGGTGGACTTCATGACCTTCTGCACCAGCTTGTCGTGGGCCTTCTCGACCTCCTCGGAGGTGAGGGTGTGGTCCGCCGCGCGGTACTCGAGCGAGAAGGCCATCGACTTCTTGCCCTCGCCCACGCGCGCCGGGTCGCGGTAGACGTCGAAGAGGCGGACCGACGAGAGCAGCTTGCCGCCGGCGCTCCTGATGCGCTGCATGACCTGCTCGGCCGTCATCGACTCGTCCACGACGAGCGCCAGGTCTACCGAGACGCCCGGCAGCGTCGGCACGTCCTGGTAGGGCAGCTCGCGCCTGGCCTTGCGCAGCAGCGCGTCGACGGAGAGCTCGAAGGCGACGACGGGCTCGTCGATGTCGAAGGCCTTGAGGGACATGGGGTGGACGTTGCCGACCCAGCCCAGGAGGGCGCCGTTGGCCAGGACCTCGGCCGCCTGGCCGGGCTGCAGCCACGGGTAGGCCTTGGCGTCGGCCACGCGGAAGCGGACCTTGGTCAGGCGCAGGGCCTCGAGCAGGGTCTCCACGACGCCCTTCGCGTCGAAGAAGTCGAGCCTCCCGAACTTGCGGTTCCACTGGTCGTCGTCCCAGGCGCCGCACATGACACCCGCCACGTAGGTGGGCTCGTCCGGCTGGCTCCTGTGCTCGTGGCCGAAGAAGAGGCGGCCGACCTCGTAGAGGTGGACGTTCCCCACGCCGTGGTCGAGGTTGTAGGCGACCGAGCGCAAAAGGCCGGGGAGAAGGTCGCGGCGCATCTCGCCCTGGTCGGCCACGAGCGGGTGCATGATCTTGACGGGGACGCCCCTGCCCTCGTCCGGCACGCCGAGGCGCTCGAGGTCGCGCGGGTCGGCGAAGTTGTAGGTCATCGTCTCGGAGAGGCCGGCGGCGCGCAGGGTGCGGCCGACCAGGCGCAGGCGCTGCTGCTCGACGGTGAGGCCGCCGGCGTGGTTGCGCGCCGCGGGCAGCGTCGGCTCCACGTCGCCCTCGCCCCACAGGCGCAGGACCTCCTCGACGAGGTCGCACTCGCGCGTGAGGTCGGGACGGGAGGTGGGGGCCACGACCTCGAGGGCGGCGTGCTCGTCCGCGCCCTCCGCGACCTCGCAGCCGAGGCGACGCAGGCGCCCGACCATGAACGAGGTCTCGATCGGGGCGCCCGAGAGGGCGCGCACGCGGTCGGGGCGCAGGGAGACCCTGGCGGGCACGGCCGGCACGGGGTACTCGTCGACCATGCCCTCGCACACCGTGGCGCCGCAGCACTGCTCGAAGAGGGCGGCCGCCACGTCGGAGACGGTGGCGCAGCCGGCGGCGTCGACCTGACGCTCGTAGCGGATCGAGGCCTCGCTCATGAGGTCGAGGTTGCGGCTCGTGCGGCTGATGTGGCCCGGCTCGAAGACGGCGCTCTCGAGGAGGACGTCGACGGTGCCCTCGTCGATCTCGGAGTCGAGGCCGCCCATCACGCCCGCGAGCGCCACGGGCGCGCCGCCGTCGTCGGTGATGACGACCATGTCGGGCGTGAGCGTGCGGTCCTTGCCGTCCAGCGTGGTCACGTGCTCGCCCTCGTGCGCAGCCCTCACCACGACGTGGCGCCTCCCGTCGCGCTCGGAGAGCTTGCGCAGGTCGAAGGCGTGCAGAGGCTGGCCGGTGAGGTACATCACGTAGTTGGTCACGTCGACGACGTTGTTGATGGGGCGGCTGCCCGCGGCGATGACGCGGCGCGCGAGCCACTCGGGGCTGGGGCCGATCTTCACGCCGCGCACTACGCGCGCCGTGTAGCGCTGGCAGAGCGAGGCGTCGTCGATGGTGACGTCGACGAGGTCCGCCGTGCGCACGGAGGGGTCCTCGTGGGCGATCCGCGGCAGCTCGACGTGGGCGTCCTCGTCGAGTACGGCCGCGACCTCGGTGGCCATGCCCACCATGGACAGGCAGTCCGGGCGGTTGGGGGTGATCTCGCAGTCGATCACGGTGTCGGAGCTGCCGAGGTAGTCCGTGTAGTCCATGCCCACCGGGGCGTCCTTGGGCAGAATGATGATGCCGTCGTGGTCGTTGCCCATGCCGAGCTCGCGCTCCGAGCAGTTCATGCCGAACGACTCGACGCCGCGCAGCTTCGACTTCTTGATCTTCACGCCGCCGGGCAGCACCGCCCCCACGAGCGCGGTGACGATGTGGTCGCCGGCCTCGAAGTTCTGGGCGCCGCAGACGATCTGCAGCGGCTCGGGGACGCCGTCGGCGCCGAGGTTGCGCTCGCCCACGTCGACCTTGCACAGCCACATGTGGTCGGAGTCGGGGTGGCGCTCCTTGGAGACCACCCGGGCGGTGACCACGTTGGCGAGGTCCGCCCCCACCCTCTCGACGGACTCGACCTCGGTGCCGGTGCGCACGAACTCCGCGACCAGGTCCTTGGGGTCGTCGGGCACGTCGACCATCGTCTTGAGCCACTCGTATGAAACGCGCATGTCCACATCTGCCTTTCTCGCGCGCCGCGCGCGCGGGTCATCTGTCTCGCCCGGGCTAGAACTGCTTCAGGAAGCGCATGTCGCCGGTCATGAGCATGCGCAGGTCGGGCAGGTCGTAGCGCAGCGCCGCGACGCGCTCCAGGCCGATGCCGAACGCGAAGCCGGAGTACTTCTCGGGGTCGATGCCCACGTACCCGAAGACGTTGGGGTCGACCATGCCGCAGCCCAGGATCTCGAGCCAGCCCGTGCCCTTGCAGAAGCGGCAGCCCTTGCCGTGGCAGACGCCGCAGGAGACGTCGACCTCGCAGCTGGGCTCCGTGAAGGGGAAGAAGTGCGGGCGGTAGCGCGTGGCGCGGTCCTTGCCGAACATCTCGCGGGTGAAGTAGTCGAGCGTGCCCTTGAGGTCGCCGAAGGTGATGCCCTCGTCGACCACGAGGCCCTCCATCTGCGTGAACTGCGGCAGGTGGTTGGCGTCGGGGGTGTCGGGGCGGAAGACCGTGCCCGGACAGACCATGTAGATGGGCGGCTTCTTCTCCTCCATCACGTGCACCTGCACGCCGGAGGTCTGGGTGCGGAGAAGGACGTCGGACTCGCCCAGGACGTGGGCCTCCTTGCCCTCGGGCGCGTTGTCCACCACGTAGAAGGTGTCCTTGGCCGAGCGGCTGGGATGGTCCTCGGGGGCGTTGAGCGCGGTGAAGTTGTAGTAGGTCGTCTCCACGAAGGGGCCGTCCTCGACGGTGTAGCCCAGGCCGCAGAAGATGTCCTCGGCCTCCTCGCGGATCTGGTTGATGAGGTGCTGGGTACCCGGCGAGAGGCGCCGCCCCGGCAGCGTGACGTCGACGGCCTCGCTGGCGATGCGCCTCTCGAGCGCCTCCTTGGCCAGCTGGACCTTGCGCTCCTTGATGGCCGCGTCCACGTTGGCCCTCACCGCGTTGGCGAGCTTGCCCATGGCGGGGCGCTCCTCGGGCGGCACCTTACCCATCATGTGCATGAGGGCCGTGACGGAGCCCTTCTTGCCCAGCGCCGCGACGCGGATCCGCTCCAGGTCCGCGAGGGAGGTGGCGGAGCCGAGCCCCTCCTGCACCCGCTCCTCGATCGCCTTGAGGTCATCGGACATCGACATGTGAAACCCCTTTCGAGCATTCGTCGGGGCCGGCGCGCCGGCCCCCAGAAGACCGCCCAGGCACAAAAAAACGTCCCTGGACCGAGCCCAAGGACGGAAGAATCCGCGGTACCACCTTGATTGACGCCACGCGCTATGTGTTTGCGAGCGCCCACTCGTTGAGCCCCGTTCCGTGGGGCGGACGGCTTCCCTACTCGCCCCGAAGGGGCTTTGAGGTCGCAGCTGGTGAAGTGAACGTCCCCCGTCGACCCTGGCGGGAGCCTCTCAGCCGGCGAGCCCCCTCTCTGTGCCCTGGCCACGCGACGCGAAACCCTCTTCGTCGTTGCCTTCGAGCATCCTAGCACAAGTCACGCCGCTCGCGGGGAGGAGTCGCCCCCTGGCAGAGAAGGACCACTCGCCCGCCGACGGCCTCGGCGTGCCGCGCGGCCGGCCGGAGACCCGGCCGGCGCTCGGACGGAGCCCTCACGCGAGCGCGAGCCGCGCGAGGGCCGTGGCCACCCCGTCGTCGGTGACGGAGCCGCACACGACGTCCGCCCGCTTCTTCACCGCGGGCGTGGCGTTGCCCATGGCCACGCGCACGTCCACGGACGAGAAGAGCGGCAGGTCGTTCTCGGAGTCCCCGAAGGCGAAGGTCTCCCCCACCCGCTCCCCCAGCCGCCCGAGCACCGCGGCCACCCCCTCGCGCTTCGTGTTGCCCGCGAGTCCCACCTCGGAGTTGCCGAGCTCGAGCGCCGAGGCCGCGAGCTCGGGCCCCAACGCGGGGTCGGCGAGCAGCAGGTCCGCTGCCGCCGTAGGCAGCACGAGCTTGTAGACCTCGTTGCCGCCCGCCTGCGCGAGCGCCTCGTCGAGCCCGAGGGCGCCCCCGGCCGCCGCGGGGCCGAGCGCGCCGCCGCGGACCTCGGCCTTGCCCCCCACGCACTCGAGCACCATGCCGAAGCCGGCGCGCGCGAGGGCGCGGTCGGCCGCGCGCACGAGCGGGCCCGGCATGGGGCGGTCGCGCAGCACCTCGCCCCCGAGGGTGACATAGGCCCCGGAGAGGGCGACCATGCCGGAGAAGGGAAGCTCCCTGAGGGCGGGGTGGACGTCGTGGGGCGAGCGGCCGGTGCAGAGGAAGGCCAGGTTGCCGCGGGCGACGAGCGAGCGGATCGCGCGCGCGACGGCGGGGCTCGGCCCCGGGCTCAGCCCGCGCTCCCACTCGGGGAGGGCCTCCGGACACGCGGGGTCGTTCCAGCCCAGCGTGCCGTCGATGTCGAAGAACACCGTCGCGCGTCCCGTCCTGCCCGCCATGTCCGCCTCCCCGTCGACAACCTGCCCCACCAAGCCCGGCGCCGCCACCGGGGGCGCCGTCACCTGCCGAGAAGCCCCTCGAGCCTCTCGCCCACCTGGGCGACCGAGAGGCCGACGACCACCTGCACGGCGTCGCCCCTCTTGACGGCGCCCATCGCGCCGGCCTCCCTGAACGCCGCGTCGTCCGCCACCAGCGCGGGGTCCCGCACGGTGACGCGCAGGCGGGTGACGCAGCTGAGGACGTCCACGACGTTGTCCCTGCCGCCCAGGAGCTCGAGGATGCGCCTCGCCTGCTCCGTCCTGGCGTCGGCACCCTCCCCGTCCGAGGCCGCCGTCGCGCCCGAGCCCACGACGCCCGCCTCGCCTGGGGCCGCCGTCGCACCCGTGCCGCCGAGGGACGCGTGCGCCCGCGCCGCCGCGCGGGCGGCGCGGTACTGCGCCTTGGAGTAGAGGGTCGTCTCGCCCGCAGCCTCCCGTCCCGGGGTCTTGAAGTCGAAGCGCAGGATCAGGAAGCGGAACACTACGAAGTAGATCGCGGTGAAGGCCAGGCCGACCGGGATCGCGCGCAGGTACTCGAGGCCGTGGGAGCCTGCGAGCGGGACGAGGTCGAAGGAGGCCATCTCGATCAGGCCGCCCGAGAAGACGCCGACCACGCCCACGAGGTTCATGCAGGTCGCGAGCAGGGCCGCGAGCGCCGCGTGCACGAGGAAGAGCGGCGGGGCCACGAAGAGGAAGGTGAACTCGATGGGCTCGGTCACGCCGCAGAGCACCGAGGTCAGGGTCACAGGCACGAGCAGCGAGAGCAGGCGCTTGCGGCGCGCCGGCGCGGCCGTGACGTAGAAGGCTGCAGCGACGCCAGGGATGCCGAAGACCTTGGACCAGCCGGTCGCCGTGAGCGCCGCCCAGGGCGCCGCCTCCTTGAGCGGGGCGGACGTGGCCGCGAGCTGGGGCAGCGCCCGGGCCCAGGCGGAGTAGATGCCGCCCGCGACCACGGCGTTGTCGTAGTAGAAGGGCGCGTAGAGCAGGTGGTGCAGGCCGAAGGGGATGAGGGCACGCTCCAGGAACACGAAGGCCGTGACGCCGAGGGTGCCCGCGCCGGCGATCACCCCCTGCAGGGCGAGCATGGCCACCTGGACCCTGGGCCACACGACGGCCGCCAGCGCGGCGCACGGCAGCATCGCCGCGAACGAGACCATGTAGACGAAGGTGGAGCCGGAGAAGACCCCGAGCCACTCGGGCAGCTCCGTGTCGAAGAGGCGGTTGTGGAGCCAGACCACCACGGCAGAGATCGCCAGCGCCCCCACCATGCCCATGTCGAGCGTCTTGATCCCGCCGACCAGGGCGAGGCCCGAGGCGTTGCCCACCTCGGCGGAGAGGTCCACGCCGAGGGCGGGGCCCCACGCGGAGAGGATGGCGTTCACGAAGTAGTTGAAGGTCAGGTAGGAGACGAGCGCCTCCATGCAGCAGCGCCCCTGCTGCTTGCGGGCCAGCCCGATCGGAAGGGCGACCGCGAACAGGAGCGGCAGCTGGTTGAAGACGGTCCAGCCGCCGGAGAGGACCACGCTCCAGGCGTCGTGCCAGGCGGTGCCCTCGGCGGCGACGGGGCCCATGACCGCCTCGGTCGTGAAGAGCGTCCCCAGCCCCACGACCACGCCGGCGAACGCGAACAGCATCGCGGGCGCGTACAGGGCGCCACCGAGCCTCTGGACCTGCCGCATCATGGAGCGACCCCTCCCCGGCGCCCCGCGCGGCCCGCGGGCGCGACGGCCCGCCGGACGACGCGCCACGAGGCGCCACCCAGGCGATACACTTGTCTAGACAAGATAAGGATACCGCGTGCGGGAGGCGCTGGGTAGTCGTATAACATATGATGCTCGCCCGCGCGGGCTGCGGGCGAGGGCGACTGACGGCGATTCCACGTTTGGGGGGCGGCCATGCCGAAGGCGATGTTCGAGGGCATCTACCTCGACCTCAAGGAGAAGATCCAGCAGGGCGTCTACGCCTACCAGTCGTTCCTCCCCTCCGAGAACGAGCTCGTCGGCGTCTACTCCTGCTCGCGCAACACCGTCCGTCGGGCACTCCAGATGCTGGCGGACGAGGGCCTGGTACAGCCGCTCCACGGCAAGGGCGTGCGCGTGATCTGGCGCGCGACCTCCCGCGACGTCATCGGCTCGCTTGACGGGCTGCAGTCCTTCAGCGAGTACGCCGCGCAGAACGGCCTGGCCCCGAGCACGACCGTGCGGGAGTTCGAGCACCTGACCTGCGGCAGGGGGCTCGCCGAGTACACCGGCTTCGAGGAGGGCGCCGAGCTCGTGCGCATCGTGCGCGTGCGCAGCCTCGACGGCTTCGCCTGCCAGATCGACCGGGACTACCTGCTCGCGAGCGCCGTCCCCGGCATCACGCCCGCCATCGCAGAGGACTCGATCTACCGCTACCTCGAGCAAGTCCTCAAGATGAGGATCCTGACCTCCAAGCGCCAGATCACGGTCGAGCTCGCGAGCGACTCCGACAGGGAGTGCCTGCGCCTCGACCCCTACAACTGCGTCGCCGTGATCGAGAGCCAGTCGTTCAACTCAGACGGCATCATGTTCGAGTTCACGCAGGTCAGAAGCCATCCCGACACCTTCCGCTACAGCGCCGTCTCCAGGCGCTGACGCGCCCGGGCGCCGCGCCCCAAGCCCGCTTGCGGGGCCGACCGCGCACGAAGGGTGCGCCCCCTCCCCTCAGGCGAGGGGAGGGGGCGCCGCGAAAGGGGGGCAATGGGGACGCCCGACGTGCCAGGGCAGCCGCTCCCGGCTACTCCTCGTCGGGAACGAGGTGCCAGATGTCGTCGTTGTACTGCCTGATCGTGCGGTCCGAGGAGAAGGCGCCGGCCGCCGCGACGTTGGCGAGGGACTTGCGCATCCAGGCCCCGCGGTCCTCGTAGTCGGCGTAGACGACCTCCTTCACCCGGATGAACTCCTCGAGGTCGAGCAGGGCCATGAACCAGTCCTTCCAGGCGATGTCGTCGTGCAGGCGGCGCAGCCTGTCGGGGCAGCCCGTCGCCATGAACTGGGGGTTGGTGATGAAGTCGACCAGGAGCTTGGTCGCGGGCCTGAGGTAGAGGGCGTGCGCGTCGTAGGAGCCCTCCGCGTAGAGGCGCTCCACCTCCTCGCTGGAGGCCCCGAAGGTGTAGATGTTCTCCGGCCCCACGAGCCGGGCGATCTCCACGTTGGCGCCGTCGAGGGTGCACAGCGTGACCGCCCCGTTGAGCATGAACTTCATGTTGGACGTGCCCGAGGCCTCCTTGGAGGCGAGCGAGATCTGCTCGGAGACGTCCGCCGCCGGGATCAGGTGCTCGGCCGCCGTCACGTCGTAGTTCTCGACCATCACGACCTGCAGGTAGGGGGCGACGGCGGGGTCGTTGGCGATCCAGGCGCCCAGGGTCACGATCAGGTGGATGACGTCCTGGGCGATGGTGTAGGCAGGCGCCGCCTTGCCGCCGAAGACGATCGTGATCGGGCGCGCGGGGCGGTTGCCGTTCTTGATGTCGAGGTACTTCCAGATTATGTAGAGCGCGAGCATCTGCTGGCGCTTGTACTCATGGAAGCGCTTGACCTGCACGTCGACGATGGCGTCCTCGGGCACGCGCACGCCCTGGCGCCGCCAGAGGAAGTCGCGCATCCGCGCCTTGGCGCCCTCCTTGGCGAGCGCGAGCCCCTCGAGCACGCCGGAGTCATCCGCGTGGGCGGCGAGCGGCGAGAGGTCGGCCGTTCGGTGCCAGCCCGTCCCGATCGTGCGGTCGATCAGGTCGGTCAGGTCGGGGTTGGCCGCCATCAGCCAGCGGCGGAAGGTGATGCCGTTGGTCTTGTTGGAGAACCGTTCGGGGTAGAGCTCGAAGAACGGATGGAGCTCGGTCTGCTCGAGGATCCGCGTGTGCAGCTCCGCCACGCCGTTCACGCTGAAGCCGTAGTGGATGGCAAGGCGGGCCATGTGGACCACGCCGTCGACGATTATGGCCACCTCCGGGTCGCTGCAGCGCTCCTTGGCGAGCTCGTCGAGCCTCACGATGATCTGGGCAACGCGCGGCGCCACGCGCTCGAGGTAGGCGAGCGGCCACTTCTCGAGGGCCTCCGCGAGGATGGTGTGGTTGGTGTAGGCCACCATGCGGCGCACGACCGCCACCGCGTCGTCGAAGGCGACGCCGTGCTCGTCCACGAGGATGCGGACGAGCTCGGGGATGACCATCGTGGGGTGCGTGTCATTGATCTGGACGACCGCGTACTCGTCCAGGTCGGTGAGGCGGCTCCCGCGCTCGAGGGCCTCGGCGACGATGAGCTGCGCCGCGTTGCTCACCATGAAGTACTGCTGGTAGACGCGAAGGAGCCTGCCGTCCTCGTCCGAGTCATCCGGGTAGAGGAAGAGCGTGAGGTTGCGCGAGACCTGGGTCTTGTCGAAGTCGATGGAGTCGGCGGGCACGAGCGAGTCGTCCGCACCCTCCAGGTCGAAGAGACGCAGGCGGTCCTTGGCGCCGCGCCCGTAGCCCAGGACGTCGATGGAGTAGAGGTGGGAGGTGACGGAGAAGCCGCCGAACCTCACCGTGAAGCCCGTGCCCTCGTCGTTCAGGACGTCCTGGCAGCCGAGCCACTCGTCGGGCACCGCCGTCTGCTGCTTGTACGAGAAGCGCTGGCGGAAGAGGCCGTAGTGGTAGTTGAGGCCCACGCCGTCGCCGGGCAGCCCCAGCGTGGCGATCGAGTCGAGGAAGCAGGCGGCGAGCCTGCCGAGGCCGCCGTTGCCGAGCGCCGGCTCCACCTCGCTCTCCTCTACGCGGGCGAGGTCGTGGCCGGCCGCCGCGAGCTGGGACCTGACCTCGTCGTAGATCCCGAGGTTGATGAGGTTGCAGGTCAGAAGCTTGCCGATCAGGAACTCAGCGGAGACGTAGTAGAGCCGCCGCTTGCCGCGCACCACGGGCAGCTCCCGCGCCCGCTCCCTCACCAGGTCCTGCAGCAGCCGGCAGACCTCGTCGTCGCCGAGCTCCGCCAGCCCCCTGCCGAACGCCTCCCGGGCGCTCCCTTCAAGGTCGATCATGGAAGTCCCTCCTCGTCGAAGTCGATGCGGACGCCCGGCACCCCTACTGGGGCAGCTCCGGCGTCGGGGCGCCGGGCACCCTGAAGTAGGTCTCCGTCAGCCGCGCCAACCCCTCCTCCACCTCACGCGTGACGGCGCCCGGAAGCAGGCGCCAGCGCCAGTTGCCGCCCACCGTCGCGGGGACGTTGATCCGCGCCTCGTCGCCCAGGTCGAGAAGGTCCTGCATGCAGTAGACGCACGTGTCGCTCGGGCTGGCCGCTATCCCGCGCACGAAGGCCGCCGAGGCGGGCTCGCCCGGCGCGCGGTGGAGGTAGCGGTCAGCCTGCTCGCGCTGGAGCGGCGTCGCCGTCGTCTCGTACCAGCCGCGCGCCGTCTGGTTGTCGTGCGTCCCCACGTAGGCCACGGTGTTGGGGGCGTAGTGGTGCGGCAGGTAGTAGGAGTCGTGGCGCCCGTCGAAGGCGAACTGGAGGACCTTCATGCCCGGGAAGCCCGTCTCCCCCACCATCCGCACGACCTCCGGCGTCAGGAACCCGAGGTCCTCGGCGATGACGGGAAGCTCGCCCAGCTCGGCGGAGAGCCGCTCGAACAGGCGCGTCCCCGGGCCCTTGGACCAGCTGCCGGAGGCGGAGGTCGCAGAGCCGAAGGGCACCTCCCAGAACGACTCGAAGCCGCGGAAGTGGTCGATCCTCACCACGTCGTAGAGCGCAAGCGCCGCGCGCATCCGCCCGACCCACCAGGAGAAGCCGTCGGCCTCCATGGCCCGCCAGTCGTAGATGGGGTTGCCCCAGTACTGGCCCGTGCTGGAGAACTGGTCGGGCGGCGTTCCGGCCACGCTCGTGGGGTCGCCCGCGGCGTCGGTCAGGAAGAGCTCCGGGGAGGACCACATCTCGACCGAGTCGCGCGACACGTAGATCGGGATGTCGCCGATCACGAGCACGCCGTTGTCGTTCGCGTGGCGCTTGAGGCGCCGCCACTGCGAGAAGAACAGGTACTGGGTCATCCGGTGGTAGCGCACGGCCTCCGGCCTGCCCGCGGCCACCCGCGCGGACGCCGCGCCGCGCCTCCTCAGCGCGGGCGGCCACTCGTAGTAGGCCTTGAGGCCGAACGCCTCCTTTACCGCCATGAACTCGCAGTAGGGGTCGAGCCAGGAGGCGTTGTCCGCGAGGAAGGCGTTGAGGTCAGCGGGAGGGTCGGCGAAGAAGCGCGGCACCGCGCGCTCGAGCACCCGCCGGCGCTCCGTGAAGATGCGCCCGTAGTCCACGAGCCCGGGGTCGGCGCCGAAGTCGGCGTCGGCGAGGTCCGCCTCGGTGAGCAGGCCCCGCTCGAGAAGGTCGTCGAAGTCGATGAAGTTGGGGTTGCCGGCGAAGGCCGAGAAGGACTGGTAGGGCGAGTCGCCGAAGCCCGTCGTGGTGAGGGGCAGGATCTGCCAGTAGCGCTGCCTCGTCCGCACCAGGAAGTCGACGAAGTCGTAGGCCTCCCGGCCGAAGGACCCGATGCCGTAGGGGCCGGGAAGGGCGCTCACGGGCATCAGCACTCCGCTTGCACGCACTCGAATCACTCTCCCTTGTCTGGTCGTCCCCGCCCGGCCGCCTGGGGCACGCCGCCGGGTCGGGCGGATGGACGCCCCCGCCGTCGCCGACCTTGGGGTGGGGCCCCGGGGAGGGTCCCCGGGGCCCCGGCACGAGGGGGGACTGGCTTGCGCGACTCTGGGCGCGGCTTGCCACGCGCCTAGATCAGGTTCTTCTCGGTCGCGCGGTCGAAGAGGTGGACGGCGTTTGGCTCGAAGGTGAACCAGATCTCGTCGCCGTCAGCATACGCCCTGCCGTCCTCGCGGCTGAGCTCTGCCGTGGGCACGACGAAGACGAAGTCGTTGGCGCCGACGCGAGCGTGGACGTGGACGGTCGAGCCCATGAGCTCGGAGACGTCGATGACGGCGTGCAGGGCGCCTTCGACCTGGGTCGCGTGGACCTGGATCTGCTCGGGGCGCACGCCCGCCGTGACCTCGGCCTCGCCCGCGCCCGCCTGGGCGAGCGCGCGGGAGGTGCGCTCCGACAGGGGCACGCAGCCGAAGTCCGTGGCGAGCTCGTAGCCGCCTTGGGCCTTGCGGAGCGCGGCGGGGAAGAAGTTCATCTGCGGCATGCCGATGAAGCCCGCCACGAAGAGGTTCGCGGGGTGGTCGAAGACCTCCTGCGGGGTGCCGACCTGCTGGACGTAGCCGTCGCGCATGACCACGATGCGGTCGCCCAGGGTCATGGCCTCGGTCTGGTCGTGGGTCACGTAGACGAAGGTGCCGTCGACCTTGTGGCGCAGCTTGATGAGCTCGGCGCGCATCTGGTTGCGCAGCTTCGCGTCGAGGTTGGAGAGCGGCTCGTCCATCAGGAAGACCTTGGGGTTGCGCACGATGGCGCGGCCGATGGCGACGCGCTGGCGCTGCCCGCCGGAGAGCGCCCTGGGCTTGCGGTCAAGGTACTCCGTGATGCCGAGGGTCTTGGCGGCCGCGTGGACCTTCTCGTCCACCTCGGCGTCGGGGACCTTCTTGAGGCGCAGCGTGAAGGCCATGTTCTCGTACACCGTCATGTTGGGGTACAGGGCGTAGCTCTGGAAGACCATGGCGATGTCGCGGTCCTTGGGCGCCACGTCGTTGACGCGCTTCCCGTCGATCAGGAGGTCGCCCGAGGTGATGTCCTCGAGGCCGGCGATCATGCGCAGCGTGGTGGACTTGCCACAGCCCGACGGCCCGACCAGGACGACGAACTCCTTGTCGTGGACCGTGAGGTCGAAGTCCTGCACCGCCACGACGCCCTCGTCGGTGACCTCGAGGTTGGACTTGCGCTGGGACGCCCTCCTCTTGCCGATGCCGTGCCTTGCGCCACGCTCGTGCGGATACACCTTGCGCAGGCTCTTGAGCTGCACCTCGGCCATGGTTGGTTCCTCCTCGTGTCTCGCCGGCACCGCCGGCGCCAAGCGTTCCTTGAATGCCCCCGGCCCTCCCCCGAAGGGCCGGACGCCCCTAGCCCTTGACCGCGCCCGCGACGACGCCGTCGATGATGTACTTCTGGCAGAGCAGGTAGACCACGACGATCGGGATGATGACCATCATGATGCAGGCCATCATGGGACCGAGCTCCACGTGGCCGTAGCCGCCGCGGAAGTACTGGATCAAGATCGGGATCGTGCGGTACTTCGTGGAGTCGAGCACCAGGTAGGGCAGGAGGTAGTCGTTCCAGACCCACATGGTCTCGAGGATGCCGACGGAGATGTAGGTGGGCTTCATGATGGGCAGCACCACGTGGAAGAAGGTCTGCACGGGGTTGCAGCCGTCGATCATGGCCGCCTCCTCGATCTCCGTGGGGATGGTCTTCACGAAGCCGGCGAACATGAACACCGCCAGCCCCGCACCGAAGCCGAGGTAGATGAAGCAGATGTTGTACGGGGTGTTGAGCCCGAGGTTGTCCGCCAGGGTCGAGAGCGTGAACATGAGCATCTGGAACGGGACGACCATGGAGAACACGAACAGGTAGTACAGGGCCTTGCAGAAGCGGTCGTTCACGCGCACTACGTACCAGGCGCACATGGAGCAGCACACCAGGATCAGCACGACCGAGGTGACCGTGATCAGCAGCGAGTAGCCGAAGGCGGAGGCGAAGCCCTGGCGCGTGAGCGCGTTGACGTAGTTGGCGATGCCGTCGAAGTTGCCGGCGTTGAGCAGCTCGAACACGCTCGTGGTGTTGATCGCGTTCTCCTGCTTGAAGGAGTTCACGAAGATCATGAACATCGGGTAGACCCACGCGAGGCTCAGGATCGTGAAGACGACGGAGAGCACGCGGTTGACCCTTCTCTCGCGCACCATTACTGCTGCACCTCCTTGGACTTCGTGATCTTGAGCTGGACGAGGGCGATGGCGATGACGAGGACGCAGAAGATCACGGCCTTGGCCTGGCCGATGCCCATCCACTTGGCGCCCACCCGCGAGTAGAACGTGTTGTAGATGTTCAGTGCGAGGAGCTCGCTCATGTGGTTGGGGTCGCCGCCGGTGAGCGCGAGGTTCTGGTCGAAGAGCTTGAAGCCGTTGGTGATGGTCAGGAACAGGCAGATCGTGATCGTGGGCATGAGGTTGGGGATCTTGACCTTCCACAGCGTCTGCCAGGCGGTGGCGCCGTCGACCTTGGCGGCCTCGAGGTAGTCCGAGGGGATCGACTGCAGGCCCGCGATGTAGATGATCATCATGTAGCCGACCTGCTGCCAAAGGGTGAGGATCACGAGGCCCCAGAAGCCCGCCGTGGTGTTGAGCGCGAGGAGCTGCTGGCCGGCGACGGAGAGCACGGCGTTGATCAGGATGTTCCAGATGTAGCCGAGCACGATGCCGCCGATCAGGTTGGGCATGAAGAACACGGTGCGGAAGACGTTGGTACCCCCGAGACGGCTGCGCGTGAGCGCGAGCGCGATCGCGAGGGCGATCGCGTTGACGAGGACCGTCACCGCGAGGGCGAAGAGCGCCGTGAGCCAGAAGGCGTGCACGAACTGCTCGTCCTGGAAGGCGGCGACATAGTTGGACAGGCCGACGAACTTGGCCTTGTTGATGACCTTGAACTCGCAGAACGACAGGTAGGCGCCCTGCACGAACGGGATGATGAAGCCGAACGTGAAGGAGAGCGCACACGGCAGCACGAACAGCGGCCACCATCTCCTGAGTACCTTTCCCATGGCTACCCCCTCAGCCGAGGGGCGGGACGCCGCGCCGGCGCCCCGCCCCCACCCAAGCGCAAGCTACTTGTTGGACGCCTTCTCGGTCGCCCAGTTGTCGACGAAGGCCGTCTTGACCTCGTCCCACGAGCCACCGGAGGCGTAGGAGGTGAGGGCGCTCGCCAGGTCGTCGCGGTACTCCTGGTTGGGCTGGACGGAGAAGGCCCAGCCGACCGGGGACTTGCCGGAGGCGGTGATCTCCTTGGCCTGGGCGTAGATCGGGTTGGAGGGCTCCTTCGCGCTCTTGAACGGGCAGTTGAAGCCCATGTCGTCGGCGAGCGCAGCGGTGCCCTCGTCGGAGGTCACGACCCACTTCAGGAAGTCGAGGGTGGCCTTCTGGTCCTCCTCGGCGGCGTCGGCGTTGACGGCCCAGTAGTTCTCGGTGCCCGCGCAGATTCCCTGCTTGCCCTCGTCGCCCACGCCGATGTAGATCGGGAGCAGTCCGAGGTTGTCGTCGCCGAGGGCCTTGATGTTCTTGTAGTCCCAGGAGCCGGTCTGGTAGAACACGGCCTCGCCGCCCACGAACTCCGCGACCGCGTCGTCGGAGGTCTTGGCGGAGAGCTGGGACTTGTCGACCGTCGAGTCGGTCGTGTACAGGTCGAAGATGTCCTTGTAGTTGGGCAGGTAGGTGCCCTTGATGGTGTCGGGGTTGGTGACGTTGTCGTCCTGGAACTCGAACCACAGCGGCATGTTGGCGAGGTGGTTGGTGAAGCGCCAGCTGGAGCTGGAGTCGAGGCCGGAGCTCACGAAGGCGCCCTTGACGCCGAGCTCGTCCTTGCGCGCCTGGATGTCGTCGGCAACCTTCTTGAGCGCGGCGAAGCTCGTGATGTCGGAGGCGGAGTAGCCGGCCTTGGTCAGGAGCGCCTTGTTGTAGACGATGCCGTAGTCCTCCTCGACGAAGCCGATCGCGTCGATCTTGCCCTCGTCCTTGAGCACGAGGTCGAGGTTGGTGAGCTCGCCGTAGACATCGGAGCCGGAGAGGTCAGCGCAATACTCCTTCCAGTTCTCCAGGCCCACGTAGCCGCTCACCTGGAAGAGCGTCGGCGCGGAGCTCTTGGCCATCTCGCTCTTGAGCTTCTCCTCGTAGGTGCCGGAGGCGGCCGTCACGACCTTGACCTCGACGCCCGTCTCGTCGGTGTACTTCTTGGCGAGGTCCTGCCAGGCCTGGTCGGCCTCGGGCTTGAAGTTGAGGTAGTAGACCGAGCCCGAGGCCCCGGACGCGGCCGAGGAGTCGGAGGAGCCGGAGCCCGAGCCGGAGCAGCCGGCGAGGCCCAGCCCTGCGAGGGCGAAGGCGCTGCCCGCGAGGAAGTTGCGACGAGAGATGTTGGTGTTCATGGATACTCCCCCTCATGCCCTGGGACGGGACCATCCCGTCCGCCTCGATCCGAGCCGGGGAGGGCGACCTCGCCCGCCCCGCGGCTGCTCCCAGGAGGACGGCCCGGATGGGTGCGTGACGCGTCCTCTTGTTTGAACAACCGACTCGCTGATAAGAGGGTACGGTCGCCTGAGCATTTGTTCAAACAAGTTCGGGCGGACGGTTGTTATCTTTGGCTGTGCGGAGAAAGGCCTGGTTGAGGGAGGTGCCCGAACGGGCGGGCGCGACCATCCGACTGGGGGCGGGGCGCGGACCCGATGAAACGCGGCGGACGAAACGAGAAACTAGGCCGGGACGCACCGTCTGCCAGGTTGGGGGGGAACGTCGCCTCGCTGGCGGACGGTGCCTTCGCTACCGGGCGCCGCCGCCCATCAGCGCACGAAAGGCCACTCGCCGCGGGCGAGCGCAAGGACCGCGTCCGCGACGGCGTCGTCCGCGCAGGCGCCGATGTGCCAGCGCGCTGCCGCGGCGGCCTCGGGCGTGGCGTTGGCGACCGCGACGGAGTCCGGCACGTGCGAGAGCATCGAGAGGTCGTTGCCCGCGTCGCCGAAGACCACGACGTCCGCCAGCGAGCAGCCGATCTTCTCGCACAGGAGGTCTATGCCCGTCGCCTTGTTGATGCCGGCCGGCATCACGTTGGAGAAGGTCGGCAGCGCGTTGTCGAGGTCGAGCCCCTCCACCTCGCGGTTGAGGCGGGCGACGAGCGCACGGGTCGTGGCCTCGTCGGTCGCCGAGAACACGTTGGCCTTGTTGATCGGCGCGCGAGGCACCTCGCCCGCCTCGACGCAGGCCTCGCCGTAGCGCGGGAAGGCGGCGAGGAGGTCGGCGCGCTCGCCGCAGACCAGGTAGGGGGTGTAGCCCTCGAAGCAGATGACGCCTGCGTGCGGCGTGCCCTCGACGGCGCGCACGAGCTCGACCAGGGGCTCGCACTCGAAGCCCACCTTGCGCACCATGGCCCCGTCGAGGGAGACCTCCAAGCCGTTGGTCGTGACGCCGGTCGCGAAGAGCGCCTCGTCGCCGCAGAAGATCGGCGCGACCCAGTCCCTGCCGCGGCCGCTGCACGGCCCCACGCGGATGCCCGCGTCGAGCGCCGCGTGGAAGGCCGCGCGGACGCGCTCCCCCACCTGGTCACACCCCTTGGGCATGATCGTGTTGTCTATGTCGGCAAGGATCAGCTTCACCATGCGCGTCCACTCCCATCGTCGCCGACGGGCGCGGACGCCCGCCGGAAAGCCTCTTCGATTGCACGGACGTCAAGGTTACAGCACGGCGAGCAGGTCGAGCCCGGAGGTCACGAACGCGGGCAGCGGCACGGCGGCGAGGTAGACGACGAGGCCCAGCACGGCCGCGACCAGGACCGGATTGGTCACGACGGCCCGCGGCCCCACCTTGCGGGCGTCGCCCGTGAGCAGCCACGCGCCGCCGTCCTGCCACGGCATCGATGCGGTAACGTCTCTGTCATACTATCGCAGGTGACGAGAGGCGGGCGAGGCGCTCCGGTCCACGTGCGGGCGCGGCTCCTGGGGAGGACGGAAGATGGACGAGAAGGACGAGGCCGGTCGCGACATGGCCGGCAAGGGCCCGGCAGAGCGCGACGTAGCCGCAAGGAGCCGGGACGAGCGTCCCTTCGGGGTGCTCGACCTGCACTGCGACACCCTCGACGCCCTGGCGCTCGCGCAGGAGGGGGCAGGCGAGAGGCTCGGCCTCTCCTGGAGCGGGGTCGAGGGCGACCTCGCCCACAACAACCTGGCGCTCGCCGCCGACCGCATGGCCCAGATGCGCTGGTGCCAGTGCTACGCGGTCTTCCTCCCGGACGAGCTGCCCGCCGGCGTGGCGCCGCTCGAGTTCTACCGCACCGTCGTCGCCTACTTCAGGGAGCAGACCTCGTCCGAGGACGGCGCCGTGAGGCAGGTGCGGGACGCCCGCGACCTCGACGCCACCCTCGACGCGGGCCAGGTCGCCGCCCTGCTCACGGTCGAGAACGGCTCCGTGCTTGACTCGGGCCTCGAGGTGGTCGACGAGCTTTCCGGCGACGGCGTCAAGATGCTCACGCTGACCTGGAACGGGCGCAACGCGATCGGCAGCGGCAACGACGGGACCTCCGGGCTCACCGCCTACGGCAGGCAGGCCGTGGCCGCTCTCGAGGAGGGCGGCATCGTGGTCGACGTCTCCCACCTCAACGAGGCGGGCTTCTGGGACGTGGCCCGCGTCGCGCGCCGGCCGTTCGCGGCCTCCCACTCCAACGCGCGCGCCGTCTGCGACCACGCGCGCAACCTCACGGACGACCAGTTCCGCGCCATCGTCGACGCCGGCGGCATCGTGGGCCTCAACTACTACCGCAGCTTCGTGACCCGCCGCCACGGCGCCCACGGAGACGTTGCCGAGTCCGGCGAGGTCACCTTCGAGGAGCTCATGGCTCACGTCGAGCACTGGCTCGACCTCGGCGGGGAGGCGGCGGTCGCCCTCGGCAGCGACTACGACGGCTCCAAGGTCCCCGCCTGGCTCGACGGCTGCGAGCGCGTGCCCGCCTTCCACGAGCGCGTCGTCCGCGAGCTCGGCGCAGGCCTCGCCGAGCGGCTGTTCTTCTCCAACGCGCGCGACTTCTTCGTGCGCCACGAGAAGGCGCGGGCGTAGCGGCGGGGCCTGCGGGACGACGCGCCCGATGGAGCCTTGGCCGCGGCAGGATGGGGTCGCGGCAGGCTAGAGCCGCGGCAGGTCCGTCTGGCGGAAGCTCCCCCGGCGGGCGCGGCGCTCCTCCACGGCCCTGTCGAAGAGCCTCAGGGAGAACTGCTGGGCCTCGCGGCCGTCCGAGCCCTCGCCCAGAAGGCCCGTGCCGCGCAGGCGCGAGCGGTACATGTGGAAGTCCACGTCCCCGCCCGCGGCGCGCAGGCGCTCGACGAGGTCGATCGTCTGGTCGCGCGCGGGGTCCCGCATGCCGGTGAGCACGGCCGCCGCCGGCATGCCCGAGAGGCCCACGCCGCGGGTGTAGGCCGGCAGCGTCGCCTCCCAGCCGGCGCCGAGCGTAGGGTAGAGCGCCATCAGGTAGGCGACGGGCGCCTGGCCCTCGTCGCGCTCGTAGAGGGCCAGCTCGACGGCGAGGTCCGCGCCCAGCGCCTGCCCGCCGACGAACACCTGGTCGGCGGCGATGCCGTAGCGCCTGGCGTTGTCCTGGAGCCACACGAGGGCGGCGTGGCACTCCTCGACCCCGGCCGGGTGGTCGAGAGCGAGGACAACGCACGGGCGGTGGCCGAAGAGCAGGCGCGGCATGACCTGGAAGGCCTCCGCGTCGCGGCCCGGCACGGAGTCGCCGTAGAGCCACAGGACGCCGGGCACGCCCGAGACGGGCAGCTCGCCCGCGAGCAGGCGCCCCTCGGCCTCGCCGCCCCCGGCGAGGCCGAGGGCGACGGGGACGCCGAGCGGCTCGGACGCGGGAGGCGCTGCCGGCGCGTCCGAGACGGGCCCGGCGCCTGCGGGCGCGGGCGCGCCGGCGCGACCCCTCGGCCCCGCGTCCTTCTCGCCCCGCCCCGCCCCCTTGCCGAGGACGCGCGAGAGGAGGCCCATCACTCCCCCTCGGGCAGGACGGGCTCGCCTGCGAGGTAGGTCTCCGCGACGGTGAGGTCCGCGTTGAGCACGACGAGGTCGGCGTCGCGCCCGGGCAGGATGGAGCCGCAGCGGTCCGCGATGTCGTTGGCGCGGGCAGGCACCTCGGTCGCCATGCGGATGGCCTGCTCGGCCGTCACCAGGCCCCAGTCCACGACGTTCTTGACCGCGTGCGCCATGGTGAGGACGGAGCCGGCGAGGTTGCCGCCCTCCCTGAGGTGGGCGGCGCCGCCGGAGAGCACGATGGGGAGCTCGCCCAGGAAGTAGTCGCCGTCGGGCATGCCGCCGCAGCGCAGGCAGTCGGTGATGAGGAAGACGTGCTCCCAGCCCTTGGCGCGGATGAGGGCGTCGGCGGCGACGGGGTTGACGTGCTGGCCGTCGCAGATGAGCTCGGCGAAGGTGTCCTGGCTCGTCATCGCGCAGCCCACGGCGCCGGGGTCGCGGTGGTGCAGCCCGCTCATGGCGTTGTAGGTGTGGACGAAGACCTTGGCGCCGGCGAGCACCGCGGCGGCGGCCTCGGCGTAGGTGGCCGAGGTGTGGCCGATGGCGGCCACGCAGCCGTCGGCCGTCACGTGGTGGATGTACTCGGCGGTGTGGTCGCGCTCGGGCGCGAGCGCGGACTTCTTGATGAGGTGGCCGCACGCCGCCTGCCAGGCGTCGTAGGCCTCGATGGAGGGGTCCATGAGGTACTTGGGGTTCTGGGCGCCCTTGTGCTCCTCGGTGAAGAACGGCCCCTCGAGGAAGATGCCCTGGACGCGCGCGCCGACGAAGCCGGGCTCGCGGCGGGCGTGCGCCTCGAGGACGCTCCTGCAGGCGCGCGCCGTGTCCTCGACGCTCGCCGTCAGGGTCGTGGGGAGCCACGAGGTGGTGCCGTGGCGGACGAGGCCCTCGGCGATGGCCTCGATGCCGGCCGGGTCGCAGTCCATCACGTCGTGGTCCATGAAGCCGTGGACGTGGGTGTCGACGTAGCCGGGAGCAACCCAGTAGCCCATGCGGTCGACGACCTCGACGCCGGGCGCCGGGTCGTCGACCTGCACGCCGAGGATCTTCCCGTCCCGCACGAGGACGTACCCGAAGCCGTCGATGCCGCCGGGCAGGATGACGTGGTCTGACTTCAACGCGAACGTGGACATGGCAGCCCCCTCGAGCTCGCAGCTATTGGATGCCCGGGGACCTGCCCCGGGAGGCGCTTCTCCGCCTGACCCAAGAGGATACCCCGCGGGACGCCCGCGCGCACCCTGGCCCGGGCGGACGCGGGCACCGCGGCGGCGCCCCCCGTCGGCGCCGGGGCTAGGAGCGCGCCAGGAGCGCCTGGTAGGCGCAGCCGTACATGGCGGCGGCGTTGCCGAGGCTCGCCTGCACGATCCGCGTACCCGCCGAGGTCGCCAGGCAGTAGTGGCGAAAGGCGCTGCGCAGCCTCTCGCCGAAGAAGCCGAAGCCCTTGCCCACGCCGCCGCCGATCAGGTACACCTCGGGGTCGATGACGCAGGAGACCTGCGCGAGCGCGTAGCCGAGGTAGTCGGCCATGGAGAAGATCGCGTCCGCCGCGACCTCGTTGCCATGCTCGGCGGCGCGGAAGACGGAGAGCGTGTCGGTGGGGCCGGTGAGGGGCACCGGGGTCGCGCCGGCGGCCTCGCACCTCTCGCGGTACATCCTCACGACGCCGGTCGCGGAAGCGTACTGCTCGAGGCAGCCGCAGCGGCCGCAGCCGCACACGCGCGTCTCGGACCGGTTGACCGTGAGGTGGCCGATCTCGCCGGCGGCACCGAAGGCGCCCGCCACGACCCTGCCGTCCACGATCACGCCGGCGCCCACGCCGGTGCCGAGGGCGACAAGGACCGCGCTGCCCACGCCGCGTGCGGCGCCCTGCCACAGCTCGCCGAGCGCCGCCGCGTTGGCGTCGTTCACGAAGGCGAGCCGCGCCGCGCCGAAGGAGTCCTGGATCGCCGCCCTGAGGCCCTTGTCGTCCAGCTGAATGTTGGGGAGCATGCCGACCCTGCCCTCGGCGTCGACGGGCCCGGGGATGTCCAGGCCGATCGCGCAGACCTCCTCGGGGGCCGCGCCGTTCTGCTCGAGCACGCGCCCGAGCGCGCCGGTGACCTTGGCGAAGTCGTCCTCCGTGAGGAGGGCGCCCGTTGGCACCTCCTCGGTCGCGACGAGCTCCCCGCCCTCCTCGAAGAGGCCGATCTTGATGCTCGTCCCGCCGACGTCGATCCCGAAGACCCTGTTCATGAGGACTCCCTCCGCTGCTCCGGGCGCCGCGGCGCCCCTGCCGAGAAAAACCGTGGCCCCAGTATCGCACGGGCGCGGCGCGCCGGCGCCGTCCGCGCGCGGTCCCGCTCGGCGTCGGCGGCCGTCCGGGTGCGCCGGCGCGCGGGCGCGCTACACTCGACTCCTGAACCAGAACCGACACCCAGGAGGTACCATGCCTGACACCAACGCGACCGAGCCCGTCCCCGAGCGCGGGCCCCTCCCCTCCGACCTCGCCCCGTACCTGGAGACGCTCCGCGAGGTCGAGCGCCACCTCTACGCCCACCGATACGCGAAGAAGACCCTCGACGTCCTCGGCCCCACGATCGACCCGGCGGCCGTCACCGCGGACCGCGGCGAGGCCCTCGCCGTCCTCGAGGAGGAGGACCACGACCTCGTCTGCTCCCCCGAGCTCAAGGGCGCCCTCGACCACCTCTCCGAGCACGACGCCGAGCTCGACGAGACCACCCGCGCGCAGGTCAGGGTCCTGCGCCGCACCCAGGAGGAGATGACGCTCGTCCCGGCCGCGGACCAGGCCGAGCTGACGCGCCTCACCTGCGAGGCAAACGACGTCTGGGCGCGCGCCAAGCGCGCCGACGACTGGGCGAGCTTCGAGCCCTACGTGGATAGGCTCGTCGCCCTCATGAGGCGCATGGCCCACGAGCGCGACCCCAGGCGCGACGCCTACGACGTCTGGCTCGACCACTTCGAGCAGGGGACGAGCCGCGCCTTCTACGACGACTTCTTCGCCCGGGTCAAGGACACGGTCGTGCCGCTGCTCATGGACATCCGCTCCAAGGGCTACCAGCCGAGCCGCGACTGCGTCGAGGGCCGCTTCGACGCCGCCCGCCAGTGGCAGCTCGCCCGCGACGTCGCCGAGCTCGAGGGGGTCAACCTCGACGCCTGGTGGCTCACCGAGACCGAGCACCCCTTCTCCGAAGCCATGACCACCAACTACGCCGTGACCGCCGCGCACGTCTACGAGGACGACGTGACCCGCAACCTCTACAGCATGCTGCACGAGGGCGGCCACAACTCCTACGAGCAGGGGGTGGACCCCTCGTTCAACTACACGTCCCTCTCGGGCGGCACCTCCGCGGGCATGCACGAGGGCCAGTCGCGCTTCTTCGAGAACTACGTCGGCCGCGACCGCGCGTTCGCGCCGCACCTGCTCGAGCTGCTGAAGCGCCACTTCCCCGGCCAGATGATGCGCGTGACGCCGCAGCAGTTCTGGCTCGCCACCAACCGCGTCGAGCCGCAGCC
Organism: Olsenella absiana; assembly: GCF_036408855.1. Lineage (NCBI taxonomy): Bacteria > Bacillati > Actinomycetota > Coriobacteriia > Coriobacteriales > Atopobiaceae > Olsenella > Olsenella absiana. The sequence continues at coordinate 88,741 of NZ_JAZGJQ010000007.1, forward strand.
CATCCGCACCGAGGCCGACGAGCTCACCTACCCGCTGCACGTTATCATCCGCTACGAGATCGAGCAGCTGCTCTTCTCGGGCGAGGCGAAGGCGGCCGACGTGCCCGGCCTCTGGAAGGAGCGCTACAAGGGCTACCTCGGCGTCCGCGTGCCCAACGACCGCGACGGCGCGCTGCAGGACTCGCACTGGTCGACCGGCTACTTTGGCTACTTCCCCACCTACGCGCTCGGCGGCGCCTACGGCGCGCAGCTCAAGGACCAGATGCTGGCGGACGGCGTGGCCTGGGAGGACGACCTCTCGCGCGGCGACCTCACCGAGGTCCGCGAGTGGCTGCGCCAGCACATCTGGCGCTACGGGCGCTCCAAGGACCCCGACGAGCTCATCCGGATGGCGTGCCACACGGGCTTCGACCCCTCGCACTACACGCGCTACCTGGACGAGAAGTACCGCGGCATCTACGGGCTCTAGCGGCAGCGCGGCGGTACTGCCCGCGGCCGGCGCGGCGCTGCGGCCGACGCGGCGGAGCAGGCGCACGAGCGAGGAAGGAGGCGCGCCCATGAGGGCCTTGCTTCAGAGGGTCGAGGAGGCGCACGTCGAGGTCGGCGGCCAGGAGGTGGGCAGCTGCGGTCGCGGCTTCCTCGTCCTTCTCGGCGTTAGCCCCGACGACACCGCAGAAGTGGCGGACGCGCTCTGGGAAAAGATCTATCATCTGAGGGTATTCGGGGACGAGGCCGGCAAGACGAACCTCTCTCTCGCTGACATCTCGGGGGAGGTGCTGGTGGTCAGCCAGTTCACGCTCTTCGCGGACTGCCGCAAGGGCCGCAGGCCCTCCTTCAACGGCGCCGCGGAACCGGGGCTGGCGGACGAGCTCTACCGGCACTTCTGCGACGTGGCCGCCCGCGACGTGCACGTGGAGCACGGCACGTTCGGCGCCGAGATGCGCGTCTCGCTCGTGAACGACGGCCCGTTCACGATCTGGCTCGACACGGACGAGCTCGCCCGTCCGCGGCACACCCACCGTTAGCGGCGGCGCGCCCGCCAAGGCAAGGCGGCGCGGCCGTCAAGGTCAGGCGGCGCGGCCGCCCGAGAGAAAGGATTCGCATGTCCGGCTTCTTCAAGGAGTTCAGGGAGTTCATCTCCCGCGGCAACGTGATGGACATGGCAATCGGCGTCATCATCGGCGGCGCCTTCACGGGGATCGTGACCTCGCTCACGAGCGACGTCCTCCAGCCGTTCATCCACATCGTCACCGGCGGCGGCACCGAGGTCTCCGGGCTCGACGTCACCGTGGGCGACACGACGATCGGCTTCTCCAACTTCATCAGCGCGATCATCAACTTCCTGATCATCGCCCTCATCGTCTTCTGCATGGTCAAGGGCATGAACAAGCTCGAGAAGACCGTGCAGGAGAGCGCCAACAAGCTGCTCAACAAGCAGAAGGAGGAAGAGGCGGCCACGACCCCCGTCTGCCCGCACTGCCTCGAGGAGGTCAAGGCCGGCGCGACCCGCTGCCCGCACTGCGGCGGCGAGATCCCCGGCGGCGCGCACGTCTAGGCGCCCCGGCTCCAACGCACGTCTAGGCGCCGGGGGCTCCGGCGCACGTCCCGGCCCCGGCGCCCCCGCCTCGGGACCGGCTCGCAGCAAAGCCACCGGCCCGGGCGTCACCCTCTTCCGCGAGCGGAAACGCTGACGTCGCACGCGGGCCCCGCGCAGCCAGGCCCCGAGGGGCCGGGTCCCGCGGGGCCCGCGTGCAGCCATTCTGTCGACTCGTGCATTTCGGCGACTTAGGGACGGGTCGAGGCGGCGCCGAGAGGGCCTCGCGAGCGGAAGACGGCCCCCGGCGGCGGAGGACTCGCGGAATCCTGGGCAGACGTGGCGTCCCGCCATCGCGGCGGGCGGCGGAAGCGTCGCGAGCCCCCTCCGACCCGTCCATAACCTGTCGAAATGCACAATCCCGCGCTGATAGTTGCATCGGCTCGCGCGCGGCCCCGGGCCGGCCGCGGCCCCGGGCCGGATGCTGCCCCGGGGCCGGAACCCTCGCGCCCGAGCGCCGCCCACCCCGCCGACCTGCGGCCGCGCCCCGGGGCTACGCCTCCTTGGGGACCCAGCTCGCGATGATGGTCATGTCGCCCGTAAAGGTGAGGTCGCCCGAGCGCGCAGGCGCCACGAAGTGCGCGCCCTTCTCGAGCTCGTGTCGGCCGGCCGGCGTCTCCACCGCGCCAGCGCCCTCGACCACGGAGACGCAGACGAACGGGTGGTCCTGCCTCAGCGTCACGGACGTCCCCTCGGTCGGGCGCAGGCGCACGACGTCGAAGTTGGGGCAGCTCATGAGGCTCGTGATGCCGTCCACCTCGGGAGCCGTGACCTCGCCCGACGCCGGCGGCACGAGCGAGAAGTCCACCACGTCGAGCGTCTGCGGGATGTGCAGCTCGCGCCGCGTGCCGTCGGCCTGCACGCGGTCGTAGTCGTAGACGCGGTAGGTGACGTCGGAGGACTGCTGCGTCTCGAGGATCAGCGTGCCGCCCTCGATGGCATGGATCGTGCCAGGCTCGATGCGGAAGAAGTCGCCCGCCTTGATGGGCACCTCGTAGAGCAGCTCGGACCAGCGGCCCTCCTCGACCATGCGCGCGAACTCGGCCCTGTCGTGGGCGCGCTGCCCCACGACGATCTTGGTCCCGGGCTCGGCGGAGAGCACGTACCAGCACTCGCGCTTGCCGAGCGAGCCGTTCTCGTGCGCGGCGGCGTAGGCGTCGTCGGGGTGCACCTGCACGGAGAGGTTCTCGCGCGCGTCGAGGATCTTGATCAGCAGCGGAAAGCGGTCGCCCGAGGCGCCCGCGAAGAGCCCGCGCTCGCTCTCCCACAGGTCCGACAGGTACCTGCCGTCGTAGGCGCCTCCGGCGACCGTGCAGTCGCCCGCGGGGTGCGCGCTGATGGCCCAGCACTCCCCGATGCTGCCGTCCGGGATCTTGTAGCCGAACTCCGTCTCGAGCCTGCGGCCTCCCCAGATCTTCTCGTGGAACACTGGGTTGGTAAAGATCAGGTCATCGAAGTCGTCGCTCACGCCTGCCTCCTAGCGCCGGAAACCGTCACGTCCTCGGGAACTGACACGGCACAAGCATAGCAAGGCGCGCACACGGCGGCGGACAAGGACGCGCAGTCCGAGGCCTGGCGCGGCCGGCTACGCGTCGACCACGACCTCGTCGCCCTCGTCGTGGCAGCGGACCACCTCGCGGGCGACCTCGCGCGCGAGGGCGAACTCGTCGCGGCGGAACATGGCGAGCACGATGCGATCGAAGCGCACCGCGTAGGGGACGAGGGCGTCGAGCGCGACCGGCAGCGCGCGCTCGAGCGGAAAGCCGTAGACCCCGCACGAGATGGCGGGGAACGCGATTGAGGCGTCGCCCGCGGCGAGCGCGAGGTCGCACGAGCGCTCGTAGCACGACGCCAGGAGCCGCGCGCCCTCCTCGAACGAGTGCTCCGAGAAGACCGGGCCGACCGTGTGCACCACGTGGCGCGCCCAGGAGATGCCGTAGGCGCCCGTCAGCCTGGCGTCGCCCGTGGGGCAGCCGCCCTCGTCGTGCAGGCGGCGGCACTCCTCGTCCAGGCCGGGGCCGGCAGCGCGGTGGATGGCGCCGTCGACGCCTCCCCCGCCCATGAGGCCGCCGTTGGCCGCGTTCACGATGGCGTCGACGCGCTGGTCGACGACGGAGCCGTGTACGATTCGGATCATGGCAGCCTCCCGGAGCGGACGCAGGGCGCCCGGCCGACAACGGCAACGGCTCCTGCGCCGTCGGCGCCTACGGCGACGCCGACGGCGTGCGGAAGCCTACGCGCACGGAAAAAGAGGCGAGGCCGTGGGAGCGGATGCGCCAAGGGGAGTGCGCATCCCGGACGGGGAGAGGAGAGGGACCCTTGTCCGCCCACGGGCGTCGTCTCTTATTCCTACCAATCCACTAGGGATATGTGCATCTTAGGGCTGGCCGAGAAACTCGTCAAGCCCCGGGCGAAAGTTCGGGGCGGCAAGCCCGGGGCGACTCCCCCCCACCTCCCCGTCCGCAGGCGCATCGCACCCGTGGGGGCACGGGTTCCTCCCCCTCCGCAAGGGGGTGCGCTACATTAATGCAAGGCTGTCCAGGGGCCACGGGCACGCGGGGGCCGCGGGCACGCGGGCGCCGCGCGCCGACGGACGCCGGGGGGGCCGCCGGCGCCAGCACGGCGCCAGGCCACGAACGCCGGCCTCGCGGCTCGAAACGGGCACCACGCACGGGAACGCACGGGACGCAGGGGGCATGCGATGCGCACGTACGACTTCTACACGGGAAGCGAGTTCTTCGCCCAGGACTACCTCGGGGCCCACCTCGTCGACGGGGGCGTCGTCTTCAGGACCTTTGCCCCGGCAGCCGAGGCGATCGAGGTCGTCGTCGAGGGCGTGCCCCACCCCATGCACAAGGTCGAGGACGGCAACTTCTGGGAGCTCCTGTGCCCCGGCGCCCGCGAGGGCTGCGCCTACGAGTACCGCATCCACCACGCAGGCAGGAGCGTCGACCACGCGGACCCCTACGCCTTCGGCTCCGAGCTGAGGCCGCACCATCGCTCCGTCGTGCGCGACCTGACCTACGAGTGGGGCGACGCCGAGTGGATGGCCCACCGCTCACGGGGCGATGACCGCCCCATGAACGTCTACGAGCTCAACCTCGGGAGCTGGCGCAAGCGCTCGGGCGACGAGCCCTCCGACGACCCGGCCGACTGGCTCGGCTACGAGGAGGTGGCGGCCCCCCTCGTCTCCTACCTCACCGAGAGCGGCTACACCTTCGTCGAGTTCATGCCCCTGACCGAGTACCCCTTCGACGGCTCGTGGGGCTACCAGCCCACCGGGTTCTTCTCGCCCACCAGCCGCTTCGGCGAGCCCCGCCAGCTCATGGCCCTCGTCGACAGCCTGCACCAGGCGGGCATCGGCTGCATCCTGGACGTCGTGCCGGTCCACTTCGCGACCGACCCCTGGGGGCTCGCGGACTACGACGGCACCCCGCTGTTCGAGTACCCCAACGACGCCGTGGGCGTCTCCGAGTGGGGCAGCCACAACTTCATGTACTCGCGCGGCGAGAGCCGCAGCTTCATGCAGTCGAGCGCCAACTTCTGGCTCGGCGCCTACCACTTCGACGGGCTGCGCATGGACGCGATCAGCCGCATCATCTACTGGCAGGGCGACGAGGCACGCGGCGTCAACGCGGACGCGGTGAGGTTCGTGCGCACCATGAACGCGGGCGTCAAGTCGCTCAACCCCGGCACCTTCCTGGTGGCCGAGGACTCGACGGACTTCAAGGGCTGCACGGCCGACGCGAGCGAGGGCGGCCTCGGGTTCGACTACAAGTGGGACATGGGCTGGATGCACGACACGCTGAGCCTCTTCCAGACCGACCCCTACTTCCGCGCGGGCAACTACCACAAGCTGAGCTTCTCGATGATGTACTTCGGCAACGAGCGCTACCTGCTGCCGCTCAGCCACGACGAGAACGTGCACGGCAAGGCGACCGTGGCGCAGAAGATGTGGGGCGACCTCGACCTCAAGTTCCCGCAGGCGCGCGCCCTCTACCTCTACATGATGGCCCACCCCGGAAAGAAGCTCAACTTCATGGGCTCCGAGGTGGCCCAGCTGCGCGAGTGGGACGAGCGGCGCGAGCAGGACTGGTTCCTGCGCGCCTACCCCACGCACGACGCCTTCTACCGCTACGTCTGCGAGCTGAACCACCTCTACCTCGCTCACCCCGCGCTCTGGGAGCTCGACTACGAGCAGGCGGGCTTCCAGTGGCGCCAGGTCGACGACGAGACGCACGTCGTCTACGCCTTCGAGCGCCGGGACCGCTCGGGCGAGCGGCTCCTGTGCGTCCTCAACCTCGCCAACTGCCCCCACGAGGGCTACGAGCTCGAGCTGCCCGAGACCGGCTCCGTCGAGGTCCTCCTCGACACCGACTGGCAGCGCTTCGGCGGCGCCACGCCCGACGGGCGCACGGGCGCACGGATGGACGCGGGCGCGGGCACCCTCGCGCTCGACCTGGCGCCGCTCTCCGGCCTGCTGCTCGCGCTTTTTCCCACCAGGGGGGAGGGCGCCGGCGAGGACTCCGCCACGGGGGCGAGAAGGACCTCGGCTCGGTGCGCCGGCGCGCCCGACACCGCAGGGCGCTAGCGTCCGCCGACCCCGCAGGGCCTCGGGCTGCCGAGGGCCCAGCCCGCCCGGCGCAACGCTCAGGCGGACAGCCGCGAATCGAGGAGAGATGGAAGAGAAGCTCTGGGACGAGTTCGTCACCTACGTCAACCTCTACTACGCCATCCAGCAGGCCTGCATGACGCAGGAGCGGCGCCCCGAGGGGGCGCCGGCGGGCCTGGAGGAGTTGTGCTCCGAGGCGAACCCCTTCCTCTGGGACGCGGCGAGCTCCGCCGATCCCGAGCTCTACCAGGACTTCTCCCGCCGCTTCGAGGAGCGCTTCGACGGCGGCTACTCGACCTCCGCGGACGGCCTCGACTTCTGCCGCGACTGGCTCCGCTCCCTCGAGGGCGGCCGCTACGGCAGCGGGCTCGTCTCCTCCTTCGACTCCGTCGTCACCGACCCCTCCGTGTGGGACGAGTCCTACCCGCCGATCTCCGAGCAGGTGAACAACCGCATGGTGATGAACGAGCTCTCGCCGCAGGACGTCCCGGGCGAGTTCGCGTACGGCGCGGGCCCGGTGTCCGCGCCGACGGCAGCCGGCCGTCCCGCGAAGGGCCCGGCGCCGAGGCCCGCAAGCGCGACCGGCCCCGCCTCCGGTCCCTCCGCCTGCGCGATGCCCTCCGCCGACGCGGACGCCTCGTTTGCCGACCCCAGCTTCGAGGAGTTCGCCTCCCGCCAGGCGACCCTGGCGGACGTGCCGGCCGTGGCCGCGATGCTCGCCGGCACCCAGGGGCTCCACAGGAGCGACCTCGAGCGCTACCTCACGCGCAACATGCAGCAGGGTGCGCTCGCTCAGCAGGTCGCCGAGGTGGACGGGCGCGTCGTCTCCACGGCGGGCGTCCTCTTCGTGGAGGTCATCCCCTCGGCCGAGAACCCCTCGGGCATGGTCGGCCTCGTCGTGGGCGTGAGCTCGCTTCCGGGCTACGAGGCGACCCTCCCCACGCTGCTCGAGGACATCGAGCTCAAGGCGAGCGGCAGGGGCGTCTCGCGGCTCTTCCTCTACGACCAGGGCGAGCGCGCCACGGACGCCTGCCTCGACTACGGCTTCGAGAGCGAGGGAGACCTGCTCTCCCTCCTCGTCTAGCGGGCGCGCCGTGGGCTCCCTTGGCCCCCGGACGCGCCTCGCGGCCGGCCTCCGCCCGCCCGGTCGCACGCGGGCCGACTGCGCGGACGACGCGCGCGTCGACAGTCGCGAGAGGGTCCTCGCGCGCGTGCGCGGCCGCTTCGGCACGACCGAGGTCGTCGAGGGCACCTGGGACGACGGCCGCCCGGTCAGGCTCCTCACCGTGGACGGCACGCTGCAGTCCGCCACCTACGTCGACGAGGGCTGGTGCGACCCCGTCTTCGACTACTACGTCCTCTTCGACCTCGCCTTCGAGGCCTGCCCGCGGGCGCACGACCTCCTCATGCTCGGGGGCGGCGGCCTCGGCTACCCCAAGTACCTGCTGGCCGAGCGTCCCGAGGTCGCCCTCGACGTGGTGGAGGCAGACCCGGCCGTCATCCGCCTCGCCAGGCGCCACTTCTTCCTCGGCCGGCTGCTGCGCGAGCGGAGAAGGGCCCACCTCCCCGGACCGCGCGTCGTCTGCACCGACGCCCTCGACTTCCTCGAGGGGACCGGGCGGACCTACGACGCGATCCTCTGCGACTGCTTCGCCGCGGGCGAGGCGCCGTCCGAGCTGGCGGGCCCGAAGGCGGCCCGCCTCTACCTCGAGCGGCTCGCGCCCCAAGGCGCCTTCCTCGCCAACGTGGTCTCTGCGGCGGAGGGGCCGCGGGCGCGTCCGCTGCGCGAGCTCGCGGCCACGCTCGCCGCGGCCGGCTTCTCCCGCGTGTTCGCCGCCGGCGTCCAGCCCGGGCGGGAGGCGGAGGAGGACAACGTGATGCTGCTGGCCACCCGGGCAGCGCTCGACCTCCCCTGGGCGCGCCGCCTCGCGTGACCGACGGGCGCCCCCCGGCGAGCGAGGCCGCGAGCCCCGCCCCGAGCCGGGGGCGCCCCCGCCTGCTATACTCCCCTGTCTTGGACGGAGGAAGGGGAGCGCATGCGGGCAGGGGCACGGACGGAGCCGAAGGACGGCCGCGAGGGGGGCTTCCTCGCGAGCACGGCGGGGGTCGTGACCCTCGCCCTCGTCGCGACCTTCCTGTGGGGCAGCGCCTTCCCCTGCATCAAGATCGGCTACCGGCTCTTCTCCATCCCCGCGGACGACACCGCCTCGCAGATGCTCTTCGCCGGCGCGCGCTTCGTCCTCGCCGGACTGGGCGTGATCGGCGCCATGAGCCTCGTGCGGCGGCGCCCCCTCGTGGCGCGCCGGGAGGACGCGAGGTGCGTCCTCGTTCTGAGCCTCTTCCAGACGACTCTGCAGTACGCCCTCTTCTACCTGGGGCTCGGCCATGCCTCGGGGGTCACGAGCTCGATCATCGAGGCGACGAACACCTTCTTCTGCATCCTGATCGCCGCGCTCGTCTTCAGGCTCGAGCGGCTTACGGCGCGCAAGCTCGCGGGCTGCGCCGTCGGCTTCGCCGGGGTGGCGCTGGTCACGCTCTCCCAGGGCTCGGGCGGCCTCTCCTTCTCGCTGGCGGGCGAGGGCGCGGTGCTCGCCTCGACCCTCGCCGCGGCGACGTCGTCGAGCCTCATCCAGATCTTCTCGCACGAGGGGCACGACCCGGTGACGCTGTCCGGCTGGCAGTTCCTGGTCGGCGGGCTCACGCTCTCGGCCATCGGGCTCGCCGGCGGCGGCTCCCTCTCCCCGAGCGGCCCCGCCTCCGTCGCGCTCCTCCTCTACCTCGCCTTCATCTCCGCGGCGGCCTACTCGCTCTGGTCGCTCCTGCTCGCGAACAACCCCGTGAGCCGCGTGAGCGTCTTCGGCTTCTGCAACCCCGTCTTCGGCGCCATCCTCTCGACCCTGCTGCTCGACGAGGGAGGGATCGTCAGCCCCGCGGTCCTGCTCTGCTCCCTCGCCCTGGCGAGCGCGGGCATCGTGATCGTGAACACGCGGCGCCCCGCCAGGCGCACGCGCGCCGCCCGCTGAGCCCCGGGGGCGCGCCGCCCCCCCGGCCGCACGTCCGCGCCGCACGTCCGCGCCGCACGTCCGTGCCGCCCCTCCCCCGACCGCTCGCCCTGGGCATTCTGCCGCTCGCGGCGCCTCCGCGGCCTTTGTGAACATAAACGACGCAAAGGGCTTCTCTAAACCTGGCCGAAACCTTGCTCTGATAGCGTCTCTCTCCGTGAAGGCAGGCTTCAGCACGACCGCACGACGGCCGACTAGTTGGGAGCGACGCATGAGACGCGAGCAGTTCACGACCCACAGCACATACCTCGGCAGGGACATGCATGCCATCGCCTACGGCGAGGCGGGCGCCTACCCCATCGTCGCCGTCCCCACGCAGGACGCCATGGCCGACGAGTGGGAGGGCTTCGGGATGGTGGACGTGCTGGCCCCCCTCATAGACGAGGGGCGGATCCAGCTCTTCTGCGTCGACACCGTCGACCACGACAGCTGGACCGACGGCTCCGGCGACGACGAGCGGCGCGCGGCAACGCAGGAGGCCTACTACGACTACCTCGTGGAGGAGCTCCTCGCCGAGGTCCACGAGCGCAACGCCTCCAAGCTGCGCCCGCTCGCGGTCGGCTGCGACCTGGGCGCCACGCAGGCAGCCCTCCTCGCGCTGAGGCGCCCGGACCTCTTCCAGGGCTGCATAGCCCTCTCGGGGATCTACCACACGAGCCGCTTCTTCGGCGACTGGATGAACGACACCCTCTACGACAACGACGCCTGCGCCTTCCTCAGCAACATGGAGCCCACCCACCCCTACGTGAGGCTCTACAACGAGCGCCAGCTCGTGTTCTGCGTCGGCCAGGGCGCCTGGGAGGACAGCATCGACGACCTGCGCGTCATCTCCGAGGAGCTCGACCGGCTGGGCGTGGGCGCGTGGTGCGACTTCTGGGGCTTCGACGTGAGCCACGACTGGCCGTGGTGGAAGCGCCAGATCGCCTACTTCCTGCCCATCGTGCTCGACCAGATCGCCGATGGGGCGGAGCCGGGCGAGAAGGACGCGGGGCCCGCGGGCGGCGCCGGCGCGGGCGCGCCCGAGGCCGAGGCGGCGGGGGGCGCCCGCGAGTCGGAGAGGCCGCGCCTGGTCACTGAGAAGGGCGCGCGGCGCTTCGCCCCCGCCAAGGGCTCCGACGACATGGTGGGCGCCTGCAGCATGGTGCCCGAGCGCCGTAAGGGGGCGGCCCCCCTCAACTGGCTCGCGGAGGGGTAGGCCATGCGCTACAGCGTCGGGATCGGCGACAGGTGCGAGGAGTTCGAGCTCGACGAGGCCGACGTCATCGAGGTCATGCACGCCAACGAGGTCGAGGTCGGCGAGGTGGGCCCCGCGCTCGTGCGCGCGGCGCTCGAGCGGCCCCGCGCCACGCCCCGGCTGCGCGAGCTCGTCTCGTGCGGCCAGCGCGTCTGCGTCATCACCTCCGACGTCACCCGACCCCTGCCCACGGCCGAGATCCTGCCCGAGGTGATGGACGAGCTGCACGCGGGGGGCGTCTCGGACGACGACGTCCTTCTCGCCATAGCGCTCGGCAGCCACCGCCCCCAGACCCAAGACGAGCTCCGCCGCATCATGGGCCCCTACTTCGGCAGGCTCGCCGTCCTGAACGGGGACTCGCGCGGGCTCGTGCACTTCGGCAGGACGCGCCACGGGACCCCGGTCGACATCCTCGCCGAGGTCGCCGAGGCCGACGTGCGCGTCTCGCTCGGCAACGTGGAGTACCACTACTTCGCCGGCTACTCCGGCGGAGCCAAGGCGATTATGCCGGGCGTCTCGACCTTCGAGGCGATCCAGGCCAACCACGCGCTCATGTGCGACCCCGCCGCCCGCTCGGGCAACATGGAGAGCCCCGTGAGGCTCGACCTCGAGGAGGCCTGCCGCATGGTCGGCCTCGACTTCATCGTGAACGTCGTGCTCGACGAGGAGCGCCGCATCGTCTACTGCGCCTGCGGCGACTTCGTCGAGGCCCAGCGCGACGCCTGCCGCGAGCTCGACCGCCTCTACGGCTGCCCCCTCGCGGAGAAGGCCGACGTGGTGGTGGTCAGCCAGGGCGGCGCGCCCAAGGACCTCAACCTCTACCAGCTGCAGAAGGCGCTCGACAACGCCAAGCACCCCGTCCGCGACGGCGGTGCGATCGTCCTCGTGGGCTCGTGCGCCGAGGGCCTCGGGCAGCCGACCTTCGAGCGGTGGATGCGCGAGGCGTCCTCGCCCGCCGAGGTCGTCGACCACCTGCGCCGCGAGTTCAGGCTCGGCGGCCACAAGGCGGCCGCCATCGCCCAGATCGAGGAGCGGGCGGACGTCCTCCTCGTGAGTGACCTGCCCGACGAGACGGCGCGCGCCTGCTTCATGCGGCCCTTCCGCCACGTGCAGGAGGCGCTCGATGCCGCCCTCGCCGAGCAGCGCGCGAGGCTCGGGCGCGAGCCGCGGGTGCTCATCATGCCGCACGGCGGCTCGACGCTGCCGCTCATGCGCTAGCGCGCGAGGTCCCAGAGGCGCACGCGGGCGCCGGGGGCGTCCACGGCGACGCGGTAGCGCTCGGGGTAGTAGCGCGTGGAGAGGCAGAGCTCGCCGTCGTTGGCGAAGACCTCCACCGAGGAGGCGTCGCCCACGACGCGCAGGCTCGTGAGCGAGGCAAGCGGCTCGAAGCGCAGGGTGCGCCCGGCGCCGACCGACTCCTTGGAGGGGTCGGAGAAGCGCATCGAGAGCGTGCCGTCCTTCCAGGCGACGCCGAGCTCGTCGGCGACCGTGACGCGCACGGGGCCTGGCCCCGCCGCGTCGACCACGAGGTCGAAGCAACACCCCGCCAGGGGCGCCTCGAGGGCGCCCGTCGCCTCCCGGAGGGGTTCCGTCAAGTATCTTTCGCAAATGTCTTCTGACCCCCTATGTCGGCAGGACTTGCTTGCGGCTTCCTAGTCCGTGCTAACGCTCCTCTCGTCCCAGTGGTCCAGCAACGACATGTCGAGG
>NZ_JAZGJQ010000008.1:0-94101 GCF_036408855.1 Olsenella absiana
TCGCCGCGCTCCACGGAACCTCCACGGGAGGCGCGGCATAGGGAAGGGGGCCCCGGCGCCTGACTCCAGGCTCCGGGACCCCCTCCAGGACCAAACGCCCGCCGCCGGCCGGCGACGCCCTGCAACGCACTTCAACTCTAGAGACGTGCGATTCCCGCCGTCGTGGACGAGACGAGCGACGCCGCCTTGGACTCGGAGGTCGCCTCCGCCCAGACCCGCACGACGGGCTCCGTCCGCGACGTCCTCACCATCACCCACGAGCCGTCCTCGAACTCCACCTTGAGGCCCTCGGCGTGGCTGACCCATGTCGGCTCCTCTCCGTACAGCTCCCTCGGGTTTACGCCCGGGAGCAGGTTCCTGAGAGTCTCGCACCTGTCGACGTCCGTCCTCAAGTCCCGCCGGGAGAAGTACATCCTGCCGACCTTCTCCGTGAGGCGAGAAAGACGTAAGGAGAGCGAGTCCTCCGACGTGCCCAAGAGGGCGCAGAGGAGGCCTGCCCCGTACACGGCATCTCTCTCTTTCAGATGCCAGGGGAACGCCATCCCCCCGAGGTGTTCGACGCCCAGGAGTACATCGCCCCCCGAGAACTCCTCGTATATGCGCCTAAAGCCCACGGGGACGGTGCGGACGGCACAGCCGAGCCTCCTGGCCTGTCTGCCGACGAGCGCGGAGCAGGCTTGGTTAACAACGACCACGCCGCTCCTGCCGCACTGCCGCACCAGGTATTCCATCACCAGGCACTCGACGAGGTGTGGCAGGACCCAGTCCCCCGCGTCGCCTATGATGCCGAGCCTGTCCCCGTCTCCGTCGAGTACCACGCCGAGGTCCGCGTGCCTACGGAGGACCTCGGCCTCGCAACCCTCGACCCAAGGCAGCCGCGGGGAGGGACGTAGGCCCCCGAAGTCCGGACGCGGCTCCTCGTGGAGCGACGTCACCTCGCACCCGATGCCCTCGAGCACCAGGCGGGCCGCCCTTCCCGTGGCGCCATGGAGCGGATCGAGCACGACCCTCGGCGCCCTGGCGAGGGGACGTGCCGCCAGGTGCCCCACGGCATCCCTGACGTAGGGCCCCAAGAGGTCGACCCTCTCGAAGGGAGCCGCGGGCCGTGAGGGCAGAGCGTTGATCGAGCGTTCGACCTCGAGAGTCAGGTCCTCCGGGGCAGGCCCGCCGTCAGGCCCCCTGAGGCAGATGCCGCCGTACGCAGACGGGGCCTCCGAGGCCGTGAGCATCACGCCACCGATCGACGACCCGTCCTGGGAGACGTTCCAACCGAGGACGGGTGTCGGGAGGGGCTCCAGCGAGACGTGCACCCTAAGGCCGTGGCTCGCTATGACACCAGCCACGACGCCGGCCAGACGCTCGGCGTCGCGCCTCGCGTCGTAGCCGACGTACACCGTACCGCCCGGTCGGGCAGCCCCCCAGGTGGTGCCGATCGCCTCGCCGATGCGAGAGACGCTCTCCTCGTTGAAGTCCTCGCCGAGGGGGGCCCGCCAGCCGTGAGAGTCGAAGCGAATCATCTTGACGCGCTAGAGCGCGACGTCGCCGAGCGCCTCCCTGAAGGCGCTCTCCTGCTCGGGGTCGGAGAGGGCGAGGCGGGCGTTGGTCGCCGCCCAGGCAGCCGGGGTGCCCGTGTCGCAGCCCTCGGAGGGGTCCACGACGAGGGCGTACATGTCCTCGGACTCGAGGAGCCGCACCATGGCGTCGGTCAGCTGGATCTCACCGCCAGCGCCGACCCCCTGGGTCGCCAGCAGGTCCATGGTCCTGGGCGAGAGCAGGTAGCGACCCACGATGAACAGGTGGGAGGGGGCGTCCTCGCGCGCGGGCTTCTCTACCATGCCCGACACCTTCCAGACGGCACCCTCGTTCTCGCCCGTCGCGTCCGAGCCCTCGAGCGAACCCACGCACTCCCCCGCGATGATGCCGTAGCGGCTCACCTGGTCCTCGGGGACCGGTGCGACGGCGATGACGGAGGCCCCGCCGTGCTCGCGGGACACCTTCTGCATGTTGACGCACATCTGCCGGTCAGGCACGAAGTAGTCGCCGAGCAGCACGAAGAAGGGCTCGTCCCCGACCTCCTCGCGCGCGCACCAGACGGCGTGCCCGAGCCCGCGAGGATCGTCCTGGTAGACGAACGAGACCGGAAGGGCGCCCGCCTCGTGGACCTTCTCGGCGAGGGCGTCCTTGCCGTGCGCGCGCAGGTACTCCTCGAAGTCCTTGTCCTCGGAGAAATACTTCTCCATCTGCGGCTTGAGCCGCGAGTTGACGATGACGACGCCGTCGACGTCATCCGGCTCGAGGGCCTCCTCCACGACGTACTGGATGACCGGCTTGTCCAGCACCGGGAGGAGCTCTTTGGGCGTGCACTTGGTCGCGGGGAGGAAGCGCGTGCCGAGGCCTGCGGCTGGAATGATTGCCTTCATGGAGATGTCCCTTCGTCGTTCCGCGTTCGATAGTTCAAGTATTCCATTTGACGGTAGCATACCCCTTGAGCCGACCTGCGGTCCTCGCGAGGGGCAGGCTGCGCCGGGCGCCGGCAGGCAGGCGGCGAGGGCCGAATGCGCTCCGCGCCCGGCACGCGGCCGGGCGCGGAGCGCAAGTTACAGCCAGGTCCCCTGGATGTTCGCCGCGAGGGCGGGCGTCACGCCCTCGCCGAAGCCCACGAGCGCGAGAGGGACGTCGGCGAGGTCGCGGGCAGCGAGGAGCAGCTCCTCCTGCGCGGCGCCCTCCGCGCGCCCGTCACACGAGTCGGGGATGCAGAGCTGCAGGTAGCCCCTTCGTCCGCGCTCTCGCCACACCTCGGTCAGGATGGGCCCGAGACGGCGCGCGTCCGCCGCGCATACGTGGTCGAACCCGACAACGCAGGCACCGCCTTCGATCATCTCCCCCAGCAGGCGGCGGACCTCCCGCACGTCGACGCCCGCGAGGGCGCGTGCGTCCAGCGAGGCCACGACGGGCCTCGACGGGTAGAGGTGCTCGTTCGCCGAGCGCGCGGCGCGCAGGGCCTCCCGCGCAGAGGCCTCGTTCACGGAGCCCGAGACGACGAAGGCATGGACGCCCAGGTGGGCGAGTTCGCCCAGCAGCCGCGCCCCGGACGCGGCGGACTTCTCAACGGGGACGCCGCCCACGTCGAGCAGGCCGGCCACGAACGGCGGCGCCGCCGAGCGCGCCGCACGCACCGCCCTCTCGACGACGCGCTCGAACGGAACGGCGGCACCCGAGGCATCGATGCTCCAGGGGTCGCAACCGGCGGTGTTCGTGACGGCGACCTGCAACCCGGCGGCTACGTACAGGCGGTAGGCGACCTCGATCGTGTCTTGCTCGCACGCATCCCAGACTGCGTCGGGAGCCTCCGCGCGTGCCCCTGCGTACCCGACCGCCTCGAAGACGTCGCCGGAACAGGCCAAGGGCGTCCCCTCGCCCGCGCACAGCAGCCTCGCCAGCGAGGCGGTGAGGTCGTCGTCCGCGTCGTCGAATTCGTAGGACGTCCAGCCGAAGCTCTCGGGTTCCGGCAGGTCGGCTCCCCCGCTTCCGCAGGCAGTGGGCGCGCCGGCGCCTCCCGCACCCGTCGCGGCGTCGCCCTCCCTACTCATCCAGATCAAGACCCTGCTTCTCGAGGAAGTCGCACCAGCGGCGCACGGTGTCATCCGAGAGGTAGTGCTCCATGAGGCACGCCTCGTCGTTCGCCGTCTTCTTGTCCACTCCGAGGTCGTGGACGAGAAAGGCCCTGAGGGTGCGGTGGGTCTTCCAGACGCGCGAGGCGTACTCCTTCCCGGCGGTGGTGAGGCGCACCCTTCCGTAGCGGACCTGCTCGACCATGCCCGCGTCCTTCAGCGTGGAGAGCGCCTTGTTCACGCTCGCCTTCGAGACATTGAGCTGCTCGGCCACGTCCACTGACCTCACCCCCTCGAGCTCCTCGCCCCTGTCGGACATGATTCGGTATATGGACTCCAGGTAGTCCTCGCTCGCCATCGAGAGCTCGTGGCCCTCGTGAGTGTCGGTCTTGGGCATTGGCAACCTTCCCCTCAGTGATACTCGAGCCGGGTGAGCCCGATAAGGATTCAGGCCGGACCCCCGGAGGGGCCTAGCCTGAGCTGCTCGGTGACTGGTATGTACCCAATATAACTTGTTGTACGGCACCCCAGCCCACGAACCGCCTGGCCCCAGGGCGGGGTGGGCGGGGCTCCTGGGCTTCGGCAGAGACGTCGCGCGAGCGGCCTACTCGTCGTCCTCCGGCGCGCTGACCTGCTCGCGCGTTACCTGGGCACCAAGCGCCTGGAGCTTCTCCACGAACGACTCGTAGCCGCGGTCGATGTGATGGATGGCCGAGACCGTCGTCGTGCCGTCCGCGACCAGGCCGGCCATCACGAGGGCAGCGCCGCCCCTGAGGTCGGGGGACTTGACCTCGGCGCCCGAGAAGTGGTCGACGCCGTGGATGACCGCATGGTGCCCCTTGATGACGATCTCGGAGCCCATGCGGGCAAGCTCGCTCGCGAACATGAAGCGGTTCTCGAAGACGTTCTCCGTCACGATGCAGGTGCCCTTCGCCAGGGCGAGAAGGCACATGGTCTGCGACTGCATGTCCGTCGGGAAACCCGGGAACGGTAGGGTCTGGATGTCGACGGGGACGATGTCGCCCTCGCGTCCCACCGTGACCGAGCGGTCCCCCCGCTCTATGGAGATGCCCATCTGCTCGTACTTGCGCAGCACGAGGCCGAGGTGGTTGGGCTCGAAGCCTCGGACCGTAATCGAGGAGCGGGTGATGGCCCCCATGGCTATGAAGGTCCCCGCCTCGATGCGGTCGCCCACCACCGTATGCGTGACGGGATGGAGCTCCTTGACTCCCGTGACCTCGATAACGGGAGAGCCGGCACCCTTGATGTCCGCGCCCATCTCGTTGAGCATCATCGCGAGATCGACGATCTCCGGCTCGCGCGCCGCGTTGTCGATGACGGTCGTTCCCTTGGCGTGCACCGAGGCCATGATGAGGTTCTCGGTGGCACCCACGCTCGCGAAGTCGAGGGTCACCGTCGCGCCGACCACCCCGTCGGGGGCCGAGGCGTGGATGTCTCCGTGGTCGATCTTGAAGTCGACGCCGAGCGCCTCGAGACCGAGGATGTGCATGTCGATCTTGCGTGCGCCGATGTTGCAGCCGCCCGGCATGGCCACGACCGCCTTGCCGAAGCGGGCGATCAGGGGGCCGAGCACGGCCGTCGACGCGCGCATCTGCTCCACGAGGTGATAGGGGGTCTCCCAGCTGTCGACCGAGGAGGTGTCGATCCTGAGCTCGTGGACGCCGAGGACGTCGACCTTCGCGCCGAGGCACTTGAGCACCTTGCCCATGACGTGGACGTCCGCGATATTGGGGACGTTCTTGAGCACGTTGACGCCCGGCGCCAGGATCGTGGCCGCCATGAGCTTGAGGGCGGAGTTCTTCGCGCCCTCCACCGTTACCTCGCCAGAAAGCGGATGACCGCCTTCGACCTTGATGACTTCCATGTGCTCTCCGACTGCGCGTTCGTGACGCGCGGATCAGTTCCGCGCGGCCTGCTTGAGGAGCAGGTTGCACCAGTTTATCTTGTTTTCGAAATAGGCACGGCGCGGGTCGCGCTCGGGCAGCGCGTCGCGTGCGTCGATCGCGGCTCCACGCGTCTCCATGACAACGTCTGGCTCGATGTCATCGCAGCGGCGTGCGTGGTCGGCGAGGATGATGACCGCGTCACCCGTAATCTCGGCGTAGCCGCCCGAGATCACGATGTCGAGCTCCCCTCCCCCGTCGCGCTTCGTGCGATGGAGCCTTACGACGCCGTCGCCGAGCGCGCAGATCTCGGGGGAGTGGCCGGGCCAGACGCCCAGCTCGCCCGACTCCGCCTGGAGAATCAGGTACTCGACCATCCCCTCGTACAGCTGGCGGTCGGGTCGTACGAATTGGCAGACCAGCTCGGCCACGTTGCACCCCCTAGTTGCTCTTCTCCGGCTCGTCGTCCTTGCCGGCTCCGTCGCCCTCGGCGTCGCCGCCGGCTGCCGCGGCCTTCATCTTCTTGGCTCGCTCGCGCACGTCGTCAATCGTGCCAGCGTAGCGGAAGGCCTGCTCAGGCAGGTCGTCGCACTCGCCGTCGATGATCGCCGCGAAGGAGCGAACGGTGTCCTTAACGCGCACGTAGACGCCGGGCGCACCGGTGAACTTCTCCGCGACGTGGAAGTTCTGGGAGAGGAACTGCTGAATCTTGCGAGCGCGCGACACGACGAGCTGCTGTTCCTCGGAGAGCTCGTCCATGCCGAGGATCGCGATGATGTCCTGGAGGTCAGAGTACTCCTGCAGGATCTCTTGGACCTTCTCGGCGACGCGGTAGTGCTCCTCGCCGACGACCTCGGGGTCGAGGGCGGAGCTGGAGCTCGCCAACGGGTCGATGGCGGGGTAGATGCCGAGCTCGGTGATCGAGCGCGACAGGACCGTCTGCGCGTCGAGGTGCGTGAAGGTGGTCGCCGGAGCGGGGTCCGTCAGGTCGTCGGCAGGCACGTAGACGGCCTGAACCGAGGTGATGGAGCCCTCCTTGGTGGAGGTGATGCGCTCCTGCAGGTCGCCCATCTCGGTCGCCAGCGTGGGCTGGTACCCGACGGCGGACGGCATGCGGCCGAGAAGCGCCGAGACCTCGGAGCCGGCCTGGGAGAACCTGAAGATGTTGTCGATGAACAGCAGGACGTCCTGGCCCTGGTCGCGGAAGTACTCCGCGGTGGTGAGCCCGGCCAGGCCGACGCGCAGGCGAGCTCCTGGCGGCTCGTTCATCTGCCCGTAGACGAGGCACGTCTTGTTGATGACGCCGGACTCGGTCATCTCGAGGTAGAGGTCCGTTCCCTCGCGGGTCCTCTCGCCCACTCCCGTGAACACGGAAGTGCCGCCGTGCTCCTGTGCCAGGTTGTTGATCAGCTCCTGAATCAGGACGGTCTTGCCCACGCCGGCGCCGCCGAACAGGCCGGTCTTGCCACCCCTGACATAGGGCTCGAGAAGGTCGATCGCCTTGATGCCGGTCTCGAAGATCTCGGCGTGCGTGGTCAGCTCGTTGAACGAGGGGGCCGGGCGGTGGATCGGGTAGTAGCGCACGTGCTCGGGCATGGGCTTGCCGTCGACGGGCTGCCCCATCACGTTCCACACGCGACCGAGGGTCTCGGGCCCGACGGGCATCATCATCGGGGAGCCGGTGTCCTCGACGCGCATGCCCCTCCTGAGGCCGTCGGTCGACGACATGGCGACCGTGCGCACGACGCTGCCGGGCAGCTGGGATTCAACCTCGAGGACCGTGTGGACCTCGCCCATCGGGGTGCGACCCTTGACCTCGAGCGCGTTGTAGATCGCGGGGACCTGCCCGTCGAAGCGCACGTCCACGACGGCGCCGACGATGCGCACGATTGTGCCCGTGCCGGCGCTCTTGTTGAGGAGGCTCAGGGCCGCGCGCTCGAGCGGCGCCCTCTCCTCAGTCTCTTGCTCTGACATCAGTTGTTGTCCTCCAATGCGGACGCGCCCGCGACGATTTCGTTGAGCTCCGTGGTGATCGAGCCCTGGCGCTCACGGTTGTAGGTCCTGCTCAGCGAGGTGATGATGTCCTGCGCGTTGTCTGACGCGGACTTCATCGCGCGACGCCTGGCGCCGTGCTCCGCAGCGGCGGAGTCGAGCAGCGCATGGTAGATGACGGTCCTCACGTATGCGGGCAGGAGGTATCCCAGCACCTCCACAGCCGAGGGGTCGAACTCGAAGACGGTGTCCTGCTTGTGCTCAATCATCGAGAGGGCCTCGGCGGTGCGCGGGCGGTTGGGCATCATGAGCTGCTCGTTGGTAATGGGCAGCAGCTGCTCGACCACCTGCTGCTGGTCGACCCTGTTCTTCGCGTGCGAGTAATAGATCATCACGCGGTCTATCTGACCGGACTTGTAGCCGTCCATGATGTAGGAGGCGATGCGGTCGGCCTCGTCCATCGTCGGCTCCGAGGAGATGCCCTCGAAGGACAGAAGCGGCTGCTTTCCGCGGTAGCGGAAGAACTCCGTAGGCTTGCGGCCGCAGGTGATGACGTCGGCCCCGACGCCTCGCGACTCGAGGTCCTCGATTGCGTGCATGACCTCCCTCTGCGGGACGATGTTGAAGCCACCCGCCATGCCCCTGTCCGAGGCTATGAGCAAGAAGACCACATGCTGCTCCTTGGGGTGGACCCTGAGCAGCGGGTGCTCGCTGCCATAGCCCGCGCTCGCGACGTTCGCGAGCATCAGGGTGATGGCGTCCTTATAGGGGGCGGCCTTCTGCGCCCGGTCGAGCGCCTTGCGGATGCGCGCAGTGGAGATCATCTCCATCGTGCGCGTCACCTGCAAGGTGCTCGACACCGAGTTGATACGCCCCTTGATTTCTCTCAGACTAGGCATTCTTTACCTTAGGCGTCCCTGAACGACTGTACCTCGTCGCCCCCCTGCCCGCCGGCGTCCTCGGAGTCGTCCTTGTGGTGCTTCCGCAGGAACTGCTCCTTGTACTCGGCGATGCAAGACCTGAGCTTCTCGGCGAGGTCATCGGATATCTTGCCCTCGACCACGCGAGAGCGGGTGTTGGGATGGCGGGTCTTCATGAATTCGGCGAGACCGTCGCGGAACTCGACGACGTCGGCGAGGTCGAGGTCGTCGAGGTAGTTCTCCTTGGACGCGAAGATGGCGATGACCTGGTCGGCCACGTCGAGGGAGGCGTAGCGCTTCTGCTTGAGCAGCTCCATGGTGTGGGCGCCATGGTTGAGCTGGTACTGCGTCGTCTCGTCGAGGTCCGAGCCGAACTGCGAGAAGGCCTGCTTCTCGCGGTAGCTCGCGAGGTCCAGCCTGAGCGTGCCCGCGACCTGCTTCATCGACTTCAGCTGCGCGGCGCCGCCGACGCGCGACACCGAGATGCCCACGTCGACAGCAGGGCGCTGGCCCTGGAAGAACAGGTTCGACTGCAGGTAGATCTGGCCGTCCGTGATGGAGATCACGTTCGTCGGGATGTAGGCCGAGACGTCGCCCTCCTGCGTCTCGATGATCGGCAGCGCCGTCATGGAGCCGCCGCCGTTGGCGTCGGACATCTTGACGGCACGCTCGAGCAGGCGGGAGTGCAGGTAGAAGATGTCTCCGGGGTAGGCCTCGCGTCCGGGCGGACGATGCAGCGTCAGCGACATCTGACGGTAGGCGACAGCCTGCTTGGAGAGGTCGTCGAAGACGATGAGGACGTGCCCTCCGGGGTGGGTCGCGTCGGCGGGGTGGCCCTTCTCGTCGTTGTACATGAAGTACTCGCCGATGGCGGCGCCCGCCATCGGGGCGATGTACTGCAGCGGCGCCGAGTCCGCGGCGGTCGCGGAGACGATGATCGTCTTGTCCATGACGCCGTGGTGTTCGAGCGTCTCCCTGATGGAGGCGACCG
Organism: Olsenella absiana; assembly: GCF_036408855.1. Taxonomy (NCBI): domain Bacteria; kingdom Bacillati; phylum Actinomycetota; class Coriobacteriia; order Coriobacteriales; family Atopobiaceae; genus Olsenella; species Olsenella absiana. The sequence goes on from NZ_JAZGJQ010000008.1 coordinate 9,419, forward strand.
TCGAGGCCTTCTGGCCGATGGCCACGTAGATGCAGACGATATCGGTGTTGCGCTGGTTGATGATCGTGTCGATCGCGATGGCCGTCTTGCCGGTCTTGCGGTCGCCGATGATCAGCTCTCGCTGGCCCCTCCCGATGGGGACCATGGCGTCGATCGCGACGAGGCCCGTCTGGACGGGCTCGTTGACGGGCTGGCGGTCGATGATGCCGGGGGCCTTGAACTCTATCGGCCGGCGCTGGGACGTGATGATGGGCCCCTTGCCGTCGATCGGGTCTCCGAGCGGGTTGACCACGCGGCCGAGCATGTTGCGCCCGACCGGGATGTCCATGACGCGGCCGGTCGTGGTGACCTGGTCGCCCTCCTTGATCGAGTCGACGTCGCCGAACAGCACCGCGCCGACCTCGTCCTCGTCCAGGTTCTGGGCGAGCCCGTAGACGCTGCGCCCCGTGGCGGAGCTCGTGAACTCGAGCAGCTCGCCGGACATGGCGCTCCTCAGCCCGGCGACATGCGCGATGCCGTCGCCCACCTCGATGACGGTGGACGCCTCCTGCGTCTGGACCGAGGTGGAGATGCCGTCGAGCTCGCCGCGCAGGGTCCTCATGATCGAGGATGCGTCGATTGCCTCGCTCATTACTCATCACCTCCCATGTTTGCGGAGGAAAGCTTCTTCCTGACGTTGATCAGCTGCGCCTTGACGGACGCGTCGCGCCTGTGGCCCTTCGCCTCGAGGATGATTCCCCCGAGTATGGAGGGGTCCACGTGCTCGACGAGGTAGACGGGAGCGTCGAAGTCCTTTCGGCACTTCTCCCTCACGCGCTCGCGCATCTCGTCATCCATGGGGACAGCCGTCGTCACGTCCACGGAGACCGTGTCGTCGCTCTTGTCGAGCAGGCCCTTGTACTCGCTGTACACCTTGTCGAGCAGGTCGAAGTCGTCCTCGCCCTGCATCGCGGTGATGGTCTCGAGGACCTCGGGGGAGAACTTGAGCACGTGCTTGACCTGCTCCAGGTCCCGCGCCGCCCTGCCCTCGGACTTCGCGGCCTCGAGCAGGGCCCTGGTGTAGGCCTCGACCTTCTTCTGCTCGATGCGCTTACCTGTCATTCAGGCTACCAACTTCCTCGAGATACTTCTCAGCGAGCTTGCGCTGCCCGGCCTCGTCGAGGGAGTCGCCGATGATCTTGCCGGCAATCTCGACCGAGAGGTCGACGACGGAGTCGGAGAGCTCGACCATGGCCTTGTGGCGCTCGAGGTTGACGACGTTGTGCGCCTTCGCGATGATCTCGCTCGCGCTCTTCTGCGCCTCGTCGAGGATCTGGGCGCGCTGGGCCTCGGCCTCGCGCTTGGCATCCGCGACGATCTCCTCGGCCTCGCGCTCGGCCTCGGAGATCTTGGCCTTGCTCTCGGCGGCGGCGGCAGTTGCCTCCTTGCGCTGACGCTCGGCCTCGTCGAGGTCGCTCTTTATCTTGTTCTCGCGCGCGTCCATCATCTTGAGGATCGACGGCCAAGCGAGCTTGGCGAGCAGGACCCAGATGACCACGAACGCGATGGCCGCGGGGACGAACTCCGACAACTTCGGCAGCAGAATCGCCGGTCCCGAGATCTCCTCTGCCATGGCCGCCTCGGGCAGCGCGGCGCTGGCAAGGACGAGCGCCGTCCCAAAGGCGACGCGGCGTCCCGGAAGAGCTCCCTTCTGGTCTTTCATGCATACCTCCAAACAGACCTGTCCTTGCGTCGTCGCTACTTGACGATGAGGGCGACGACGAAGCCAATCAGCGCAAGTGCCTCCACGAAGGCCGAGCCGAGGATGAAGACCGTGAAGAGGCGTGCCTGGACCTCGGGCTGACGGGCCATGGAGGTCGTCGCGCCATAGGCGGCGAGGCCGATGCCGATGCTGGCGCCGATGACGCCGAGACCATAACCGATTACACCAAGTGCACCCACAATTTCCTCCTTAGAACCTCGTCCCGCAGGGCGAGTCTTCTTACTATGCACGAGCGCGACCAAGCCGCGCGGGATGCCTGAGCGGCAAGCTACTCCTCGCTCTCGGCGGTCTGGATGTAGACGGCCGTGAGAAGGGCGAAGACGTACGCCTGGATGACGGCGACGAGGATCTCGACCAGGTAGATGATGATCAGCACGAGGACCCAGAGCACTGAGGCACCCGCGTCGCCGACGGCGCCCGCCGTGAGCGCGGCGCCGTTGGAGAGGGCCTGCATCAGCGGGTCGAAGAACAGGGAGGCGAGGATCGCGAAGGTCCCCATGACCACGTGACCGGCGAACATGTTGCAGAAGAGTCGGACGGCGAGCGTGATCAGCCTCAGGAAGGTCGAGAAGACCTCGATGACCCAGACGAGCACGTTGAGCGGGAAGACGACGCCCTTGGGGGCAAGGCTCTTGACGTAGCCCCAGACGCCCTTGGACCTGCAGCCCACGACGATGAAGTAGACGAACGAGTAGCAGGCGAGCGCGGCGGTGACGCCGATGGTGCCCGTGCCGGGGTGGCAGCCGGGAATGATGCCCACGATGTTGTTGGCGAGGATGAAGAAGAAGATCGCGAAGATGAACGGGAAGTGCTTCTTCCAGGTGTCCGGAAGGATCGACTTGCAGAGGTCGTCACGGGCGAACTCGATGAGGCTCTCGACCGCGTTCACGAAGAAGCCGTGCGGCACCAGGCTGGCGGCCTGCTTCTTCCTGAAGGTGAAGACCACGACGAGCAGCAGCACGATGGCGACGAACATCCAGAAGACGTACTGGGTAAGCCCCGGGGAGACCTGCGTGACATCGGCGGGCCCGATGACGTTGTGGGTCAGGAAGCTGTCGATCAGCTCGTCGACCGCGTCGTTTAGACCATCCAGAGGGTTCATCTCTAACCTTCCTTCCGGCCGCGCGTGGCGCCGCAGACGTCACGTGAGGCTCTTAGTGACTCAAGCGCCCACACAGCAAGGAACGTCCCCGCCATCGAGGTGCCAAAAGCTAGCGTATCGTCCGGCGAGAGGAGGCGTACAGCGACGACGGCCGCCGAGAGGGCGACGAAGGAGACGGCCACGGCTGCGAGGCCCCAGCCGACCTCGGCCCGGACGCGCTCGCGCAGGACCCCCTCGAGCAGGAGGACCGCCGGTGCGCAGCCCGCCAGGCCGAAGAGCGCCCCTGCTATGGCGAAACCCCAAGAGACCACTGCCACATGCCTCCGGACACGGATGACGTGCTAAGGAATACTAACCGTTCGCATTCGTAACATGCGTACCATTCCCAGAATCCCCATCTTCTGACGGCCGTTCGCAAAACGCTACCCGAAATTTACCTAAGCACCGACACATTACGCCTCACCTGCACGTTTATGGACATGGTGAAGGGCCGAAGGCCGGTTGGCGAGGGTGGACGGACGTGCACGTGAGGGGCGGGAAAGCGGACGAGCGAGGCGCGTGGAGCGCCCCGCTCGTCTGTGTCCGATAGGCTCCGCCCTCGCGGGCTCCCGCCCGCGCCGCCGATCTACTTCGTGCCGTAGATCCTGTCGCCGGCGTCGCCGAGGCCCGGCAGGATGTAGGCGCTCTCGTTCAGCTGGCGGTCCAGGGCACAGGTGAACAGGCGCACCTCCGGGTCGAAGTCCAGGACCGCCTTGACGCCCTCCGGGGCGGAGACGAGCGTGAGGCAGCGGATGTCCTTCACGCCGGCGTCGCGGAGGAACTTGATCGCCGCGGTGAGCGAGCCACCGGTCGCGAGCATCGGGTCCACGACGAGGCAGGTGCGCTTGTCGATGTCGGGCGGGAACTTGCAGTAGTACTGGTGCGGCTCGTGGGTGACGGGGTCGCGGTACATGCCGACGTGCCCGACGCGCGCCGAGGGCGTGAGCGTCAGGATGCCGTCGACCATGCCGAGGCCGGCGCGCAGGATCGGGATGATGGCGACCTTCTTGCCCGCGATTCTCTTGCAGGTGGTCCGCTCGAGCGGCGTGTCCACCTCGACGTCCTCGAGCGGGAAGTCGCGCATGGCCTCGTAGCCCTCGAACACGGCGAGCTCGGTCACGAGCTCGCGGAACTGCTTGGTGCCCGTGTCCTTGTCCCTCAAGATCGACAGCTTGTGCTGCACCAGCGGGTGCTCGATCACCTCGAAGCGCCTGGGGTCAAAGTCTCTCGAGTCCATGTGCCTTCCCTTCCGGCAGGGTCCCTGCCACGTGGGGTCCTTCGTTGCATCAGTCCTAGTCTAGACATTCCGGGCCCGACGCGCCCGCGATACGCCCTCCTACGCCCCGCGCTCGGACGAGAGGCCTGCCGCGCGGAGGAACTCCTCGGGGCTGACGGAGCCCCGGCGGAGCACGCGCGGCTCCCCCGCCGTGCAGTCGACGATGGTGGAGGCGACGGCGATGGGGGCGGGGCCGGCGTCGAAGGTGAGGTCGGCGGCCTCGACGATGCGGGGCTCGAGGCCCGCGCCGGACGTCGCCGCCGCGAGGCCGTGCGTGTTGGCGCTCGTCGTCGGCAAGGGGACGCCCACCTGCCGTGCGAGCTCCCTCACGAGGTTGGACCCCGGGCAGCGAAGGGCGATCGTGGGGCGGCCGCCGGGCGCGGCGGGCCGGCGGTACTCGGGCGGCACCTCGGGGGACGCCTGGACGACGAGTGTGAGCGCCCCCGGCCACAGGGCCTTCGCCGCGCGCTGCGCCCACGCCGGCACGCAGGCGCCGTACACCTCGAGCTCGGCCGCGTCGGCGACGAGCCACGGCAGGGTCTGGGCCCGGTCGCGCCGCTTGATCGAGAAGATCCTGCGCAGGGCGGGGTTGCCCGCGAGCGCCGCGCATCCGATGCCGTAGACGGAGTCCGTCGGCATCACGAGCACGCCGCCGTCGGCGAGGAGGGCGGCGCCCCGCTCGACCGCCTCCTGGGCGGGCCGGTTCTGGTCGACCGCCACTATGGCCCCCATGGCCTACTCCTCCCTGCGCGCCACGAGGACGCGCGGCCGGTGCGTGAGGTCCTCGCGCACCTCGACGGACGTCCACCCGCCCTGGGCGCGCACGAGGTCGGCGGCGGCGTCGAGGGTCGTCTCGAAGAGCTCGCAGCAGAGGGTGCCCCCGGGCGCGAGCGCGCGGGGCGCGAGGTCGAGCAGCCTCCTGAAGACGTCGAGGCCGTCGGGGCCGCCGTCGAGGGCGAGCCCAGGCTCGAAGCCCACGACCTCCTGCGGGAGCGTGGGCATGACCCCGCTGGGAATGTAGGGCGGGTTCGAGACGAGCACGCAGAAGGTCCCCATGAGGTCGGCGGGCACGCCCGAGGCGAGGTCGCACTCGACGACCCGCACGACGTCCGCGAGCCCGAGCGCGTCGCGGTTGCGCCTCGCCAGCGAGACGGCCGCAGGCGAGAGGTCCGTCGTGACGACCTGCGTGCCGGGACGCTCGCTCGCGATGGAGAGGGCGACGCACCCCGTACCGCACCCCACCTCGAGCACGCGCGGGCCCGGTTCGGGTACCTCCCCTGCCTCCTCGACGGCTTCGCCCTCGTCAGGCGAGGGGGCGTCGGTGACCGGCCGCTCGCCGGGGCCGGGTACGTAGCCCCCACGGAGCCCGTCCTCGGGTCCGGGAACGTAGACTATCGGGTCTACGTGCTCGTCGTCCCCGTCCTCGTCCGCCCCCGCGGCGGCGAAGCTCGAGACGGGCGGTCGCTCGGCGGCCTCCTGCGGCTCGTCTCCGGCAGGCGCCTCGCCGTCGGCCCCCTCCTCCGCGCCGGTTACGTCCCCGGCGCCGGCCACCTCGCTCGGCAGCGCCTCGAAGACGCAGCCGCGCGCCAGGGCAGCGTCGACGCCCTCGAGCGCGGCGTCGACCAGGACCTCGGTCTCCGGGCGCGGGATGAGGACCCCGCGCTCGCACCTGAGGACGATGTGGCGGAACGGCATCTCGCCTGTGACATACTGCAGCGGCTCGCCCGCGGCGCGCCTCAGGACCGCCGCGCGCATGGCGGCGAGCTCGTGCTGCTCGAACACCCGGTCGAAGCTCATGTACAGCTCGACGCGGGTGAGGCCGAGCACGTTGCAGATCAGCCACTCCGCCGACAGCCTCGGGTGCTCGTCGCCCTTGCCCTCGAGGTAGCCCCGGGTCCACCCGAGCATCCTCCCGACCGTCCAGACGTCTTGCGCCCCGTCCGTCCCAGCCATCCCTGCCTCCCATCGGAAGGGGCCCGCCACCGGCACTGGCGACAGGCCCCGCAAGAAGGGGCCGGGGGCGCTTGGCTCCCCCGGCCCCGTCCACCTCACTCTCAGACCGCCTGCGCGAGCTTGTCCGCGCGGTCCTGGGCGGCGAGCGCCTCGATGACCTCGCCGAGCTTGTCACCCAGGAGCACCCCCGTGTAGGTGCTGTTGAAGCCGATCCTGTGGTCGGTCACGCGGTCCTGGGGCTGGTTGTAGGTGCGAATCTTCTCGGAGCGGTTGCCGTGCCCGATCTGGGAGAGGCGCTCGGCCCCCTGCTCCTCCTGCTGCTTCTCGAGCTCCATCTGGTACAGGCGCGCGCGGAGCATCTCCATGCAGACCGCGCGGTTCTGGATCTGGGAGCGCTGGTCCTGCGACTGCACGACCGTGTTGGTTGGCAAGTGCGTGATGCGCACGGCCGAGTAGGTCGTGTTGACGCCCTGGCCGCCGGGGCCGGAGGCGCAGTAGGTGTCGATGCGCAGGTCCTCGTCCTTGATCTCGATGTCGATGTCCTCGGCCTCGGGCAGGACCGCGACGGTGGCCGTGGAGGTCTGGATGCGGCCCTGGCTCTCGGTCTTGGGGATGCGCTGGACGCGGTGCACGCCGCTCTCGTACTTCATGACCGAGTAGACCTTGTCGCCCATGACCTTGAACTCGATGGTCTTGAAGCCGCCCGCGTCGCTCGGGGAGGAGGACAGGACCTCGATCTTCCACTTGCGCGACTGCGCGAAGCGCTCGTACATGGCGAACAGGTCGCCGGCGAAGATCGCGGCCTCGTCGCCGCCGACGCCGGCCCTGATCTCGACGATCGTGTCCTTCTCGTCGTTGGGGTCGCCGGGGATGAGCATGATCTTGATCTCGTCCTCGAGGCCGGGCAGCTTCTGCTCGTTCTCGGAGATGTCCTCCTGGAGCATCTCCTTCTCCTCGGCGTCCGCGGCCTCATGCAGCATCTCCTTCGCCGCCTCGATGTCGTCGAGCGCCTGCAGGTACTCCCGCGCCTTGGCCACGAGCTCCGCCTGGCTGGCGTGCTCCTTCGCGATGCGCGCGTACTCCTTGGGGTCCGAGGCGATGGCGGGGTCCATCATCTTCTTCTCGAGCTCCTCGTACGCGGCGATGATCTTCTCAAGCTTATCGCCCATGATGCACAGCTCCTCGGGGTAGTTCCCGCCGGCAGGCCCGCCCGGCGGTCGAATGTTCAGCGTATGAAGTCTACCACCTGCGCTGTCTGCCCATACGTCGCCCACCGCGGCACGCGGGGCTCTCCACAATCGGCTCGGGCGAGAGCGGGGCGCGCGCCGGGGCGCCAGCAGGCCGAGAAGGACGTCGGCGCCGAGCGGGAAGGGCGTTGCGCCGCGGACGCGGGCCGCAGGGCTACCTCGACGCGAGCTCCTCCCCCATCACGAGCCCCATCACCGACGCCATCATGAGCCCGCGCGTCCAGCCGGAGGAGTCGCCCAGGCAGTGGAGGCCCGCTACGTTGGTGTCGAGGTGGGCGTCCATCGTGACGCGGTTGCTGTAGAACTTGAGCTCGGGCGCGTAGAGGAGCGTCTCGTTGCTGGCGAAGCCCGGCACCACGCGGTCGACGGCCTGCATGAAGGCGACGATGTTGGTCATCGCCCGGTACGGCATGGCGCTCGTCACGTCCCCGGCGCAGGCGTCGGGGAGGGTGGGGACCACGTTGGAGCGCGTGAGCTCCTCGGGCCATGTGCGCTTTCCGTCGAGCACGTCGCCGAAGCGCTGGACCAGGATGTGGCCCGCGCCCAGCATGTTCATGAGCTCGCCCACGTGCCGGGCGTAGTCGATGGGCCTGTCGAACGGCTCCTTGAAGCTCTGGGAGCACAGGACCGCCAGGTTGGTGTTGGGGCTCTTGCGGCCCTTGTAGCTGTGGCCGTTAACCACGGCGAGGCCCCCGTCGTAGTTCTCCTGGCTCACGAAGCCGCCCGGGTTCTGGCAGAAGGTGCGGACCTTGTCGCGGAACGGGTTGGGGTAGCCCACGAGCTTGCTCTCGTACAGGACGTTGTTGACGTCCTCCATGATCTCGTTCCGGACCTCCACGCGCACGCCCATGTCGACCGGCCCGGGCTCGTGGGCGATCCCGTGCTCGTCGCACATGCGCACGAGCCAGGCGGCGCCGCGCCTGCCCGTCGCGACGACCGTCTCCCGCGCGCGGAGCTCGACCTCGCCCGCGGGGCCGCGCACCCGCGCCCCCAGGCAGCGCCCTCCCTCGACCATGACCTCGCGGCACTCGTGCTCGAAGAGGACCTCGACGCCGGCGTCGAGCAGGTGCCGCTCGATGGCGAGGTAGATCCTCTGGGCGCACTCCGTGCCGAGGTGGCGGATCGGACAGTCCACGAGCTTGAGCCCGGCGCGGATGGCGCGGCGCCGGATGTCGGCGACGCGCTCGGGCGAGGCCGTGCCCCAGGTGCGCGCGTCCGCGCCGAAGCCGAGGTACATGTCGTCGACGCGCCCGATCTGCTCCTGCACGAAGTCGCGGCCGAGGAGCTCCGGCAGGTCGCCGCCCACCTCGCAGGAGAGCGAGAGCTTGCCGTCGGAGAAGGCCCCGGCGCCCGAGAAGCCCGTGGTGATGCGACAGGGGTCGCAGTGGGCGCAGCGCCCTCCCGAGGCCTTGGGGCAGCGCCGCCGCTCGACGGGCAGCCCCCTCTCGACGAGGGTGACGTGGCGGGCGCCGGCGCGGGCGAGAAGCCCCAGCGCGCAGAAGATGCCCGCCGGCCCGGCCCCCACGACGAGCACGTCGACGTCCCTGACCGACGCGTGCGGGCGCGCGGCGGGCGCGCCGGAGACCCCCTGTGCCATGGCGACCCCCCATCCACGTGGTGGCGCGGGCTGGGCCCGCAAGGCACCAAAGTATAATGGTGCTGCCTTAAGCACTATGGCGCCGGCGGGGCGGACGGTCCCGCCGATGGCACCGGAAGGGAGACCCTTGCCCCAGGACACGAGGCCGCTGCCGTTCATGGTCGACGGGCGGCCCTACTACACGCTCTCCTCGTACGACCCCGTTCGGATCGAGGTCTACGTCCCCCAGGTCACCGACGAGGACGTGAGCTACGCGCTCGACAGCATGGTCGCGAGCCTCGGGGGGACGGCGTCCGACCTCGACGACCCCCAGTGGCTGCAGGCCCACTTCCATGGCGCCCGCGACCTCGCCCAGCTGCGCTCGGCGGTGCGCTCCCAGGTGAGCGCCTCCAACAACCTGGCCGTGAGGGACCAGGTCATCTCCCAGACGCTCGCGGCGCTCGCCGCCCGGCTCGTCCAGCGCGTCCCGGACGCGGACGTCGAGAGGACGCGCGAGCAGATCCGCTCGCAGGCAGACGCCAGGCTCAGGGATCAGGGCCGCTCGCTCGAGGAGCACGAGGGGGAGCTTTCGCCCCTCGCCGGCCTCATCGACGAGGAGGCCCTCTCCGCCACCGAGCAGGCGGCCGCCCTCGACGCCCTCGCGACCAAGCGCGCTCTCGAGGTCGAGGATGACGAGCTACCGGACCTCCTCGGCGCCGACCCCGAGGAGGCGCGCCGCCTCGTCGGCCAGGCGCGCGAGGCGGGCACCCTCGACGAGGTGCGCCGGCTCGCGCTGAGGAACAAGGCGTGCCGCCTCGCCGTCTCCGAGGCCTCCGTCGAGTGGCATCGCGAGAGCGACCGGGAGGCCGCCGAGCGCGTCGCCCAGATGCGCGCCGCCCGCGCGGCGCGGGCGCCCCAGGGAGGGGCTGCGCGCACGGACAACGCCCGGGGCGACGCCGGGCTCAGGCTGGTGTGACGGCCATGGCGACGCATCCCAAGGAGATACGGATCGTCTGCGGCCTCGGCAACCCCGGCGCAGAGTACGAGCACACCCGCCACAACGCCGGCTTCGCTACCGTCGACGCCCTCGCGCGCCGCGCGGACGTCCGCTACTGGAAGAGCGAGGCAGGCGCGCTGGTGGCCCCCTACCCCGTACGCTCCCAGGACGGCTCCGAGCGCACGGTCCTTCTCGCCAAGCCCGAGAGCTACATGAACACGAGCGGTGGCCCGCTCTCCAAGCTCATGCGCGCCCACCACGTCTCGCCCCAGGAGGTCCTCGTCGTCCACGACGAGGTCGACCTGGCGCCCGGCGCGCTCGAGGTCAAGTTCGGTGGGGGCCTCAACGCCCACAACGGCCTCCGCTCGATCGCGAGCAAGCTCGGGACCCGCGACTTCGCGCGGCTGCGCGTCGGCACGGGGCGACCGCCCGGGAGGATGTCGGTCGCCGACTGGGCGCTGCGCACCCTCAAGGGCGCCTTCCTCGAGGAGTTCCTCGCGGAGGCGGAGGACGCGGCCGACCTGGCCGCGCTCTGCCTCGAGCGCGGCGTGGAGGCGTGCCTGGGCAGGCGCTAGGGGCGCAGGCACACGCCGCCCACCGACCTCGGGCCACGCCCGCGGGTTCTCGGCGGCTGCTCGCAAGGCCGGCCTTGCGTTCGCCTCGAAAGAGTACTATGGAGAATGTCTTTGTGCCGCGGACGCACCGTCCTCACGGCACGTGGTGGGGCCGGTCCGCACGCGGGGAGCGCGCAGGCGGCACCCGGAAGTATTGGGAGAGGAGTTCGTTGATGTACAAAATCCTCGATAAGACGCAGTTCTCGGAGAAGGTGTTCAAGTTCCGCATCGAGGCGCCCCAGATGGCGCGCCACGCGCACGCAGGCCAGTTCCTGATGGTGCGCGCCAACGAGACGGGCGAGCGCGTCCCCTTCACCTTCGCGGACTGGAGCCCCGAGGAGGGCTGGGTCGAGTTCATCTTCATGGTGGTCGGCAAGACCACGATGATGCTCTCGACCTACGAGGTGGGCGACTGCATCCAGGACGTCACCGGCCCGCTCGGCCAGCCGAGCGAGTTCGGCAAGGGCAAGTGGTGCGTCATCGGCGGCGGCGTCGGTCTGGCCATCGCCTTCCCGATCACGCGCCAGCTGGTCGAGAGCGGCATGGAGGTCCACGCCATCATGGGCGCCCGCACCAAGGACCTGCTCCTGCTCGAGGACCAGTTCCGCTCCATCCTCCCGGACGACCACATCCACATCACCACGGATGACGGCTCCTACGGCGAGAAGGGCGTCGTCACCGCGCCCGAGGACCGCCTGCTCGAGTCCGGCGACGCCGACCACGTCTTCTGCGTCGGCCCCGTCCCGATGATGAAGTTCGCCACCCTGACCGCCGTCAAGCACGGCACCCCCATCCTCGCCTCGCTCAACCCCATCATGGTCGACGGCACCGGCATGTGCGGCTGCTGCCGCGTCGAGGTCGGCGGGGAGACCAAGTTCGCCTGCGTCGACGGCCCCGACTTCGACGCGAGCAAGGTCAACTGGGACGACCTGCGCGCACGCCAGGCCGCCTATCGTACCGAGGAAGGACAGGCCATCAAGGCCTATGAGGAGGCGAGGTGCGCATGCCGCAAGTAAATGGTCGCTACGTCCCTAACGTAAAGGCCCCCAGGACCCCGGCCAACGAAGAGGACCCCATCGCGCGCGCCAAGGACTTCCGCCCCGTCGACAAGGGCTTCACCAAGGAGATGGCGCTCGCCGAGGCCAACCGCTGCCTCGACTGCAAGAAGCCGCTGTGCGTCCAGGGCTGCCCGGTCAACATCAACATCCCGGCCTTCATCGAGGCCATCCGCGCCGAGGAGTTCGGCCGCGGCCTCGACATCATCCACGAGGCCTCGATGCTCCCCGCCATCTGCGGCCGCGTCTGCCCGCAGGAGAACCAGTGCGAGGGCCGCTGCATCATGGGCAAGCGCAGCGAGCCGGTCGCCATCGGCCAGCTCGAGCGCTTCCTCGGCGACCAGCCCGAGCTCGCCTCCGAGCCCAAGATGGCCCCCAAGAACGGCAAGAAGGTCGCCGTCATCGGCGCCGGCCCCTCCGGCATCGCCTGCGCCGGCGAGCTCGCCCGCAACGGCTTCGACGTCACGATCTTCGAGGCCTTCTTCACCGGCGGCGGCGTCCTCGCCTACGGCATCCCCGAGTTCCGCCTGCCCAAGGCGGTCGTGAAGCGCGAGATCGACGGCCTCGAGAAGCTCGGTGTCAAGTTCGAGTACAACTCCGTCGTCGGCCGCATCACCGACGCCGAGGAGCTCTTCGGCGAGTACGGCTTCGACGCCATGTACATCGCCACGGGCGCCGGCCTCCCCAAGATGCTCAACATCCCGGGCGAGAACCTCCCCAACGTCTTCTTCGCCAACGAGTACCTGACGCGCGTCAACCTCATGAAGGCCAACCGCTTCCCCGAGTACGACACGCCGACCAAGCGCGCCAAGAACGTCGTCGTCTTCGGCGGCGGCAACGTGGCCATGGACTCCGTCCGCACCGCGCTGCGCCTGGGCGCCGAGACCGTCACCCTGTGCTACCGCCGCACCGAGGCCGAGATGCCCGCGCGTCGCGCTGAGGTCGAGCACGCCAAGGCCGAGGGCGTCAAGATTCACGAGCTCGCCAGCCCGCTCGAGTTCGTCGCGGGCGACGACGGCTCCGTCGCCTTCGTGAAGGTCCAGAACATGGAGCTCGGCGAGCCGGACGCCTCCGGCCGCCGTCGCCCGGTGCCCATCGAGGGCTCCGTCGACCTGCTCCCCTGCGACCTCGGCATCTCCGCCATCGGCACCAACGCCAACCCGATCGCCAAGCTGATCGGGCCCGAGAAGGTCAACAAGTGGGGCTACATCGAGGCCGACGAGACGACCGGCCAGACCTCCGACCCGAGGATCTGGGCCGGTGGCGACATCGTGACCGGTGCCGCCACGGTCATCCTGGCCATGGGCGCCGGCAAGGCCGCCGCGGCCGACATGACCGCGAAGCTCTCCTAGAGCCTAGCCAGGGACCTCGGCCTCGCCCCCGCGGGCGCAGCCGAGAAGGACGTGCAAGACGGGAGCCGCCCCGGGCCGAGCTGGCCCGGGGCGGCTCCTTCTTCGTCGCGGTGGGCGCCGGCCTCCCTCGCGGCGGCGCGCCCTTGTCGACAGGGGTCCCGAGGGCGCCTAGAGGGCTGCCCCGAGCACGACGAGCGCGCAGGCCAGCGCCACGCACGCCCAGTCGGCGGCCTTGAGGGGGTAGCGCCGGTAACTGCTCTCGCGCGTCCTCAGGTAGAAGCCGCGCTGCTCGGCCGCGAGCGCCGTCGCGTCCGTCTTGCCCACGGAGCTCACCAGCAGCGGGATGCACAGCGGCAGCATCAGCCGCAGCTTGCGGAAGGGGTTCTTGGTGTCGTACTCGACGCCACGGGCCGTCTGCGCCTCCATGATCGCGTTCATCTCCTGCCCGAAGACGGGCACGAAGCGCAGGGCCGTGGTGAAGGTGAAGGCGTAGCGGTATGGGACGTGCAGGACCTCCACACAGGCGTTAGCCAGGTCGTTCAGGCGCGTCACAGTGAGCACGAGGATCAGCGGCAGGGCTACGCCGAGAAGGCGCAGGCACGCCTTGCCTCCCGAGGTCAGTCCGTCCGTCGTCATCCACAGGAGCACGTGATCGCCCCCGGTGACGAAGGCACACTGCAGGGCGAGCATCACCGCGGCGACCGGCAGGAGCACCTTGAGGATCGAGCGCAGCCTGTCCGAGACGTGCGCGTAGGCCCCGAGCGCGAGCGTCAGGACGAGAAGTGCCACGAGGACGGCCCAGGTCCTGGCGAGGAAGGTCGCCAGGATGATGCCGGCCGCGAGCGCAAGCTTGGCCACCGGGTTCAGCCGGTGGAGGAGGGTGTCGCCCTCCACGTAGTCGATGACCCTAACCATTGCGCACCATCTCCCCTATCGCGTCGACGAGGTCCCCCACCTGCGTCCGCCCTCCGAGCCGGGCGTCGACGTCGGCGGCGAGCGCGGCGGAGAGCCGCGCCACCTCCGGCGCCCTCAGGCTCGCCCGGGCGAGCAGGTCCCCTTGGGCGAAGACCTCGTCCGTTGGCCCGCGCCCCACGACCCGGCCGTCGGCCATCACGAGGACGCGCTCGGCGAAGTCCGAGACGACCTCCATGTCGTGGCAGACCATCACGACGGCGCAGCCCCTCTCGGCCAGCTCGCGGACGGTGTCCATCACCGTCATGCACTCGCGGTAGTCGAGGCCCGCGGTCGGCTCGTCGAGCAGGACGACGCGCGGTTCCATCACCACGACGGAGGCGAGGGCCACCATCTGCCGCTGCCCGCGGGAGAGCACGAAGGGCGACTCGTCCGCCGGAAGCCCGAAGCGCTCCACGACCCTCCCCGCCCTGGCCAAGGCCTCCTCGCGCGCGACCCCGTGCAGCTCGGGGCCGAAGGCGACCTCGTCGATCACCGTGTTCTTGCAGAGCTGGCGGTCGGGGTTCTGGAAGAGCGTGGAGACCTCCCGGGCGAGGGTCGAGATCGGCGTCGTTCGGGTGTCCATGCCCGCCATCAGGACGCGTCCTGCAGCCGGGCGCAGAAGGCCGTTCAGAAGCTTGGTCAGGGTCGTCTTGCCGGCGCCGTTCTGCCCGATCACCCCGACGAGCTCGCCGGGGTAGACGCTCATGTCCACGCCGCTCACCCCGTCGCCGGTGCCCGCATAGGAGAAGCCCACCCCCTCCAGGCGGACCACGGGCTCCGCCCCCTCGGCGTGGGGACGGCTCGCTGGCACGTGGGGCGAGCGGCCGGGCGCCGGCCGCAGCCCCGAGGCTGCGGACGCACCGCCCGGCTTTTTGGGCGCGAGGAGCGCGGCCACGGCGTCGTGCGCCTCGGCGACGGTGAGGCTCGGCGGGGTTCCGGGCGCAAGCAGGCCCTTCTCGACCAGGGAGTTCGTCACGCGTGCGACGCGCGGGCTGTCGACGCCCATGGCGCGCAGCTCGGCGGCATGGGCGAAGACCTCGCGCGGGGCGCCGTCAAGCTCGACTCTGCCGCCAGACATCACGACCACGCGGTCGCAGTGCTCGGCGAGCAGGGCGACCTTCTGCTCGATCACGACGACGGCGATCCCCTCGCGCTCGCGGACGCGTCGCAGCGTCTCGAAGACGAGCTCGGAGCTCGCGGGGTCGAGGGCGGCCGTGGGCTCGTCCAGCACGAGCGCGCGCGGGCGCAGCGCCAGGATGGCCGCGATCGCGACCTTCTGCTTCTGGCCGCCGGAGAGCGTCGAGATCTCTCGGTGCCTGAGGGCGGCCGCGCCCACGGTCGAGAGGGCCTCCTCCACCCGGCCGGGGATCTCGTCGTGCGGCACGCCGAAGTTCTCGAGCCCGAAGAGCATCTCGTCCTCGACGACGGAGGACACCATCTGCGCGTCGATGTCCTGCAGAACGCTGCCGACGACGCGCGAGATGTCCGTGAGGCTCGACTCGCAGGTGTCGCGTCCGCAGACCAGCGTGGCGCCGTAGAGTTCGCCGGAGAAGTGGTGCGGGATGGCCCCGGACATGGCGGCGGCAAGGGTGGACTTGCCGGCGCCCGAGGGGCCGACGACGCCCACGAACTCGCCCGCGCCCACGCCGAGCGTCACGTGCTCGAGCGACGGGGCGGGCGCGCCGGCATAGGTGAAGCTCACGTCGCGCATCTGGATGATCGGATCTTGCTGCAAGGTCGTGCTCCTCGAATCGTTGTCGTGCAGTGAGGCCCGGCGAGTCGCCCCTCGCCGGACCCGGTCGGGCTCCGCCAGCCCGGCATGCGCCGGGCCGGCGGCGGGGGTCTCCCCTCCCGGCGCTAGGCGCGGTGCAGGACCTTGGACAGCGGTACCACGAGCGCCTGGACGACGATGGCGTTGAAGACCGCGGTGCCGAGGACGATGGGGACCTTCACCAGGGCGGTGGCGACGGCGGCCCCCATCACGACCGTGCCGAGCACGGCGAACAGGGTGCCCGAGACCAGCGTGGCGACGAAGGCCGCGACCAGCGGCGCTGCGGCCGCGCGCCTTCCTTCCCTCGTCATCAGCCTCACGACGCCGTACATGGCGAGGGAGCCCGCGAGCTCGGTCGCGAAGTTGAGACCGGGGATCGAGGTGGAGAGCTGGATCACCGCCGCGGAGAGGAGGCCGAAGAGGGCGGCCTGGCTCGCCCTGGCGTCGGTCAGCAGGATCGCGATCGCGTAGGCGGAGATGATGAACTGCGGCTTGATGCCGATGGTCGCCAGCGCGTTGCCGACCGTCATGTTCAGGATGGTTCCGGCGGCGAGAAGGACCGCCAGCAGCACCAGGGAGGAGACGTCGAGGATACCGTGCTGCCTCGCCCCCTCGGAGACAGTGCGGGCGGAGGCGACGGATGCGGTGGTCTTCTCGGTCATGGTCTTTGCCTTCCTCTTGGATTCGGGCGCTGGCCCGAGGACGTTGGCGGGGGAGTGGGATCCGGGACGCACAAAAAAGAGGCCCCCGGTCTCCCGGGGGCCTCCCTGCGCCCCTTCTACGTGGCGCACGAGCCTCACAGTCGACCGACAGCAAGGACGGGGCGCCACCACCAGCTCAGGTTGGAACGAACGTCGCTCATGCCGGCCATGGTGCACCTCCTCGTCTGGGTCGTCTCGTGCGTTGCCGGGCACTATACGCCGCACCCCGTGGACGCGCAAGCCAGATCCGTGAGATAAACCCGCCCGACCCCGGCTCGTAACATGCCCGAAAAGCGCGGACGGCGAGGCCCGTCGCCGCTCCGGCCGTCCCGGCCCGCACCGCCGGCCGGCCCCACCTGCGCAGCCAGCCCCTACCGGTTGGCCTTGAGGGTCGCGAACATCCGCGCGTCGTGGTCCTTCACGAAGGAGATGAACCTGCCCTCGTGATAGGCGAGCCGCGCGTTCTTGGTCTTGATGGGGTTCAGCATGGTCCGCATCATGAGGGTGCGCGGTCGCGCGAGCCTGACGGCGAGCTGGGCGCGCTCGCTGGTGATCATCTGCTCGATCAGGCGGAGCTTCTCGTCCGTCGGGTAGGTGCACTCGGGGTTGCAGACGTTCTCGATGCAGCCGACCAGGCGCTCGATGTAGCGCCTCTGCACGACCTCCATGCTCGCCGGGTCGCCGTCGAGGCCCCAGTGGTGGTAGAGATCGAGCATCCAGCCGTGCTCCTCCTCGCGCTTCTCGTACATGTCGGGACGCCAGCGGCTCGTCTCGGACTCGCTGCGCTGACGGATGAAGTGGTAGTAGGGGCGCTCGATCACGCCGACACGCTCGACGTCGCGGATGTAGTCGAGCACGAAGGGGAAGTCGTCCCAGAAGGTGTCCCTGAAGCGGAGGCCGATCCGCTCTATGCGCTCGCGGAGGAAGAGCTTATTCCATGGCGGATAGAGCAGGTTCTGGTCGAAGAGCTGCCAGGCGGCGGCACGGAACTCCTGCTGCGTCTCGAAGACGGCCGACGGGCGGCTTTTCACCTCCGAGGTGTGCTGTCCCTCAGCTCCGTAGTAGGTGTCGATGTAGAACCCGGCGACGACGAGCTCCAGGCTCTCGCGCTCGGCGAGGGCGACCATGTCCTCGAGCATGGTCTCCTCCGCCCAGTCGTCTGCGTCCATGAAGTAGACGTACTTGCCGCGCGCGTGCGCAAGCGCGAGGTTGCGCGCCGCAGGGGCCCCGCCGTTGTCCGTGTGGAAGTCAACGATGCGCAGGTCGTGCCGGGTGCACTGACGGATGACATCGCCCGTGCGGTCCGTGGACCCGTCGTCGACCACGAGAAGCTCGAAGTCCGTGAGCGTCTGGCGTTGGAGCGACTCGATGGCCCTGCGCACGTACCCCTCGACGTTGTACGCAGGGATGACGACGGAAACCATGGGATAGCACTTGTCACCTAGCGGCATTCACTACCTGTTTCGATATGGGCTCGGCTCAATGACAAGAAACAATCTACCAGCACCCTCCGGGGCGCATGCCGAAAGGCCCTGCGCCCCGTGCGAATTCAAACGAAGCACAAATCGGCGGCCACAGGACGCCCATCCGGCGGTACGGGCCGCGCCCGGTCCCTGGGCCCTCTCGCCGCAAACCCGGCCTACCACAGCCGCTCGAGCGCTCCCGCCGGGTACGACACCCCCTCGAGCACGAGCCCCGCGGCGGGCGCCGTCGGCCCGGCCGCGCTCCTCTTGCGCGCCTCGAGGGCCGCCTCCAACCACCGGGCGTCGCGGTGCCCGCGCCCCACCTCCACCAGCGAGCCCACGATGATCCTGACCATGTTGTGCAGGAAGGCGTTGCCGGCCACGTCCACGCACACGAGCGGCTCGCCCGCCTCGACGACCCGGCAGACCTCCACCGAGCTCAGGAAGCGCGAGGTCGAGCGACCGGCCTCCACCATGAGCGCAGCCGAGGAGGCCTTGCAGAAGCTCCTGAAGTCGTGCTCGCCCACCAGCGCCCGCGCTGCCTCGCCCATGGCGTCCGCGTCGAGCTCCCCGCGGAACCACCAGCTGTGGTCCCAGGCGAGTACGGGCCGTGCGTTGCCCGTCGCGATCCTGTAGCGGTAGCGACGCTCGAGCGCGTCGAAGCGGGCCGAGAAGCCCGCGCGAGCCGTGAGGACCCCGCGCACGGAGACGTCGCCGGGCGTGAGCGCCATGAGGGTCCGGGCGATCCTGCGCCCCTCGCGCCCCTCGAGCTCGCCTGCGGCGAGGGGCACGGACACGAACTGCCCGAGCGCGGAGACGCCCGCGTCCGTCCGGCCCGCGCACTCCATCTCAACCTGGCGGTGCAGGAGCGTCTCGAGCGCGCGCCTGAGTTCTCCCGCGACGGTCCTCTCCGCAGGCTGCTCGGCGAAGCCGGAGAAGCCCGCGCCACGATAGCCGACCTCGACCACGAGGGTGGACGCGGCGGCCGCCCCGCCCACGGTTGGGACCTGTCGCACTGGCTGCGGCCCCAGGCGTACGAGGGGCCTCGTGAGGTCCTCCGTACTGCTCGCTGCTGTCTGGCCCACGACACTCCCCTTTCTGGCCTCAGGCGGCCTCTCTGCCCCTCAGAGCCTATCGCAAAGTAACGAAAAGGGGCCCCGATGCTCTCGGGGCCCCTCAAGGTGCTTGTGGAGCGCGCTACTCGGCCGCCGGCTCGGTGGCCTCTGCCTCGGGCTCGGCCTCGGTCTCAGCCTCAGCGGGAGCCTCGACCGGCTCGACCTTGGAGACGGTGGCGGTCTTCTTGGGCGCCACGGCCTCGGTCACGAGCTCGATGATGACGACCTCGGCGTTGTCGCCCTTGCGAGGACCGAGCTTCATGATGCGGGTGTAGCCGCCGTTGCGGTCCGCCCACATGCCCTGGGCGGCCTTCTCGAAGACCTCGCGGACGATCTCCTTGTCGCCGACCTTCGCGATCGCGAGACGGCGGGAGGCGATGTCGCCCTTCTTCGCCCAGGTGATGACGCGGTCGACGTCGCCGCGGATGGCCTTGGCGCGCGGCTCGAGGGTCTTGATGCGGTCGTTGGCGAGCAGGGCAGCGACGAGGCTCTTCTTCATTGCCTTGGTATGGCTGGCATCGGTGCCGAGCTTCATGCCCCTCTTCTTGTTGTGCCTCATGGTCTAGTTGCTCCTAACAAAATCTAACGGCGTGTCCTAGGCCTTGAGGCCAAGGCCCATGGCCTCGAGCTTGTCCTTGACTTCCTCGATGGACTTGACGCCAAAGTTACGAATGTTCAGAAGGTCGTTCTCAGAGAACTCGACGAGCTGGCGCACGGAGTGGATGCCGGCGCGCTTGAGGCAGTTGTAGGAGCGGACGGAGAGGTCCAGGTCCTCTATCTGCTTGTCAAGCTCGGTGTTGTCCTCCTCGGTGCCCGTGGCGAAGATCGAGGCGTCCTCGACCGGCTCGTCCTCGTCAGCCAGGCCCATGAACGCGGTCATGTGCTGGTTGATGATGTTGGCTGCCTCGACCACGGCATCGCGCGGGGAGATGGAGCCGTTGGTCTCCACCTCGAGGACGAGACGGTCGTAGTCGGTGTGCTGCCCAACGCGGCAGGGCTCGACGACCTTGGCGCACCTGACGACCGGCGAGTAGAGCGAGTCGACGTCGATGAGGCCGATGGGGTCACCCTCGCGCTCGTTCCTGTCGCCGGAGACGTAGCCGCGGCCGGTCCCGATGCGCATCTGCATGGTGAGGTGGGCCCCCTCGCCGAGCGTGCAGACGAGGTGCTCGGGGTTCACGAGCTCGAACTCCGCCGGGATGACGAAGTCCCCGCCGGTGACCTTCGCAGGCCCGTCGATGTTGATGGTCGCGACGGCCTCGTCGCCCGTGCCCATGTCACGGAAGACGAGCCCCTTCACGTTGAGAACAATGTCGGTGACGTCCTCGTAGACGCCAGGGACGGTGGTGAACTCATGCTGAACGCCGTCAATCTGGATGGCCTGGACGGCAGCACCCTCGAGGGAGGAGAGCAACACGCGTCGCAGCGAGTTACCCAGCGTGTCGCCATAGCCGCGCTCGAGGGGCTCGGCAGTGACGCGCGCCAGGTTGTCGCTGATCTCTTCCACCGACACCTCAGGTCGGATGAATTCGGACATGTATACCTCCAACCAGGTATCTGCTACTTGGAGTACAGGTTGACGATGAGCTGCGCGTCGATGTCCAGGTCGATCTGGTCGCGCGTCGGGAGCTGCAGGACGGTGCCCTGGAGCTTCTCGAGGTCAACCTCGAGCCAGGAGGGGACAGCCATGTGCTCGGTGGCGATCAGCGCCTCCTTGATGGGGAGGAGGTCCTTGAACTTGGGGGCCACGGCGACGACGTCGCCGGCCTTCACCTGATAGGAGGGGATGTCCACGCGACGGCCGTTGACGGTGATGTGGCCGTGGCGGACGGTCTGGCGAGCCTCCTTGCGGGTGCGGGCGAAGCCGAGGCGGAAGACCACGTTGTCGAGGCGGGACTCGAGGATGGTCATCAGGTTGTCGCCCGTGATGCCCTCGACGCGGAGCGCCTTGTCGTAGTACGCGCGGAACTGCTTCTCCAGCACGCCGTAGATGAACTTGGCCTTCTGCTTCTCGCGCAGCTGCAGGCCGTACTCGCTCTCCTGGCGGCGACGGCGCTTGGGCTGGCGCTTGGATTCCTTATTGATGCCCATAACCACGGGGTCGATGCCGAGCTGGCGGCACCTCTTGAGGACAGGGGTCCTATCTACTGCCATTGCTTCTGTCCTTCCTTACTACACGCGACGGCGCTTCATCGGGCGGCAGCCGTTGTGCGCAATCGGGGTCTTGTCCTGGATGCCGGAAACCTCGAGGCCGGCGGCCTGGAGGGAGCGGATTGCGGTCTCGCGGCCGGAGCCGGGGCCCTTGACGAAGACCTGGACCTTGTGGAGGCCGTGCTCCATGGCAGCCTTGGCGCACGCCTCGGCGGCCACCTGGGCCGCGAACGGCGTGGACTTGCGGGAGCCCTTGAAGCCCACGGTGCCGCCGGACTGCCAGGCGATGACGTTACCCTGCGGGTCGGTGATGGAGATGATCGTGTTGTTGAACGTGCTCTTGATGTGAGCCTGGCCCACGGCGATGTTCTTGCGCTCTGCGCGGCGCACGTGCTGGGTGCGCTGGTTCTTCTTCTGAGGCATGCTCTACTCCCTTACGCCTTCTTCTTTGCACCGATCTGACGCTTCTTGCCCTTGCGGGTGCGAGCGTTGGTGTGGGTGCGCTGGCCGTGGACAGGGAGGCCCTTGCGGTGACGAAGGCCGCGGTAGCAGCCGATCTCCATCAGGCGGGCGGTGTTCTGACGCACCTCGCGGCGAAGGTCGCCCTCGGTGGTGTAGTTCGCGTCGATGAAGTCACGAATCTTCGTGACCTCCTCCTCGGTGAGGTCCTTGACGCGGGTGGCAGGGTCGACGCCGGTGCCGGCGCAGATCTTCTTGGCCCTGGCGGGTCCGATGCCATAAAGGTAAGTAAGGCCAACCTCAGTACGCTTGTCGTTCGGGAGGTCGACGCCATTGATACGTGCCAACTTCGAGCTCCTCTCTTAACCCTGACGCTGCTTGTGGCGCGGGTTTTCGCAGATGACGTAAACCTTGCCGTGGCGACGGATGATCTTGCACTTGTCGCACATCTTCTTGACAGAAGGACGTACCTTCATCGTTCTTCCTTCCTACAGTGCTTATACGATCTATATACTCGCGCAGCCGCTCGCGTTGTTTCCAAGTATGATTCCGGCACTACTTGTAGCGATAGGTGATCCGGCCCTTGGTGAGGTCGTAGGGCGACATCTCGACGACGACCTTGTCGCCCGGCAGGATCCTGATGTAGTTCATCCGGATCTTGCCCGAGATGGTGCACATGATGACCTTGCCGTTCTCGAGCTCGACGTTGAACATGGCATTGGGGAGGGGCTCTACGACCTTGCCCTCAAGCTCAATTGCGTCCTGTTTGCTCACGCTGGACACCTTTCCTACCTATTGACAGCAACTGTATATCCTACATAAACGACAGGATGAAGTCCACGTTGCATCGTTTCAACACAACGTGGACTTCCTCTTGGAGCTGGCCTAACGCCTACTCCTGACCGCCTTCCATGGCGCACCAAGCCCCACCGTCATCCGCCGTGAGAACGACGGGGCCGTCCTTGGTGATGCCGATGGTGTTCTCGTAGTGGGCCGCGGGCAGGCCGTCGGCCGTCTGCACGGTCCAGCCGTTGCTCAGGACGCGCGTTTGGTACGTCCCGAGCGTGATCATCGGCTCGATCGCGATGACCATCCCGGCCTGCAGCCTCACTCCCCTCCCCCGCTTTCCATAGTTGGGGACGGCGGGGTCCTCCTGCATCCTGTGGCCGACGCCGTGCCCCACGTAATCGCGAACGACCCCATATCCGTTGCGCTCGGCCAGCGTCTGCACGGCGAAGCCTATGTCACCGACGTGGTTGCCGGGCACGGCCTGCTCTATGCCAGCCTTGAGGCAGTCCCGCGTGACCTCGCAGAGCGCGCGGATCTCGTCGGAGACCTCTCCCACGAGGAAGGTCCAGGCGTTGTCGCCCGCCCAGCCGCCCTTGTTGGCACCGGTGTCTATGGAGACGATGTCTCCGCTCTTGAGGATGGTGTCCGGCGAGGGGATGCCGTGTACGACCTGCTCGTTCACAGAGGCGCAGACGCTGGCCGGGAACCCGCCGAAGCCCTTGAACCCAGGGGTGGCCCCGTGGAGCCTGATGAAGCTCTCCACCACGCGGTCGATCTCCTGCGTGCTTACGCCCGGCCGACACATCGAGCCGGCGCGCCTCAGCGCTGACTTCGAGAGGGTTCCGGCCGAGGCGCGGTACCCCTCCATCTCCTCTGCCGTCTTGATGTGGATCATGAAAGGTGGAGCTCCCTCTTGACGTCGGCGTAGACCTCGTCGACCGGGCGGTCTCCGTCGACCTTCAGGAGCTTGTCTTGCCCACCGTAGTACTCGATGAGCGGTGCCGTCTGGCTCTGGTAGGTGTCGAGGCGATGCTGAATCGTCTCCGGCTTGTCATCGTCGCGTTGGTACATCTCGCCTCCGCAGCGCGGGCACTTCTCGGTGCCGGCGGGCGCAGTGTAGCCGCAGCTCCTGCAGGTCCTGCGCGAGGAGAGCCTCTTCACGATCACGTCGGAGGCGACGTCGATCAGAAGCGCCCCGTCGAGCTCGATGCCGGCGCTCGAGAGCTCGGAGTCGAGGCTCACGGCCTGAGCGGTGTTTCGCGGGAAGCCGTCGAGGATGAAGCCGCGCTTGGCGTCGTCCTCCTCGAGCCTCTCCTTGACCAGGTCGATAACGAGCTTGTCCGGCACGAGGGCGCCGGCGTCCATGTACTCCTTGGCCTGCTTTCCGAGCTTTGTCCCCGCCTTGACCGCCGCGCGCAGCAGGTCGCCAGTCGAGATGTGCGCCACGCCGTAGTCACGGACGAGCATCTGGGCCTGCGTCCCCTTGCCAGCGCCAGGGGCGCCGAGAAGAACGATATTCATGTGTTTTCCTTTCCGTCCCGCATCATGCAAAGTGCCGTCCATCAAGTGTACTCGTCTTATGTTGCGAGACGGCCGCCTGGGAGGTAGATGGGGCCCTGGGGCCGCCCGCGTGCGCCCGCGCGGCGCCCCACAAGAGAAGGAGGGCGGGAGCCTGAGGCCCCCGCCCTCCTGAATCCGTCTTTCAGCGACGACTACGATCGACTACTTGAAGAAGCCCTCGTAGTTATGCATCTTGAGCTGGCTCTCGAGCGAAGCGAGCGTGTCGAGCGCGACTCCGACCATGATCAGGATCGACGTGCCGCCGAACGCCTGGATCAGCGAGTTCGACGTGAACGCGAAGACGATCGACGGAACCACCGCGACGATGGCCATGAAGACGGCGCCTGGGAGTGTGATGTGGCTTATCACGTTCTTGATGTAGTCCGCAGTCGCCTGACCGGGTCTCACGCCCGGGATGAAGCCGCCGGACTTGCGAAGCTGGTCCGCGGTCTGCTCCGGGTTGAACACCATGGAGGTGTAGAAGTACGCGAAGAAGACGATCAGCAGGACCGAGAGGATCCAGTTGATCCAGCCGGTCGAGATCGCATTCGCGAAGGCCTGCATCCAGTGAACGTTGGGGAAGAAGACCGCGATCTGCGCGGGGAGGTACAGTATGGCCGACGCGAAGATGATCGGCACGACTCCAGCCGTGTTCACCTTGATCGGGAGGTACGTGGACTGTCCCCCCATGATCCTGCGCCCGACCACGCGCTTGGCGTACTGCACCGGAATCCTGCGCTGGCCGCGCTCCACATAGACGATGAGCGGGATGGCCACCAGAATCACCAGCAGCGTCACGATCGTGAGGATCGGTCCGTTGGCTGAGTTCTGCACGGAGCCGATGAGCGCCGTCGGAAGGCCGGCCATGATGTTCGCGAAGATGATCAGTGACATGCCGTTGCCGATGCCGCGCTGGGTGATGACCTCGCCGAGCCACATGATGATGATCGCGCCTGTCAGGAGCGTCCCTACGATGATGACGTCCTCGACGGCCTCGGGGAACCCGATCTGGGAGAAGTCCAGCCCGTACTGGCTGCTCTTGAAGAGGAAGAGGTAGCCGACCGCGTTGAGCAGCGCGAGCGCGACCGTGAGGTAGCGCGTGTACTGCGTTATCTTACGCTGGCCGGCCTCTCCCTCCTGCGCGAGCTCGGAGAGCGAGGGTATCACCGCCTGGAGCATCTGCAGGATGATCTGGGCGGTGATGTAGGGCATGATGCCCAGGGCAAACACCGACATGCGCGACAGGGCGCCACCCGAGAAGAGGTTGAGCACCGCGATCGCACCGCTGCCGCTCGCCGCCTGATTGTATGCGCTCAGCATGCCGGTGACCGGAATCCCGGGCACGGGCAGGTAGGCACCGAAGCGGTAGATCAGCAGGATGGCGATGGTGAGAACGATCTTCTCCCGAAGCTCCTTGGCGCGGAATGCGTTGGTGATTGCCTTTAGCACGCGGGCTCTACCTTCCCTCCGGCGGCCTCGATCTTGGCCTTGGCAGAGGCGGACACCTTGTCGACCTTGACGGTCAGCTTCTTGGTGATCTCGCCGTCACCGAGGACCTTGACGGGGACGTAGTCGTGCTTGATGACGCCCTTGGCGAGAAGGGACTCGGCGTCCACGGTCTCGCCATCATTGTAGAGGAGCTCGAGGCGCGAGACGTTGACGGGAGCGTACTCGACGCGATTGTGGTTCTTGAAGCCGGGGAGCTTGGGGAGGCGCATCGCGAGCGGCGTCTGGCCGCCCTCGAAGCCCGCACCCTTGCCGCCGCCGGAGCGGGAGAGCTGGCCCTTGGAGCCGCGGCCCGCGGTCGTGCCATAGCCGGAGCCGTTGCCGCGACCGACGCGCTTGCGAGACTTCCTGGAGCCCTCCGCGGGACGAAGATCATTGAGCTGCATTTGGGTGACTCCTTAGTTTTCCGTGACCTCGACAAGGTGCTTGACCTTGAAGATCATTCCACGAACGCTCGGATTGTCGGGCAGCACCGAAGTGTCGCCGATCTTGCGGAGACCCATGGCGAAGCAGGTCCTGGTCTGGTCCTTCTTGACCTGGGTGACAGCGCTGCGCACCAGCTTGACGGTGAGCGTCTTCTCGTCTGCCATGGATTAGTCCTCCTTCTTGCTGCCGAACATCTGGCCCACGGTCATGCCGCGGCGCTCGGCGGTCTCCTCGGGGCTGGAGAGCTCCTTCAGGCCCTCGGCGGCAGCCTTGATGATGTTCAGGGCGTTGTCGGTGCCGAGGGACTTCGAGATGACGTTCTTGATGCCGGCCAGCTCGAAGAGCGGGCGGACGGGGCCGCCGGCGATGACGCCGGTACCCTCGATGGCGGGCCTGATCATGACGCGGCCAGCACCGTAGTGCCCCTCGACCTTGTGGGGGATGGTGCCGGACTCGGTGACGGGCACCTTGAACATGTTCTTCTTGGCGTCGTCGACGGCCTTCTGGATGGCCAGGGGCACCTCGGCGGACTTGCCCATGCCGATGCCCACGTTGCCCTTGCCGTCGCCGACGGCCACGAGGGCGAGCAGCGACATGCGGCGGCCACCCTTGACCGTCTTGGAGACGCGGTGGATGTAGACGACGCGCTCCTGAAGATCGGAGTCCTCCTGGCGCTTACGATCACGTGGCATGTGATTCCTCCTAGAACTTCAGGCCCGCGTTACGGGCACCGTCTGCGAGAGCCTGGATGCGGCCGTGGTACAGGAAGCCAGAGCGGTCGAAGACGACCTCGGTGACGCCCTTCTCCTGAGCACGCTCGGCGACGAGCTTGCCGACGAACTCCGCGGCCTCCTTGTTGGAGCCGAGCTTGCCGGTCTCGCGGAACTCGGGGCTCAGGGTGGAGGCGGAGCAGATGGTCTCGTGCGTGTCGTCGTTGATCACCTGGGCGTAGATGTTTGCGTTGGTGCGGTGAACGGTGAGGCGCGGGCGCTGCTCGGTGCCGTGCATCTTGGCACGGACGCGACGCGCACGGCGCTTCTGGCCCGCCAGCTTAGCCTGGTTCTTGTTCATTCCTTCTCCTTACGTGTGCCACCACCTGACGGGGTGATGGTCTTGCTTGGCCCTTAGGCTACTTGGCGGCCTTGCCGAGCTTCCTGCGGATGTGCTCGCCCTCGTAGTGGATGCCCTTGCCCTTGTACGGCTCGGGCGGACGCTTAGCCCGGATCTCGGCGGCAACCTGGCCGACCTGCTCCTTGGAGATGCCCTGCACGGTGATGTGGGTGTTGTCGGGCACCACGAAGCTGATGTTCTCGGGAGCCTTGTAGATGACCTCGTGCGAGTAGCCGAGCGAGAGGTCGAGATCCTTGCCCTTGAGGGCGGCGCGGTAGCCGACGCCGGTGAGCTCGAGCTTCTTCTCGAAGCCCTTGTCCACGCCGGTCACCATGTTGTGGAGCACGGTGCGCGTGGTGCCCTGCTGGGCGTTGGAGGCCTTGTAGGCCTTAGTGCGCTTGTACTGCTCGTCCGTCATATCCTCGCAGCCCTCGGCGCGCGGGATGACGACCAGGATCTCGTCGCCCTCGCGCTGGAGCTCGATGAGGTCGGAGAAGGTGCGCTTGAGCTCGCCCTTCCCACCCTTGACGGTGACGGTGGTGCCGTCGATAGTCACGTCGACCCCGGCGGGGACGGTGACAGGCTGCTTGCCAATACGAGACATGTGTCTCCTCCTATCTTTCCCTACCGGACTTACCAGACGTAGCAGATGACCTCGCCGCCGATGCCGAGCTTGCGGGCGTCGCGGTCGCACATCATGCCCTTGGAGGTAGAGATGACGGCGGTGCCGAGGCCGCCGAGAACACGCGGCAGGTCCTCAGCCTTGGAATAGATGCGAAGGCCGGGCTTAGAGACGCGCTTGATGCCGCGGATAACCTTGGTGTGCTTGGGACCATACTTCAGCGTGATGTGGAGGGTCTTCTGGGGCTCGGTGTCCTCGACGCTGTAGCCCTCGAGGTACCCCTCCTCCGTGATGATCCGCGCGACCTCCACGAGGACCTTGCTGGACGGCATGGAGACCTGGTCCTTCTTCGCGGTGTTGCCGTTGCGGATACGCGTCAGCATGTCTGCAATGGGATCGGTAACCTTCATAGATCCTTCTCCTTAGTTAGTGATGAAACTGCGCGAACGGTTCGTGCGCCCCCATGGGACGTACGCCTCCTCGCGAGGGCCCCTGGGTCCTACCAGCTCGCCTTGCGGACGCCAGGAAGCTCGCCCTTGCTCGCCAGCTCGCGGAAGCAGACGCGGCACAGGCCGAACTTGCGATAGACGGAGTGGGGACGCCCACAACGCTGGCAGCGGTTCTGCTTGCGCGTCGAGAACTTCGGCTCGCGGTTCGCCTTGACGATCATCGAAGTCTTAGCCACAAATCCTCCTTCAGGAAGAGGCCCCGACCTCCTGCCGGGGCAACCTTACTAACTCCTACCTCTACTCCTGCTTGAACGGGAAGTGGAAGGCCTCGAGAAGCGCCCTTCCCTCCTCGTCCGTGGGAGCGGTGGTAACGATGGTGATGTCCATGCCGCGCGTGTGGTCGATCTTGTCGAAGTCGATCTCCGGGAAGATAAGCTGCTCGGTAACGCCCATGGAGTAGTTGCCACGGCCGTCAAAGCTCTTGGCGGACAGGCCGCGGAAGTCGCGGATGCGCGGGATGGCGATGGCGATCAGACGATCGAGGAACTCCCACATGCGGTCGCCGCGAAGGGTGACCTTGGCGCCGATGGCCTGTCCCTGGCGCAGGTGGAAGGTCGCGATGGACTTGCGGGCGTGGGTGACGAGCGGCTGCTGGCCGGTGATGGCGCGCAGGTCGGCGACGGCGCCCTCGATGGCCTTGCTGTCCGTGGCGGCCTCGCCGACGCCCATGTTGACGACAATCTTCTCGATCTTCGGGATCATCATCACGTTGGCGTAGTTGTACTTCTTCTGGAGCTGGTCGCGGACCTCGTCGTAGTACTTGGTCTTCAGACGCGGGACGTACTTCTCCTCTGCCATGTTCACTCCTTCGATCATGGTGGACTTATGCGCGGGGATCACCTCGCGCCTCCTGGGTTGGCGCCCCAGGAGCCATTACGACGTCACGCGACAGACTAATCCCGCCTAGTGACGCAAGTTCAAATCATAGTGTTTCCGGCGCCCGGGCGCCAGTCGCCCGTCTTGACAAGGTGCTCTTCGCAATATCCCCACGTTTAGGATCTGGCTCGCGGGTCTCCTCGCTATACGAAAAGGGCCTCCCCCCGAGAGGAGAGGCCCTTCCTTTTGCTGTCCTGGCTGCTAGAACCTGGCGCCGCACTTCTTGCAAACGCGAACGGGGTCACCGTTGTCATCGTGCTCGTGGCCGACGCGGGTCGGCTTGCCGCAGGAGGGGCAGACGAGCATGACGTTGGACACGTCGATCGCCGCCTCCTTCTGGACGATGCCGCCCTGCTGGTTCTGCTGGGTCGGGCGCTGGGCCTTCTTGACGATGGCCACGCCCTCGACGACGACCTTGCCCTCCTGGGGCAGGGCGCGCAGGACGGTGCCCTGCTTGCCCTTGTCCTTGCCGGAGATGACCTGGACCTTGTCGCCCTTCTTGACACTCATCTTAGGCATTCGTCCACGCCTCCTTACAGCGTCTCGGGTGCGAGCGAGACGATCTTCATGTACCTGCGGTCGCGCAGCTCGCGTGCCACGGGCCCGAAGATACGGGTGCCCTTGGGCTCGCCCTCCTTGTCGACCAGGACGCAGGCGTTCTGATCGAAGCGGATGTAGCTGCCGTCCTTGCGGCGGGTCTCCTTGACAGTGCGAACGACGACGCAGCGGACGACGTCACCCTTCTTCACGGAGCCACCGGGGGTCGCCTCCTGCACGGCGCACATGACCACGTCGCCGAGACCGGCATAGCGGCGCTTGGAGCCACCAAGGACCTTGATGCACTTCACACGCTTCGCGCCGCTGTTGTCAGCGACGTTGAGCATGGTCTCCATCTGAATCATTGCGAATCCTCCGAACCTAATCCCTGGAAGAGTCGCACCTTGTAGAGGTGCTCTCTCGGGAGCGGGTGTTTTCTACTACTTTGCGCGCTCCACGATCTCCACGACTCTCCAGCACTTGGTCTTGGAGAGGGGACGGGTCTCCATGACGCGAACGGTGTCGCCGAGGCCGCACTCGTTCTTCTCGTCGTGGCAATGGAGCTTCTTGTGCAGGGTCATCATCTTGCCGTACCTGGGGTGGTGCTTGCGGTAGGTGATCTGCACGGTGACCGTCTTGTCGCCGGAGCGAGAGATGACGACGCCGGTGCGGACCTTGCGTGCGTTCCTGTTATCGGTTTCAGCCATTACTCTCTCCTACTTACTCGGCGGACTTGCTCTGGGCGATCTCGCGCGCGCGGATCTCGGTGAGGACGCGGGCGATGTCGCGCTTGACGAGCTTCACGCGCGAGGTGTTGTCCAGCTGGCTGGTGGCCATCTGGAAGCGCAGGTTGAAGAGCTCTGCGCGGCCATCCTCGAGCTTCTTGGCGAGCTCCTCATCGGAGAGCTCACGGATATCCTTGTACTTCATCTTTGACTATTCCTCCCCAGCCTGGTCGGCGCGGCTGACGATCTTGGTCTTGATCGGGAGCTTGTGCTGCGCGAGACGGAGGGCTTCCTTGGCGGTAGCCTCATCGATGTCAGCGATCTCGAACATGATGCGGCCCGGCTTGACGACGGCCACCCAGTCCTCAGGGTTGCCCTTGCCGGAGCCCATGCGGGTCTCCGCCGGCTTCTTGGTGATGGGCTTGTCGGGGAAAATCGTGATCCAGATCTTGCCGCCACGCTTCATCTCACGCGTGATGGCGATACGAGCGGCCTCGATCTGGCGGTTGGTGATCCAGTGGGCCTCCTCGGCGCGCAGGCCCCACTGACCGAAGTGGAGCTCGGTGTTGCCCTTGGCGTGACCCTTCATGGAACCGCGCTGCACCTTGCGGTGGAGCACTCGCTTAGGAGCTAGCATTAGCGGGCCCTCCTCTCATTGCGACCACGGCGAGGACGCGAAGAGCCCTCGAGCTCGGGCTTGGGAGCGGCCTGGCCGGGCAGCTTCTCGCCGAGGTAAATCCAAACCTTGATTCCGACGGCACCCATGCTCGTGCGAGCGGTGGCCTCGCCGAAGCCGATGCGGGCGCGCAGGGTGTGCAGGGGCACGCGGCCCTCGCGGTACCACTCGCGGCGACCCATCTCGGCGCCGTTCAGCCGGCCGGAGCACTGGATGCGGATGCCCTTGGCGCCGGCCTTGCGGGCGCTCTGGACGGCCTTGCGCATGGCGCGGCGGAAGGCGACGCGGCCCTCGAGCTGCTCGGCCATCGACTGGGCGACGAGGGAGGCGTCGAGCTCGGGGCGCTTGACCTCGATGACGTCGACGTTGACCTCGCCCTTGTTGACCTTCGCGACCTTCTCGAGCTCGGAGCGCAGGGCGTCGATCTCGGCGCCCTTCTTGCCGATGACGATGCCCGGGCGCGCGGTGTAGATGGTGACCTTCACCTTGTCGCCGGCGCGCTCGATGTCGACGCGGGAGAGCGCGGCACGCGCGAGGCGCTTCTGCAGGAACTCGCGGATGGCGAGGTCGTTGCCGAGGGTCTCGGCGTAGTTCTTCTTATCGGCGTACCAACGGGAACGCCACTCCTCGGTGATGCCGAGGCGGAAGCCGGTAGGCTGAACCTTCTGTCCCATGCTTTCCCTACGCCTCCTTTCCAGGAGCGACGACGACGGTGATGTGGCTCGTGCGCTTGTTGATGCGC
Organism: Olsenella absiana; assembly: GCF_036408855.1. Taxonomy (NCBI): domain Bacteria; kingdom Bacillati; phylum Actinomycetota; class Coriobacteriia; order Coriobacteriales; family Atopobiaceae; genus Olsenella; species Olsenella absiana. The sequence continues at coordinate 41,084 of NZ_JAZGJQ010000008.1, forward strand.
GACGCGGAGCCCTTGGCGCGCGGGCGGAAGCGCTTGAGCGTGGGGCCCTCGTCGACGTAGGCGGCCTTCACGTAGAGCGTGTCGCGACGCAGGCCGTTGTTGTTCTCGGCGTTGGCCATCGCGGAGCGCAGGCACTTGGCCACGGGCTCGGCAGCGGCGACCTCGGAGAACTGCAGGATCTCGAGGGCCTTGTCGCAGGACTTGTTGCGAATCTGATCGACGACCAGGCGGGCCTTGCGCGGGGCGACGCGGACGAACTTCGCGACGGCCCTCACCTCGACGGCGCCGGTTTCGGTGTTGTTAGCCATTTACTCCCTAACCCCCTAATTGGCCTTGTGGCCACGGAACGTGCGCGTGGGGGCGAACTCGCCCAGCTTGTGACCGACCATGGACTCGGTGATGTAGACGGGCACGTGCTTGCGGCCGTCGTGAACGGCGATGGTGTGGCCGACCATCTCGGGGAAGATGGTGGACGAACGCGACCAGGTCTTGATGACCTGCTTGTTGCCGGACTCGTTCATGGCAGTGACACGCGCGAGGAGACGAGTCTCTACGAACGGGCCCTTCTTGAGGCTTCTGCTCATTCTTTCCTACTCCTACTACTCGTGTTGGGCTACTTGGACTTACGGCGACGGATGATGAGGCGGTTGGAGGCCTTCTTGGGATCGCGCGTCTTGTAGCCCTTCGTCGGCTTGCCCCACGGGGTGACGGAGGGACGGCCGGACGTGTGGTTCTTGCCCTCGCCGCCGCCGTGCGGGTGGTCGACGGGGTTCATGACCGTACCACGGACCGTCGGGCGGACGCCTGCCCAGCGCTTGCGGCCGGCCTTGCCTACGACGATGTTGCCGTGGTCGGCGTTGCCGACGACGCCGACGGTGGCGCGGCAGGTGAGCAGCACGCGGCGCAGCTCGGAGGAGGGCATGCGCAGGATGGCGTAGTTGCCGTCCTTGCCCATGAGCTGCACGGAGGTGCCGGCCGAGCGGGCCATCGCGGCGCCCTTGCCGGGCTGGAACTCGACGGCGTGGACGAGCGTGCCGACAGGGATCTCGGAGAGCGGCATGCAGTTGCCGGGCTTGATGTCGACGCCGGAGGTGCCGGAGACGACCATGTCGCCCACGTGCAGGCCCTGCGGGGCCAGGATGTAGGCCTTGGCGCCGTCGACGTAGTGGAGCAGCGCGATGCGGGCGGAGCGGTTCGGGTCGTACTCGATCGTCGCGACCTTGGCCGGCACGTCGTCCTTGCGGCGCTTGAAGTCGATGACGCGGTACATGCGCTTGTGGCCGCCGCCCTGGTGACGGGTGGTGATGCGACCGTTGTTGTTGCGGCCGCCCTTCTTGCGGAGCGGCTCGAGAAGAGACTTCTCGGGCTTGGTGGCCGTGATCTCCTCGAAGTCGGAGACCGTCTGCCAACGCCTACCGGCGCTGGTCGGCTTGAGGTGCTTGACTGCCATTGACTCTTTTCCCTTCTTGTCCGTTGGCCGACCCGCTCAGGGAATCGGTGGGTCGACACCGGATTACCACGGAGCCGCGCGTATCCATACCTTGCGCGGCAAGAGACCCGCCCCCTCTCGCGAGGGGACGGGAGGTTACCTACTCAGCGGCCTGCTGGTCGTTGGCGAAGATCTCGATCGACTCGCCCTCCTTGAGGGTGACGATGGCCTTCTTCCACTGGCGGGTCTTGCCCTGCTGCATGCGCACGCGCTTGTTCTTGGGCTTGACGTTGACCGTGTTGACCTTGACCACGTGGACGCCGAAGATCTTCTCCACGGCGTCACGAATCTCCTCCTTGGGTGCAGTGCGGGCAACCTCGAAGGTGTACTTGCCCTGCTCCATGAGGTCATAGGAGCGCTCGGAGACGACCGGGCGGATGATCACGTTGTAGACGGAGTTCATTATGCGAGCACCTCCTCGAGCTGCTTGGCAATGTCGACCGTCATGACCAGGGCCTTGTTGTCGACAAGGATGCGGGTGTTGACCTCGGTGACGCCGAAGACCTCGGCACCGGGGATGTTGCGGAAGGAGAGGTAGGTCTCCACGTCGTCGTCGGGGACGACGATGGTGACGCGCTTGCCCTCCAGGCCGAGCGCCTTGAGGACGGAGACGGCCTTCTTGGTGCTGGGCTCCTCGAAGGTGAGGGAGTCGAGCAGGACGAGCTCGGAGTCGGCCAGCTTGCCGGAGAGCGCGGAGCGCATGGCGAGCTTCTTCTCCTTGTTGTTGGCACGCTTCTCGTGGCCGTGGGGCGTGGGCCCGAAGACGACGCCGCCGCCGGTGAACTGCGGCGCACGGATGGTGCCCTGACGGGCACGGCCGGTACCCTTCTGGCGGAACGGCTTGACGCCGCCGCCGGAGACGGCGGAGCGGTTCTTGGTCGAGTGGGTGCCCTGGCGCAGGCTGGACTCGTAGGCCACGACGACCTGGTGCATCACGGGGATGTTCGGCTCGATGCCGAAGACGCCGTCGGCGAGCTCGACCTCGGCGGCCTTGCCCCCCTCAACGTTCTTTACTTCTACCTTGGACATGTGTCCTCCTTGTTAGCCTAAAGGTTTGCGTGTGGCTTTAGGCCATGCGGACCTGGACGAGAGCGTTCTTGCCGCCGGGGACAGCGCCCTTGACGAGCATGAGGTTCTGCTCAGCATCGATGCTGACGAGCTTGAGGTTCTTGACGGTGACGCGGGCGTCGCCCATGTGACCGGCCATGTGCAGGCCCTTGCGGACTCGCGCCGGGTAGGCGCACTGGCCGATGGAACCCGGCTCGCGCTGGTTGCGGGAGCCGTGGGCCATGGGGCCACGGGAGAAGTTCCAGCGCTTGATGGTGCCCTGGAAGCCCTTGCCCTTGGATACGCCGATGACGTCGACGCTCTTGACGTCGGCGAAATCGGAGACGGTGACCTTGTCGCCGCACTTGAAGTCCTCGCCGTTCTCGACGCGGACCTCGCGGAGGTAGCGCATCGGCTCGACGCCGGCCTTGTTGAAGTGCCCGGCCATGGGCTTGTTGACGCGCTTCGCCTTGATGTCGCCAAAGCCGATCTGGACGGCGTCGTAGCCGTCGGTCGCCTTGGTCTTCACCTGCGACACCGTGCAGGGGCCTGCCTGGATGACGGTGACGGGTACGACGTTGTCGTCTTCGTCCCACACCTGAGTCATCCCGATCTTGCGGCCAAGAATCGTGCTGACCATGCTCGTTCCTTACCCTCGGTGGTCATGGGACCCAAGGGCGCCCTCGCGCCTTCCCCAGCGGACCACATCTTGTAGTCGCGCGCAGCCGAGACATGACTGTCCTAGTTACGCAGCCGTTCCATATTACACGCGCGCCGCGCGCTTCACAATGTCTTCGCAGAAGTCTCTCCCCATCTAGCAGGGGCTCCGTATTCCACTGTCCCGGGCGTATCTATGCCCCCTCGCGGCCCTCCTGGCGCAGCCGCGGCCTCCTCTGGGCCAAGGCACGCCAAGCGAGGAAGCAGGCGATGGCGCCTGCGCTCGTGGCCGCGCCCACCCCGAGGCCGGGCGCCTCGTAGGTCAGGGTGATGACGTGCTCGCCGCGGGTGACGTCAACGCCGCAGAAGGCGCCGTAGAGTCGTCTGAGCTCGACGGGCTCGCCGTCCACCTCAGCGCTCCAACCCTTCTCGTAGGGCACCCGGAGGAACACCGCCTCGTCCCTCGCGGCGTCGAAGTCCACCCTCACGCTCCCGTCGTGCACGTCGAGGGCACGCTGGCCGTTGTCTAGGCCATTCAGGCCGCGGGAGAGGACGCCCTCATCGAGCGTCACGACGCGCAGCAGCCTGGAGACGTCCTCGCCGAGCTGCAGCTCACGCAGGCCCTCGACGCTCGAGTCCAGGGTCGACGAGTCGTAGTCGAGCTCCACGGTGAGGACCTCTCCTGCCTGATGCATCCCGAGGCAGATGACGTTGTTGTCGAACGCGCCGCCGAAGCACTGCACGCACGTCCCATTGACCAGGACCCTTCCGCTCACGCACTTGCCCCTGCTCGAGATCTCGGTCTGCAGGGGAAGGTAGACGTAGGGCGTGCCCGTCGCCAGCACCTCGACCGTGAAGGTGCGGCGCAGCGTGCCCGGCGCGTCAGAGTCCGCGAGGCGCACGCGAGCCTCCACGTAGGGCGCCTCTGAGGAGCCGGTGGCGTCGGCGAACATCGCGACCTGGTTGGCGATGGCGTCCTCGGACCACGAGACGGAGCCGCTCGCCTCGGGGGCAAGCCCGTGGGCGAACGTCACCCCGTGCTCGTAGCGATGGACGGTGTGGCCGACTATCCCCTCGGAGACCACGTCCGTCGCACCCGGGACCTCGCCCTCGTCGATGACGTAGTCCACGCCGATCAGAGAGTCGGTCAGCTCCATGGGGCAGTTGTAGAAGTAGCCGAAGTAGCTCCGCTTGGACCTGGAGTAGCCAAGCGCCTGCATGAGCGTCACCGCGTCATCCGTGACCGTCGAGGAGTACTCGCTCATCCCCTGCGAGGGGATCGTGAAGCCCTCCGCGGTGGTGGCGCCATTGTACCTGCGGAGGCCCATGTAGCCGACGGACGCCTGCCCCACCATGAGCGACGCCTCCTCTCCTGCGGCCACGCCGGCGTCCGCGTAGACCTCGTCGTAGACCCCGCGCAGGGCCGTGAGGTAACCGCGGTAGAAACCCGAGGTGGTCTTGCAGCGGGAGAAGGCGCACCGGGCGTCGAAGCCGCACTCTGCGCACGCCAGGGCGACCACGAGCACCGAGGCCGCGACGGCCGGCCATGATGTCGGGCAGCCGCCGCGCGCGGGGCGGTTGGCGAGCTCGAGGGCCGCCTCAAGGACCGCCGGCTCCACGAGCAGGGCGCCCACCCCCACGCAGGCGTTGCGCAGCGTACCCTCCGGAGCCGAGCCGCCCGCGACGAGGCACCAGGTGGAGAGGCCCACGAGCAGCGCCGCCCCGGCGGCGGAGCCGGCGACGAGCATCCTGCGCTCGCGATCCGCCAACGGGCAGACCCCGTCGGCCGCCTCGCGCGCCACGACGACGAGCGCGAACGAGATGACGAAGGCGTGCCGGTAGAAGAAGGAGTCCGCCTTGCGCAGGACGCTCCACAGGTTCATGGCCCCCATCACGAGGGTGCCCGAGAACACGAACATGAGCAGCAAGGCGAGGGTCAGCCTGCGCGAGCGGCCCACGCGCCTGTTGGCGAGGCCGGCGATTGCGAGGACGAGCGGGAGCGCTCCCGTGAAGATGCAGGGGACGTTCGCCCAGTCGTCGGGGGGCACGGTACCCGCCGCGTAGTACGCGAACAGGTCCTGCGGCCAGAGGACGCAGGTGTCGTCGAGGAGCACGTGCGCCGAGAGGTCCCCCTCGACCCCCTGGAGGAGCCCCAGCACCGCCGGCAGGAACACGACCGCGCTCGCCGCGAGCCCCAGCGCCATGGTGAGCGCGTAGCGCCCCAGCGTGCGCCACACGCGCCTCTCGCCCGCGGGCTCCCCCTGAACGCACACGAGGACGTAGGCGACCGAGAAGAGACAGGCCATGTAGCTCGTGTACCAGTTGAACAGCGTCGCACACGCGACTGCGGAGAAGAGCGTCAGGCAGCGGCCGTCGTGGACGAGCCGCCAGGTCCCGAGCGCCACCAGGGGCAGCATATAGACGCCGTCGAGCCACATGACGTTGCTCGCCTGGCACACGGCGAAGCCGCAGAGCGCATAGCACGTCGAGAGGACGAGGCTCAGCATCCCTTGGGAGAAGCGCTTGCGCAGGAAGGCGTAGCAGGTGAGCCCAGCCAGCGAGAGCTTCCCCAGGACCGCCATGGAGAAGAAGAGCGGCACGTCGGCGTAGTCGAAGAGCGCGAGCAGCAGGTTGAAGGGACTCGAGAGGTAGTAGGCGAAGAGCGCGGCCGTGCCACCGCCCATGCCGTGGGAGAAGGAGTAGAACAGCGAGCCCTGCCCATGCATGACCTGGCAGAGCCATCCGAAGAACCCGACGTACTGGATGTGCATGTCCGAGATTGAGACGGTCAGATCCCCGAAGGGGTAGATCCCGAGGCTCCAGAAGACCGCGCAGAGCACGCCGAGGGGGATGAGTGCCGAGAGCGCATACTCCCACAGACACCGGTCGCGTACGTCCTCCGACGCACGCGGCGACGCCACGGCCGCCCCCTCCCCCGTCTCGAGCGGCGCCCTCGCGTCTGTGCGCGTCATCGTGCGCCCCCGTCGAGAAGCGCGCTCCCGCCCGGACCCAGCGCCATGAGCGCCCGGCGCTCGACGTCACGTCCCCCCGAGAGGTAGAACTCGGGGAAGCCCTTGAGGGTGGGATCGAGGCAGCGCGACGGGTCGTCAAGACCACCCGGGTGGAACAGGAACTCGATTCCCATTCCACGCTCCTCGGCAAGCCTGGCGTAGGCAGGGAAGACCGCGCGCACCCGCTCCTCGCTCATGGAGCCCGAGAAGAGCACGCCGCAGAACAGGGCGCTCACTTCCTCGTAGTCTGCGAGCAGCCGCCTGTCGCGCCCCCAGCACCAGTTGAGGACCAGGTGCTTCGCCCAGTTGATCGGCCGGATCGAGGCGAGTATGGCGGGCTTTAGGAAGGGCGCGGTCGGCTCGGCGGGGATGCGAAGGTACTCGAGGTGGAAACCGCCCTCGCGCACGGCGGCGAGCGTTGCCGCGAAGACCGCCGGAATCAGCTGGAAGTGCTGGTGCCCGTCGACCCTGAGGCGGCTCGCCTCCTCGGGGAACCGGCCCACGAAGCGGGCGACCTGGGCGGCGACCTCGAGGCCGATCTGCCGTCTCAGCTCCTCCGACCCCGGTGCCTCCGTACGTGCGAGGAGCTCGGCGAACCCGCGGCGAAACATGCCCCTCCCGTCGACGAGCAGGGGGATGCTGGCTGGGTCCGCGCAGCAGGGGCCCTCGACCAAGTTGAGGTGCACGCCGATTCTCACGCCTTCGGGCCTGGCGTCCAGGAGCCGTGCGCACTCCTCGAAGCACGGGCTCGTGACCATCACGGAGGTGGAGTTGAGCGCACCGCCCTCGGCGCACGAGAGGATCGCCCTGGACTGCTCGGCGTCTATGCCGAAGTCGTCCGCGTGGAACACTACCTTCATTTCTCTTCGACTCCTCGGTCCGGCCACGCGCCGCCCGTCGCCCCGTCGTGCGCGAGGCGGACGACTGTGTAGGCGCAGCGACGCTTTCAGAGGACCCGTTAATCGACGTTTATCATCAGATAAGGTTATCATTGTTCGAGTCTCGGCCGGCGTCATGGCCGAGACCACCACCGGAACGCACAAAGGGATCTCATGGACCTCTCCGTCATAGTCCCCTGCTACAACGAGGCTGAAAGCCTCCCGTCCTTCGTAGACGCCGCCACGTCCGCCTTCTCGCCGCTGGGAGACTCTTGGGAGCTGATCTTCGTGAACGATGGCTCCTCTGACGGCACCGAGGGATTCCTGAGGGCGTTCGTCGGCTCTGGGCGGGCTCCGCACGCGACCCTCGTTAACTTCTCGCGCAACTTCGGCAAGGAACCGGCGCTCCTCGCTGGGCTCAGGCAGGCGCGTGGGTCGGCCGTCGCCTTCATCGACGCGGACCTCCAGCAGCCTCCTGCGACGCTGGTCGAGATGTACCGCCTTCTCGAAGGGCACGACGAGTACGACGTCGTCGCCGCCTGCCAACGCGAGCGACCGGACCACTCGCTCAGGAGTCGCCTCAGCGCAGGGTTCTACGGCCTCTTCAACCGTGTGTCCGACATTACCCTCGAGCCCGGCGCCTCTGACTTCCGCGTCTTCCGTCGCGAGGTCGCAGACGCCCTCCTGTCGCTTCCCGAGTGCCACCGCTTCACCAAGGGGCTCTTCGCCTGGGTCGGCTTCAGGACGCTTCCCTACCCCTACGCTCCCGACGAGCGCGTCTCCGGCAAAAGCAGGTGGAGCATGCGGGGGCTCACCCGCTATGCTCTGGAGGGGATGGTATCGTTCACTACCGTCCCCCTGCGCATCTCGGGCTACGTGGGCGCCGTCGCCGCCGTCGTCGGCTTCGTATACATCATCTTCGTCCTCGTCGACGCGCTCGTGCTGCGCAACACGCCTGCCGGCTATCCCACGCTCCTCTCCGTGATGCTCCTGCTCGGCGGCCTCATCCTGCTCTCCCTCGGCATAATCGGTGAGTACGTGGCCCGCATCTACCTCGAGGGCAAGCGCCGTCCCGCCTACATCGCCGCCTCCATCGTCAGCTCCGACGCGACGAATGAGGACGGACGCCCCACGACATCGGGCATGGACGCGCGCGTTCCCACCCCTACGCGCTAGCCCCTTCATACAAACCGACGAGGAGGCCCCCGCACCGAGACGGAGGCCTCCCTTTCGGTGCAGGTAGGCCTGGCGAAGGCACCCAACGCCCGCAATACGAGTGGGCGGCCCCGGACTCGTCGTCCGGGGCCGCCTCTGGTCAGACCTTCTGACCTAGCCTAGAGCTTAATCTCGATGTCGACGCCAGCGGGGAGGTCGAGACGCATCAGCGAGTCGACGGTGCTGCTGGACGGGTCGAGGATGTCGATGAGACGCTTATGGGTGCGCATCTCGAACTGCTCGCGCGAGTCCTTGTCCTTGTGCGGCGAGCGGATGACCGTGTAGAGGTTGCGCTCGGTGGGCAGGGGGATGGGGCCCGAGACGCGGGCGCCGGTCTTCTGCGCGGTATCGACGATGAGCTTCGCGGACTGATCCACTACCTCGTGGTCGTAGCCCTTGAGGCGGATCCTGATCTTCTGGCTGGACACTTCAGTACCTCCATGAACGAGCACCTGGTGCTCTGACTAATCTGACTAGGACTCCTTGCCGCCGTTCTTGCTCACGATCTCGTCGCGGACGGCCTTGGGAACGGGCTCGTAGGCGTCGAACTGCATCGTGTAGCTCGCGCGGCCCTGAGTCTGGGAGCGGAGGTCGGTGGCATAGCCGAACATCTCGCCCAGGGGCACCTTCGCGCGGATGACCTTGGTGTTGGAGCGGTCCTCCATGCCCTCGATCTTGCCGCGACGGCTGGACAGGTTGCCCATGACGTCGCCCATATACTGCTCGGGGGTCTCGACCTCGACCTTCTCGACGGGCTCGAGCAGGACCGGGTCGGACTCCTGCAGGGCCTTCTTGATGGCCATGGAGCCGGCGACCTTGAAGGCGGCCTCGGAGGAGTCGACCTCGTGGTAGGAGCCGTCGACGAGGGTGACCTTGATGTCCTGGACCGGGTAGCCGGCGATGACGCCGGAGTTCAGCGCCTCCTGGATGCCCTTGTCGACAGAGGGGATGTACTCCTTGGGCACGGAGCCGCCGACGGTGGCGTCGACGAACTCGTAGCCGAAGCCGGGCTCCATGGGCTCGAGGTCGATGACGGCATCGCCGTACTGGCCGCGGCCGCCGGACTGGCGGACGAACTTGCCCTGGACGCCCTTGACGGCGTGGCCGGCGGTCTCACGGTAGGCGACCTGCGGCTTACCGACGTTGCAGTCGACCTTGAACTCGCGGCGCAGGCGGTCGATGATGATCTCGAGGTGCAGCTCGCCCATGCCGGCGATGATGGTCTGACCGGTCTCCTGGTCGGTGTGGACCTGGAAGGTCGGGTCCTCCTCGGCGAGCTTCTGCAGGCCGACGCTCATCTTGTCCTGCTCGGCCTTGGTCTTGGGCTCGACGGCGACGTCGATGACGGGGTCCGCGAACTCGATGGACTCGAGGATGATCGGGTGCTGCTCGTCGGCTAGGGTGTCACCGGTGGTGGTGTTCTTGAAGCCCACCGCGGCGACGATGTCGCCGGCGGAGCACGCCTCGCGGTCGACACGGTCGTTCGCGTTCATCTCGAGGATCCTGGAGAGGCGCTCGCGGTCGTCCTTGTTCACGTTGTAGACGTAGGAGCCCGAGTCGAGGTGGCCGGAGTACACGCGGAAGTAGGTCAGCTTTCCGACGTAGGGGTCGGTCATGATCTTGAAGGCAAGGGCGCTGAAGGGCTCCTTGATGTCAGCCTTGCGGGTGATCGTCTCGCCGGTCTTGGGGTCCGTGCCCTCGACGGGCGGGATGTCGAGCGGTGACGGCAGGTAGTCGACGACGGCATCGAGCAGCTCCTGGATGCCCTTGTTCTTGTAGGCGGAGCCCACGAAGACGGGGTTGAGCTGGTTGGCGATGACGCCGGCGCGGATGGCAGCCTTGAGCTCGTCGACCGTGACCTCCTGCTCGTCGAGGACCTTCTCCATGAGCTCGTCGGAGAACTCGGACGCAGCCTCGAGGAGCTCCTCGCGCTTCTCGGCGACGATGTCAGCGAACTCGTCGGGGATCGCGTCCATGGGCTCCGGGTAGATCATGCCCTTGGAGTCCTCCTTGAAGTCCCACGCGGTCATCGTGACGAGGTCGATGAGGCCCCAGAAGTTGCTCTCGGAGCCCATGGGAACCTGCGCGGCGACGGCGTTGGCGCCAAGGCGCTCCTTCATGGTGTCGATGGCGTGCCAGAAGTCGGAGCCCACGCGGTCGAACTTGTTGATGAAGGCAATGCGCGGGACGTTGTAGTTGGCAGCCTGGCGCCAGACGGTCTCGGACTGCGGCTGGACGCCGGCGACGGCGTCGAAGACGGCGACGGCACCGTCGAGGACGCGCAGGGAGCGCTCGACCTCGGCCGTGAAGTCAACGTGCCCCGGCGTGTCGATGATCTGGATGATGTAGTCCTTCCAGAAGCACGTGGTGGCCGCGGAGGTGATGGTCACGCCGCGCTCCTGCTCCTGGACCATCCAGTCCATGGTGGCGGCGCCGTCGTGGACCTCGCCGATCTTGTGCGTCTTGCCCGTGTAGTACAGGATGCGCTCGGTCGTGGTGGTCTTGCCGGCGTCGATGTGGGCCATGATGCCGATGTTGCGAAGCTTGTGAAGGTCGTACTTGTTCTTAGCCATGTGTCGCTAGCCCCTTAGAAACGGTAGTGCGAGAAGGCGCGGTTGGCCTCGGCCATCTTGAACAGGTCCTCGCGACGCTTGACGGAGGCGCCGACGCCGTTCGCGGCGTCCATGATCTCGTTGGCGAGGCGCTCGGCCATGCTGTTCTCCTTGCGGGCACGGCTGAAGTTGACGATCCAACGGATGGCGAGGGTCGTGGCACGACGGGAGTTGACCTCCATGGGCACCTGGTAGGTAGCGCCACCGACACGCTTGGGCTTGACCTCGAGGGTCGGGCGGACGTTGTCCATGGCCTTCTTGAAGACGGCCAGCGGGTCGGACTCGGTCTTCTTCTGGACGAGGTCGAAGGCGGTGTAGACGATGCGCTCTGCGGTGGCCTTCTTCCCGTCAAGCAGGACCTTGTTGATGAGCTGGGTCACGAGACGGTTGTTATAGACGGCGTCGGGAGTTACCTCACGACGGACTGCTGCTGCACGACGCGGCATATGATATCTCCTCTAATCAAGATTCCGGATTCGCCTGGAGTCCCTACTCCTTGGGGCGCTTGGCACCGTAGCGGGAGCGGGCCTTCTTGCGGTTCTGGACTGCAGCGCAGTCATAGGCGCCGCGGATGACCTTGTAGCGGACACCGGGGAGGTCACGGACGCGGCCGCCGCGGACGAGCACGATCGAGTGCTCCTGGAGGTTGTGGCCCTCGCCGGGGATGTAAGCGGTGACCTCGATGCCGTTGACGAGACGGACACGCGCGACCTTGCGGAGGGCGGAGTTCGGCTTCTTCGGCGTGGTGGTGAAGACGCGGGTGCAGACGCCACGCTTCTGCGGGTTGTGCTGCAGCGCTGCGTTCTTCGACTTCGAGGCAGTACGGGTGCGCCCCTGGCGTACGAGCTGGTTGATAGTAGGCAAAGCTCTCTCCTTCTCAGAGACATACGGATGGCGGTGCGCGAGCACCTATGTATCAGGGACGACGCAGCACCGCCCTCCCGGATTGTCTATCTGCGCACGTGTCCCCTCCTGGCGGCACGCGGAGGAAACTTTACGCCCACGCACCGCTGTTGTCAAAATACCACGGAGCCGGGCGTATCCACATTCCACGAGAGCTGCACAAGGAAGATGAGGAAGGCCCCCACCGGTCGTGCCGGCAGGGGCCTCCTCGTCTCTCTCGTACGGGCCCGCAGATATCGCGAGCCTAGGTCGGGGCTACTCCTCCTTGGAGCCCTCGCCCTGCTCGCTCTCCCCCTCGTGCTTTACGACCTGGGAAAGAAGGTCATCCAAGGACCCGAGGTCCTCGTTGATGACGCCGTCCGCCAGCTCGGAGCCGTCGGCGGAGCTCCCGCCGATGAGCTCGTCGTCTTCGTAGTGGCGCTTCGCGGGAGCCGCCGTGCCCAGCATGACGTCGTCGCTGTCGGGCGAGAAGACCATGTTGAGCAGCTGCGAGAGGTCCTCGGCGTCCGCCTCATCGTCGTCCGGCTCGAGGATGTAGAGAAGACCACGGGCTTCGAGGCCGTCGCGCAGCTCCTCGATCGCCTTGGCGCCGATGCCGTCGATCCTGAGCAGGTCGTCCTCGGTCTTGCCGATAAGGTCGCCGACCGTCTCGATACCCACCTCGCTGAACTTGTTGGTCCAGCGCTGCGAGACGCCCAGGTCGTCGAAGAGGTAGAGCTTCGCCTCCTCGCTCGTGAGCGTGCGGCCGTTCTTGGAGTAGACCCCGCCGTAGCCGTAGTCGTCACCGACCCAGTCGAGCTGCTTGGGCAGCTGCTCCTCGAGCTCCTTCAGAGAGTCCGGCGCCCACTCGGGCAGGTTCTTGGCAAGCGGCGACGTGGGTCCCTCGATCCGCTGGCCGTGGTAGGTGAGCTCCACGTCGTTGTAAGCCTTGAGACCGGTGCCCGCCGGGATCTTCTTGCCCACGATGACGTTGGACTTGAGGTCCAGCAGGTGGTCGACATCGCCCTCGATGGCGGCCTCGGTGAGGACGCCCGCGGTACGGATGAACGACGCGCTCGAGAGCCAGGAGTCGATCGAGCTCGCGACCTTGAGGGTGCCCAGGATGACGGGCTCGGCCTCGGGAGGCGTGCCACCGGCGAGCGTGATGTTGCGAACGGTCTCAGCGAAGACGTAGCGGTCCACGTACTGGCCGAGCAGGTAGGTGGAGTCGCCCGGGTTGGTGACCTGGACGCGGCGCAGCATCTGGCGAGCGATGACCTCGATGTGCTTGTCGTTGAGGTCGACGCCCTGGGAGGTGTAGACGTCCTTGACGGACTCGACGAAGGTGTGCATCGTCGACTCGATGTCGGTCAGCGTGCGGAGCTTGCGGAAGTTCACGAAGCCATAGGTGATCTGATCTCCCGCGCGGACGTCGACGCCGTCCTCGATACCGGGCATGAAGCGCACCGACGCCGGGACGCGCTTCTCGACCAGGATGCGCGAGTTGTCCTCGGGGTCCAGGATCTGGAGGAGGTACTCGGTCTGCTCGGGGATGATGCGGAGCCGGCCGGAAACGCTCGCGAGGTCGGCGGCGCGACCGAGGATCTTCTCGTTGACGTTGCCGACGACGTCGAACATGCGGGCGACGGTCGGGAGGCCCTGCGTGATGTCCTCGGCGCCTGCGACGCCGCCGGAGTGGATCGTGCGCATCGTGAGCTGGGTGCCCGGCTCGCCGATCGACTGCGCGGCGATGATGCCGACGGCCGTGCCGATGTTGACCGGGCGACGCGTGGCCAGGTCCCAGCCGTAGCACTTCTGGCAGACGCCGTACTTGGAACGGCAGGTGAGAAGGGCCCTGAGCTCTACCTTGCGCAGGCCGGCGTCCCATAGGCGCTGGAGGTCGGCCTTGGACTCGATGTAGCCGTCCTTGGCGACGAGCACCTCGCCGGTCTCGGGATCGACGATGTCATTCAAGGCGCAGCGCCCGATGAGGTCGGTGTCGAGCTCGGTCGCGCCGGGCTTCATGAGGTTGTAGGTGACACCCTCGTCGGTACCGCAGTCCTCCTCGCGGACGATGACGTCCTGGGCCACGTCGACGAGCCTGCGGGTGAGGTATCCGGAGTCGGAGGTGTGCGACGCCGTGTCGACCAGGCCCTTGCGGGCGCCGTAGGTGGAGATGAAGTACTCGAGCGGCTGCAGTCCCTCGCGGAAGTTGGCCTTGATCGGCAGGTCGATCGTGTCGCCGGACATGTCGGCCATGAGACCACGCATGCCTGCGAGCTGGCGGAGCTGCGTCTTGGAGCCACGGGCGCCGGAGTCGGCCATCATGTAGATGGGGTTGTCCTCGGCGAAGCCCTCGAGCATCTTGGAGCCGAGCTCGTCGGTGCACTCCGTCCAGGCGTTGACGACCTCCTTGTGACGCTCCCTCTCGGCGAGGAAGCCGTCCTCGTAGTACTCGTTGATCTGGTCGACCTTGTCCTGTGCCTCGTCGAGCATCTGCTGCTTCTCGGCGGGGATGACGGCGTCCCAGACGGAGACGGTCAGGCCCGCGCGGGTGGCGTAGTGGAAGCCGGTCTGCTTGATGGCGTCCAGTATCGGCTCGACGTCGGAGGTCGAGTAGCGGTCGCAGCAGTCGTTGACGAGCTTGGAGATGTCGCCCTTGTTCATCTTGTAGTTGATGAAGGGGTAGTCAGCGGGCAGGCACTGCTCGTTGAAGATGACGCGGCCGATCGTGGTCTCGAAGCGCACCGAGCCCTCAGTGACGTCGAAGTCCACGGCATGGCCCCACTTGTCGAGCGTGCGGAAGATCCTGCGTCCGCCCTCGACGACGTTGGCGTCGACTGCGTTGACGCGGACCTTCACCATGGCCTGGATGTCGACGTTGTCGCGGTTGTCGTAGGCCAGGATGGCGTCCTGGAAGCCGGCGAACACGCGGCCCTCGCCCTCGACGCCGGCCTTGGCGCTCGTCAGGAAGTAGGTGCCGAAGACCATGTCCTGCGAGGGGACGGTCAGCACCTTGCCGGACGCCGGCGAGCGCAGGTTGTTGGTCGAGAGCATGAGGACGCGGGCCTCGGCCTGTGCCTGCGTGGAGAGCGGCACGTGCACGGACATCTGGTCGCCGTCGAAGTCGGCGTTGAAGGGAGCGCACACCAGCGGGTGCAGGTGGATCGCCTTGCCCTCCACGAGGACCGGCTCGAAGGCCTGGATGGAGAGCCTGTGCAGGGTCGGCGCGCGGTTGAGCAGGACGAGCTTGTTCTTGATGACCTCGTCGAGCACATCCCACACGGCCGCGGAGCCGCGGTCGATGGCGCGCTTGGCGCCCTTGATGTTCTCGACCTTGCCGAGCTCGACCAGACGGCGCATGACGAAGGGCTTGAAGAGCTCGAGGGCCATGGTCGACGGGAGGCCGCACTGGTGCAGCTTCAGCTGGGGGTCGGTGACGATGACGGAGCGGCCGGAGTAGTCGACGCGCTTGCCGAGCAGGTTCTGGCGGAAGCGGCCCTGCTTGCCCTTGAGGGACTCGGCGAGCGACTTCAGCGGCCTGCCGCCGCGACCCGTGACGGGACGACCGCGACGACCGTTGTCGAAGAGGGCGTCGACGGACTCCTGGAGCATGCGCTTCTCGTTGTTGACGATGATCGCGGGGGCGTCGAGATCGAGCAGCCTCTTGAGGCGGTTGTTGCGGTTGATGACGCGACGGTAGAGGTCGTTCAGGTCGGACGCGGCGAAGCGGCCGCCGTCGAGCTGCACCATCGGGCGCAGGTCGGGCGGGATGACCGGGATGACGTCCAGGATCATGTTAGCCGGGTCGTTGTTGCCCTTGAGGAAGGCGTCGACGACCTCGAGGCGCTTTACGGCCTTCTCCTTCTTCTGCTTCTGGGCGTCGTCGGAGGCGACGATGGCGCGCAGCTCCTCGGCCTCCTTGGGGAGGTCGATGCCGCGGAGCAGCTCGCGGATGGCCTCCGCGCCCATGCCGCCCTTGAAGTAGATGGAATAGTAGCGCTTCATCTCGGTAAAGAGGGTCTCGTCGGCGACGAGCTGGCGCACCTCGAGCTTCATGAACTCGTTGTAGGCCTCGGTACGGAGCTGCTTCTCCTCCTCGTACTCCTCCTCGATGTCGGCGACCTCCGCCTTGATCTCGTCGGCGGAGAGGGGCTCGATGTCGGAGAACTCCTCGCCCTCGGGGCGCTCGCCCTGCTCGCGGACGCGAGCGATCTCGTCGTCACGCTCGGCATCGAGCTCCTCGAGGTCGGCAGCGAGCTCCTCCTTGAGGTCGGCGGCGTCAGCCTCGCGGGCCTCGGTGTCGATGCTCGTGATGATGTAGCTGGCGAAGTAGAGGACCTTCTCGAGGTCCTTGCTCTTGATGTCGAGAAGGCGCGCGAGCGGGAAGGTCGTGGGGCTCTTGAAGTACCAGATGTGGCTCACGGGCGCCGCGAGCTCAATGTGGCCCATGCGCTCGCGGCGGACCTTGGCGGAGGTGACCTCCACGCCGCAGCGCTCGCAGATGATGCCGCGGAAGCGGATGCCCTTGTACTTGCCGCAGGCGCACTCCCAGTCCTTGACCGGCCCGAAGATCTTCTCGCAGAACAGGCCGTCCTTCTCGGGCTTGAGCGTGCGGTAGTTGATCGTCTCCGGCTTCTTGACCTCGCCGTGCGACCAGCTCCTGATCTCGTCGGCGGAGGCGAGCGAGATCTTTATGGCATCGAAGTCAGTGGTGTCGAAATCAGCCACGTTCGCTACTCCTTATCAGTCTTGGTTGCGTCGCCGACGAGGTCCTCGTCCGCAGTCGCGGAGGGGGCCACGGCGCCGATCAGGTCGTCCGCGCTGTTGGCGCCAGCGAGCACGTCGAGGGGATCCTCGGCCGCCTCCTCCTGTGCCGCGTCGGAGCGACGCGGCTCCTCGCGGTACTTGAGCGGCTCGATGTCCAGGGCGAGGGAGCGGATCTCCTTGACGAGGACCTTGAAGGACTCGGGGATGCCGGGGTCGGGCACGTTCTCGCCCTTGACGATGGCCTCGTAGGTCTTGACGCGGCCGTTGGTGTCATCGGACTTGACCGTGAGGAGCTCCTGCAGCACGTTGGCGGCGCCGTAGGCGTACAGGGCCCAGACCTCCATCTCGCCGAAGCGCTGGCCACCGAACTGGGCCTTGCCGCCGAGCGGCTGCTGGGTGACGAGGCTGTAGGGGCCGGTCGAGCGCGCGTGGATCTTGTCATCGACCATGTGGCCGAGCTTCAGGATGTAGGAGGTGCCCACCGTGATCTTGCTCTTGAAGGGCTCGCCGGTGCGGCCGTCGTACAGGGTGGTCTTGCCGCGCTCGTTGAGCTGAGGCACGAAGTCCGCGTCCATGTGCTCGCCGTAGGTGATCATGGCCTTGTTGATGAGGTTGATGTTGCTGCGGCGGATGGCCTCGGCGACCTCAACGTCGGTCGCGCCGTCGAAGACGGGCGTGGAGACGTACATGGGGCCGGGGACGTAGCGCTTGGAGTCGGCGTCCTCGGTGTCCCAGCCGTGGGCGGCGGCCCAGCCGAGGTGGCACTCGAGGAGCTGGCCGACGTTCATACGCGACGGGACGCCCAGCGGGTCGAGAAGGACGTCGACGGGCGTGCCGTCGGCCATGTAGGGCATGTCCTCGATCGGCAGGACCTTGCAGACGACGCCCTTGTTGCCGTGGCGGCCGGAGATCTTGTCGCCCTGCTGGATCTTGCGGCGCTGCGCGACGAAGACGCGGACGAGCTCGTTGACTCCGGGCGGCAGGTCGTCGCCGGCCTCGCGGCTGAAGCGCACCACGTCGACGACGCGGCCGTAGGCGCCGTGCGGCATCTTGAGGGAGGTGTCGCGCACGTCGTGCGCCTTTGCGCCGAAGATGGCGCGCAGCAGCCTCTCCTCGGCCGTGAGCGCGGTCTCGCCCTTGGGCGTGACCTTGCCGACCAGGATGTCGCCGGGGCCGACCTCGGCGCCGATGCGGATGATGCCGTCGTCGTCGAGGTTGGCGAGCATGTCCTCGCCCACGCTCGGGATCTCGCGCGTGATCTCCTCGGGACCGAGCTTGGTGTCGCGGGCGTCGATCTCGTGGCGGGAGATGTTGACCGAAGTCAGGAGGTCCTGCTGGACGAGCCTGTCGGAGACGATGATGCCGTCCTCGTAGTTGTAGCCCTCCCACGGCATGTACGCCACGGTGAGGTTGCGGCCGAGGGCGAGCTCGCTCTGGTCGATGGAGGTGCCGTCGGCGAGCGGCTGGCCAGCCACCACGTGGTCGCCGACGTGGACGATCGGACGGTGGTTGATGCAGGTGCTCTGGTTGGAGCGCTCGTACTTGGGCAGGTCGTAGTTCTCCGGGCCCTTGTCGGTCGTGACCACGACGTGGGCGGCGTCGACCTCGGTGACGGTGCCGTCGTGCTCGGCGCAGATGATCTCGCCGGAGTCGATGGCGGCGCGGGCCTCCATGCCGGTGCCCACGTAGGGGGCGTCGGTCTGGATCAGCGGCACGGCCTGGCGCTGCATGTTGGCGCCCATGAGCGTACGCTTGGCGTCGTCGTGCTCGAGGAAGGGGATGAGGTTGGCGGCGACGGACAGCATCTGGCGGGGCGAGACGTCCATGTAGTCGACGTCGGCGATGTCGACCTGGGCCGGAGCGCCGAAGGAGCCGTCGAAGTCCACCGTACGGGCGATGACGCGGTCGGGGTGCGTGAGGTTGCCGTCGGCATCCGTGATCACGAACTCGCCGGTCTTGGGATCCACCGGCGTGTTGGCCGGGGCGATGTTGTGCTTCTCCTCCTCGTCGGCGGTCATCCACACGATCTCGTCGGTGACCTTGCCGTCGACGACCTTGCGGTAGGGGGCCTCGATGAAGCCGTAGGGGTTCACGTGCGCGTAGAGCGCGAGCGAGCCAATGAGGCCGATGTTGGGGCCCTCGGGGGTCTCAATCGGGCACATGCGGGAGTAGTGCGAGTTGTGGACGTCGCGCACGGCGGTCGGGACGTTGGTGCGGCGGCTGGAGCCAGACTTGTGGCCCGCGAGGCCGCCGGGGCCGAGCGCCGAGAGGCGACGCTTGTGCGTGAGGCCGGAGAGCGGGTTGTTCTGGTCCATGAACTGCGACAGCTGCGAGGAGCCGTAGAACTCCTTGATGGCCGCCACGATCGGGCGGATGTTGATCAGCGACTGCGGCGTGATGTCGTCGGCGTCCTGGGAGGCCATACGCTCGCGGACGACGCGCTCCATGCGACTCATACCGATGCGGAACTGGTTCTGGACCAGCTCGCCCACGGTGCGGATGCGGCGGTTGCCGAAGTGGTCGATGTCGTCGAAGCTCTTGGTGGTGTCGCCCTCGTGCAGCGCGAGGAGGTAGCGCAGGGCGGTGACGATGTCGTCGCTCGTGATGACGCGCGAGCCGCCCTCGTCGTCCATGCCGAGCTTCTTGTTGATCTTGTAGCGGCCGACGCGCGCGAGGTCGTAGCGCTGGTTGTTGAAGTAGAGGCCCTCGAGCAGCGACTTGGCGGAGTCGACGGTGGGAGGCTCGCCGGGGCGCTGGCGACGGTAGATCTCGAGGAGGGCGTCCTCGCGGTTGGTCGCGAGGTCGCGCTCGAGCGTGGAGCGGACCACGTCGGAGTCGCCGAGGAGGTTCATGATCTCGTCGTCGCTCTCGGCGATGCCCAGGGCGCGCAGCAGCAGGGTCGCGCTCTGGCGACGCTTGCGGTCGATGGAGACGACCAGGTGGCCGCGCTTGTCGACCTCGAACTCGAGCCAGGCGCCGCGGGCCGGGATGAACTGGCAGCGCTGGACCTCGACGCCGTTGTCCATCTCCTGGGAGAAGTAGACGCCCGGGGAGCGGACGAGCTGGGAGACGACCGCGCGCTCGGTGCCGTTGATGATGAAGGTGCCGCGGCCCGTCATGAGCGGGAAGTCGCCCATGAAGACGAGCTGCTCCTTGATCTCGCCGGTCTCCTTGTTGATGAAGCGGACGTCGACGAAGAGCGGTGCCTGATAGGAGATGTCCTTGGCGCGGCACTCGGCGATTGTGTTGGCCGGGTCGCCGAACTGGTGCTCGCCGAAGGTGACCTCCATGGTGTGCGCGGAGTTCTCGATGGGCGAGAACTCGGCGAAGGACTCTGCAAGGCCCTCCGTCATGAAGCGCTCAAAGGACTCCTTCTGCACCGAGATCAGGTTGGGCAGCTCCATCGCGGGAGGTATCTTGCTGAAGCTCACGCGCTGGCGCATCGTTTGGGCAGTGTTTTGGGAAGACTTTGCGGTAGTCACCAGGCACTTCCTCCTTCGAAAAAGTGGAAAAGCGGCATTTGTCGCAATCTAATAAACTACCCGGGCGCAAACCACAAGTCAATGTAAACCCTTGACTTGTGGTTCTTTTTCCACTAGGTTTGCTTGAATACCCCTCTAGCTGCGCAATCTTCGTCGAGGTTGTGGAGCGGCTGTGAAGGCATGATTGCGAGCACAAAAAAGGCCGGCCCCGGTGGGGCCGGCCTTCTCAGTAGGCGCGGAGTGCGAGCTTACTTGAGGGAGACGGAAGCGCCAGCCTCCTCGAGCTCCTTCTTGGCGGCCTCGGCCTCGTCCTTCTTGACGCCCTCCATGAGGGTGCCCTTCTTCTCGACGGCCTCCTTGGCCTCCTTCAGGCCAAGGTTGGTGAGCTTGCGGACGACCTTGATGACGGCGATCTTCTGGGCGCCGAAGTCGTCGAGGACGACGTCGAAGGAGTCCTTCTCCTCCTCGGCGGGAGCGGCGGCCGCAGGGGCAGCGGCGACGGCGGCGACGGGGGCGGCGGCGGAGACGCCGAAGACGTCCTCCAGCTCGTGAACGAGCTCAGAGAGCTCGAGGGCGGACATGCTCTTGAGAGCCTCGACGATCTCATCCTTGGTAACAGCCATGCTGGTTCTCCTTTAAACGGGCACCCTCCTGGGTGCCTGGTCAAGACGTGCGAACGAACGTGCGCGGGGGCTAGGCAGCCTCCTTCTCCTTCTGCTCGGCGACCTGGCTGAGCGCGGTGACGAGACCACGAGCAGGGCCGGCGCAGACGGAAGCGATGCCGCGGAGCGGCGCCGCCAGGACGTACACGAGCTGGGCGACGAGCTCGTCGTGGGACGGAAGCTCGGCGTAGGCCTTCGCAGACTCGGCGTCGAGCGCCTTGCCGTCGGCGATGCCTGCGACCCACTCGATCTTCTTCAGGGCCTCGGACTCCTTCTTGATCGCCTTGGCGGCGTCGACGGGGTCGTTCTCGAAGAAGACGTAGGCGCAGGTGCCCTTCAGCTTGTCGCTGATGTCAGGCAGGCCCGCGTTCTTGAGGGCGATGTTCACGATGTTGTTCTTGTAGACCTTCATCGTGGAGTTCGCGTCCCTCAGGGCGTGGCGAAGCTCCTGGGTCTCCTTGACGGTGAGACCGCGGTAGTCAATCACGAAGACGCCCTTGGAGGACTCGAGGGACTCGGTGACCTTCTGGAGCATGTCGATGTTTGCTTGTGCTGGCATTGAGTACACCTCCTTGTAATGCGATCTGGCACGAACTGCCGCAGAGGATGCACTCCAAAAAGGAGGGCTCCGTCTGACGCAGCCAGACGGAGCCCCTGAAGTGACGCCTTCGAAGCTACCTCGGCAGGCGGGATACCCCATTGAGCCTCACGGCACCGGCTGTCTCTGGCAGATAACGTGCAACGGTACGTATGCCCTTTCGGGCTCATAGCATTCTCGCAGCCCCGGCTGGGCTTGTCAACAAAAAAAGGCCGCCACGGGAGCCTGCTCCCGTAGCGGCACATTTTCTACACCCGAGAAGTACCTCGGGCTAGCCTACTCGGCCATGAAGTCGCGGGTGACGCTCGGGTCCACCTTGACGCCAGGGCCCATCGTCGAGGAGACAACGACGGACTTGATGTACTTGCCCTTCGCGCTCGACGGCTTGACGCGCAGCAGCTCGGTCAGCAGGGCGCCGTAGTTCTCCACGAGCTTCTCGGTGTCGAAGGACGCCTTGCCCATGGGGACGTGGCAGATGCCGTAGCGGTCGGCGCGGTACTCGACGCGACCGGCCTTGAGCTCCTTGACCATCTTCTCGACGTCCATGGTGACGGTGCCGAGCTTGGGGTTCGGCATGAGGCCGCGGGGGCCGAGGACGCGACCGAGGCGGCCGACCTTGCCCATCATGTTCGGCGTCGCGATGGCAGCGTCGAAGTCGATGTTGCCCTTCTGGACCTGCTCGACGAGGTCGTCGGAGCCGACGATGTCGGCGCCGGCAGCCTTTGCCTCCTCGGCCTTGGCGCCCTCGGCGAAGACCGCCACGCGGACGCTCTTGCCGGTGCCGTTGGGCAGGCTGATAGAGCCGCGGATGTTCTGGTCGGCCTTGCGGGTGTCGACGCCCAGGCGGATGGCGACCTCGACGGTCTCGTCGAACTTCGCGCTGGCGAGCTCCTTGACGAGCGCCATGGCTGCCTTCGGCGCGTAGAGCTTCTTCTCGACCTTCTCGGACGCGTTGTTGTACTTCTTGCCGTGCTTCGCCATTCTCTTACCTCCTGTGGTCACAGGGCGGCGTGGCCCTCCCACGTAGGCGCCCCGGGGGGCGCGGATTGATACTGCGAGCAGCTCCTGCTACTCGGCGATGGTGACGCCCATGGAGCGGGCGGTACCGGCGACGATCCTCTTGGCGGCCTCGATGTCGTTGGCGTTGAGGTCCGGCATCTTGATCTCGGCGATCTTGGTGAGCTGCTCCTGCGTGAGCTGGCCGACCTTGTCGCGCTGGGGCACGCCGGAGCCGCTCTTGAGGCCGAGCTCCTTCTTGATCAGCTGGGCCGCGGGAGGGGTCTTGGTGATGAAGGTGAAGGAGCGGTCCTCGTAGACGGTGATCTCGACGGGGATGATGTCGCCGGCCTTGTCCTTCGTCTCAGCGTTGAACTGCTGGCAGAACTGCATGATGTTGACCTGCGCAGCGCCCAGAGCGGGACCGACGGGAGGCGCGGGGTTGGCCTGGCCGGCAGGAATCTGGAGCTTGATGAAGTGCACTACCTTCTTCTTGGGCATGTTCCCTCCTAGGAACTCGTTGCTCTAACGAAGCTATGTCGCTGCCAGGCACAGAGAAGCATTCCTCACCGAATCAGTGGCTGGCAAGGTTGACCTGTCTACTCCAGGACGGTTACCTGGTCGAGGGTGAGCTCCACGGGCGTCTCGCGGCCGAAGATCATGAGCATGACCTTGACCTTGCCAGCCTCGAGGTTGACCTCGCTGACCTGGCCGTCGAAATCCGCCAGCGGGCCGGAGACGACCTTGATCGCCTGGCCGACCTCGAGGTTAGTCGAGGTGCGCTTGGGAGTTGCCTGCTGCTTGGGACCGACGTTGCCGGAGCGGCGCATGATCTTGTCGTACTCGGAGCGGCGAAGCGGCATGGGCGTGCCGTCGATGCCGACGAACCCGGTTACGCCCGGGGTGTTGCGTACGACGGCCCAGGTATTGTCGTCCACCTTGCGGTGGTCTGCCTCGATGTGGACGAGGACGTAGCCCGGGAAGACCTTGGACTCCTTGGTGGTGCGCTCGCCACCGTCCTTGATCTCCGTGACCTCCTCCATCGGGATCTGGATGTTGTCGATCTTGTCCTCGAGGTTGTAGGTCTCAATCCGGTGCTCGAGGTCGGTCTTGACCTTGTTCTCGTAGCCGGAATAGGTGTGCAGCACGAACCAACGCTTAGGCATTTCTACCCCCTCAAGCTCGTGAAGGCGACGAGCCCCGCTACGAAGCCCGTGTCGACGAGCCACACGCAGACGCCGAAGACGACGAGCATGGCGATGACGGCGAGCGAGTAGTTGCGCAGCTCGGTGCGGGAGGGCCAGACGACCTGGTGCATCTCGACGCGCACATCCTTGAAGTACGAGGACATGCGGGAGAGAGGCCCCCTCTTCTGCTTCTTCTCCGCACCCTTCCTAGAAGGTGCTGAACTCTTGCTGGCCTTCTTCACGTCAGCGCCCTTGGTAGGAGCGACGTCGACGCCGGACGCCTCATGGAGGGCCTCCAGCTCAGCGCGCTCCTGCTGCCGCGCCTTGCGGGCCGCCCTCTTGTTGCGTTCTTTCTTGGCCATCCGTGCACCTCCTAAAACCTTTATTCATAGAAACCGGCTAACCCCGAAGGGAAAGCCGGTGGTCAAAAGCTGGCACGCCAGGAAGGATTCGAACCCTCAACAAACGGTTTTGGAGACCGCCGCTCTACCATTGGAGCTACTGGCGTAGGTGGAAACTATTTTAGCGCGTTTCCTTGTGCACGGTGTGCTTCTGGCACCACGGGCAATACTTCTTCATCTCAAGACGCTCGGGGTTGTTAGCCTTGTTCTTGGTGATGGTGTAATTGCGACGCTTGCACTCGGTGCATGCGAGAGTAACCATTGTACGCATGAGTCCTCCTGTATGGCAACCGCGAGCAAGACCACCTCGCCCGTGGCACGGGTAAAGAACTTACCATTCTAGCGTGGGAGCTGTCAAACCCCATAGGCATCAAAGTCTAGGCGCCTACAAAACGTCCAAATATGAGTCCCAAAGTGTGACTCTGTATTCGTAACAAAGCATTGTTCAGTCATGCAAAAGGCCCGGCACCCAAGGGTACCGGACCTTACAACTCTAGATGCTAGAGCTACTCGACGATCGTGGAGACACGGCCGTCGCCGACGGTGTGGCCGCCCTCGCGGATTGCGAAGCGCAGGCCCTCCTCCATAGCGATCGGGTGAATCAGGTCGCAGGAGATGGTGACGTGGTCACCCGGCATGGCCATCTCGACCTTGTTGCCGTCCTTGTCGGTCAGCTCGTAGATGTCGCCAGTGACGTCCGTGGTGCGGAAGTAGAACTGGGGACGATAGCCGGAGAAGAACGGGGTGTGACGGCCACCCTCCTCCTTGGTCAGGACGTAAATCTCACCGGTGAACTTGTGGTGAGGGGTGACGGTGCCGGGCTTGCAGATGACCTGGCCGCGCTCGATGTCCTCGCGACGAATGCCGCGGAGCAGGATGCCGACGTTGTCGCCAGCCTCGCAGAAGTCGAGCGTCTTGCGGAACATCTCGATGCCGGTGGCGGTGGACTTCTGGGTCTCCTTGATGCCGACAATCTCGACCGGGTCGTTGAGGTTCAGGACACCGCGCTCGACACGGCCGGTCGCAACGGTACCACGACCGGAGATGGTCATGACATCCTCGATGGCCATGAGGAACGGCTTCTCGTCGTCACGGGCGGGCGTGGGGATGTAGGAGTCAACGGTGTGCATGAGCTCGATGATGGAGTCGACCCACTTCTGCTCGCCGTTGAGGGCGCCAAGCGCGGAGCCACGGATGATCGGCATGTTGTCGCCATCGTAGCCATACTCGGAGAGAAGGTCGCGGGTCTCCATCTCGACGAGGTCGATGAGCTCCTCATCGTCGACCATGTCGCACTTGTTCAGGAAGACGACGATGTACTTGACGCCGACCTGACGGGCGAGGAGGATGTGCTCGCGCGTCTGGGCCATCGGGCCATCGGTAGCGGCGATGACGAGGATGGCACCATCCATCTGAGCGGCGCCGGAAATCATGTTCTTGATGTAGTCGGCGTGGCCGGGGCAGTCGACGTGGGCGTAGTGGCGCTCCCAGGTCTCATACTCCTCGTGGGCGACGGAGATGGTGATGCCGCGCTGACGCTCCTCGGGAGCCTTGTCGATGTCCTCGAAGGGGACGAACGTCGCCTTGCAGCCCGGGGTCTCAGAGAGAACCTTGGTGATAGCGGCGGTAAGGGTGGTCTTACCGTGGTCAACGTGACCAATCGTTCCGATGTTTACGTGAGGCTTCGAACGATCAAACTTCTCCTTGGCCATGCGCCGTCCTCCTTACATGAAACGGCCACCACGGCCGCTTCAATTACCTACCTGCTATATATCTTCGGTATCGCTACCGGAAGAATCTGGTACCGGTGACTGGATTCGAACCAGTGACATCGCGGGTATGAGCCGCGTGCTCTAACCAGCTGAGCTACACCGGCAGGTGTGCCTGCTTGAAAATGGAGCCCGCGACCGGATTCGAACCGGTGACCTCTTCGTTACCAACGAAGTGCTCTACCGACTGAGCTACACGGGCATGGAATGGTGGGGATGCTTGGACTCGAACCAAGGAACCCAGAGGGAGCGGATTTACAGTCCGCCGCAGTTGCCGCTGTGCCACATCCCCATATTCCTTTCTCAAGCTCTTGCTCGTTCCGCCGTGGGGCGTCCCTTGCAAGCGGATGGTATCTTACGCCCTGCCAAAACCCTTGTCAACTGGAAGCCCCCGAAAGTTCGCGATGCTTTCGTGTGCCCCCATCAATCCTGCACAACTCTCACGACGCACCCCTAGCCACCTGCGGCTTCGCGATGTGGGTGGTTCGTCAGACGGCTCGCGGCAGGCATGGGGCGCACCTCGCCTACGAGAAAGGCCACGGGGTCACCCGTGGCCTCGCGTGCGTCGGAGCTGGTGGCCGGGCTCGAACCGGCGACGACTAGTTTACAAGACTAGGGCTCTGCCAACTGAGCTACACCAGCGCAGGAACATAGTAGCGCCTTCGCGCGCGCGCCGCCAACCCCCCGCCCCAGGGCACTACAAGCGACCGAGCAGGCGGTTGAGCTTCTCGCGCGTCTCGGGATCGAGCCGGTCCTCCACCGTGAGGCGGTGGTGGCTGCGCTCCTCGCGCTCGCGCTCCACCTCGCGAGCGATCTCGTTCACGTCGTGGACGAGCACGTCGCTCGAGACGCGGGTCACGGGGATTCCGCCCACGGTCGCACGGATCGTGTTGTCCGAGGTGATGACCGTGACCTCCCTGGGCTGTCGGCGCGCCGTGGTGACGAGGCGCTCGATCACGCTGTCGGCGCTCTCGCCGGTCTCGGAAAAGACCACTCTCACGCCCGCCTTGGGGAGGTTGGGCCTGTCCGGCGAGACGTTACCCGCGGCGTCGAAGACCGCGACGGCCTCGTAGCGCCCCTGCGCATAGGCGGCCACGTCCGAGACGAGCCTCTCGCGCGCAGCCTCGAAGGGGTCGGCGGTGTCCGACTCGTCCATGAGCGAGGTGTAGCGCTCGCCCTTGAAGATGACGTTGTAGCCGTCCACCACAAGGAGCTCCCTCTTTCCCGAGAGCCTGAGGCCCCCCTTGGGCGCCGCGCCGTTCGAGCCCCTAGACATCTCCGCCCGAGCCTTCCTGCAGCCCGTCTCGCCCCGGGACGTCACCCTCTCGGCCTGCGCCCTGTCGGCCACCCGGCTCCTGCCCGGGCCGCGCCTCGGCCAGCTCCTCGCGGCGCAGCCACTCGTAGCACATGACGGTCGCTGCCTGTGCGACGTTGAGGGACTCCACGCGCCCGCGCTGGGGCAGGCGGCAGGTGAAGTCGCACGCCCTCAGCACCAGCTGCGAGACGCCCTCCCCCTCCGAGCCCATGACCAGGCAGAAGCGGCCCTCGACGGGGGCGTGCCAGACGTCGTCGCGCGCGTGCTCGCTCGCGGCCCCCACCCAGAAGCCCGCGTCCTTGAGCTCGTCGATGGCGCGGGCGAGGTTGGCGACGCGCGCGATCGGCACGTGCAGCACGGCACCGGCCGACGTCTTGTACGCGGCGGTGCCGACGCGGGCAGCGCGGGCGTTGGCGACCACGACGCCCGCCGCGCCCACGACCTCCGCCGAGCGCACGATGGCGCCGAAGTTGCCCTCGTCGGTCACGTGGTCGAGAAGGACGACGAGGGCGTCGCCCTCCCCTGCCGCCGAGACGACGTCTTCGAGGGTCGCGTAGGAGAAGGGCTCGGTCTCGAGCATGATGCCCTGGTGGGCGCCGTGCGAGCTGAGCTTGTCGAGCCGCGCGCGCGGGACCTCCTCGACGCGCACGCCCGCCCCCTCGAGGGTGCGCACGAGGCGCTCGAGGGTGGCGTCCTGCTCGCCCCGCGCCTCGGCCACGAGGGCACGCCGGATGGGGACGCCCACCTCGAGGGCCTCGGCACAGGCGCGCCTGCCCTCGATGAGGTCGCTCTCGCGCCTGCGCTCGGGGCGGCGCTGCCCCCTCGGGGCCGACCCCGTGCGCCCGGAGCCCCGCCCGGCGCCGCGCGGCGCGCTGCCGCGGCCGTCCTGGCGCCTCCCCGAGGCGGGGCGGCCGGCCCCCTTGCGGGCGGCGGCCCTCCCCTCGGGACCCTTCCTGCCGGCACCTGCGCCTGCGCCCTGCGGGCGCTGCCCCCTGCCGGGCCGGCCGGCTCCCGCCTGACCCCTCCTGCCAGCTGCCATCTCTCCCCCTTACGCCCTGCGCAGGCGCGCGCCCGAGGCGGTGTCCTCGAGCACGAGGCCGAGCGCGGTGATGCCGTCGCGGATGGCGTCCGCCGTCGCCCAGTCCTTGGCCTTGCGCGCGGCCTGGCGGGCGTCGAGAAGCGCCTGCGCGGCGTCGGCGGGCGCATCCCCCTCGAAGCCCGCGCGCTCGCGGGCGAGGTCGACGAGGCCGGCGGGCAGCTCCTCCTCCTGCGCCTGGACGAGCTGGATGCCGAGGACGTCGGTGAGCTCGCAGACGGTGTCCGCGGCGCGCAGCGAGAGGGCGCGCGAGACGCGCTCCGCGGCGTCGGCGAGGTAGCGGTTGCAGGCGGTGACGAGCTCGAAGATGGCGGCGAGCGCACCGGGGGCGTTGAAGTCGTCGTCCATCTGGCGCGAGAACTCGGCGCGCGCGCCGTCGATGGCCTTCGCGAGCGCGCGGTCCTGCTCGCCCAGCTCGCACGCGCAGGCGCCGTTCTCCGCCGCCCAGCGCAGGTTCTTGACGCAGGTGCGCAGGCGCTCGAGCGTGCCCGTGGCCCCGTCGAGCTGGTCGGTCTGGAAGTCGAGCGCAGAGCGGTAGTGGGTCTGGAGCATCAGCAGGCGCACGGCGTCGGCCGGGTACTTGTCGAGGACCTCCTTGAGCGTGAGGAAGTTACCGAGGGACTTGGACATCTTCTCGCCGTTGACGCGGAGCATCCCCGTGTGCATCCAGACGTTGGCGAGGGGAGCGTGCCAGGCGCACATGGCCTGGGCGGTCTCGTTCTCGTGGTGGGGGAAGATGAGGTCCTGGCCGCCGCCGTGGATGTCGATGGGCGTGCCGAGGTAGCGGTGGATCATGGCGCAGCACTCGGTGTGCCAGCCGGGGCGACCGTCACCCCACGGGCTCGGCCAGCTGGGCTCGCCCGGCTTCGCAGCCTTCCAGAGCGCGAAGTCGAAGGGGTCGCGCTTCTCCTCGTTGACCTCCACGCGCTCGCCGGCGCGCAGCTGGTCGAGGTCGCGGCCGGAGAGCACGCCGTAGTGGGTGTCCGAGCGGACCGAGAAGTACACGTCGCCGTTGGCCGCCACGTAGGCGTTGCCCTGCTCGATGAGGAGGGAGATCATCTCCTGCATGGCCTCGATCTCGCGGGTCGCACGCGGGCGGATGTCGGGGTCGAGGATGCCGAAGCGGTGCATCTGCTCGATGAAGGCCGCCGAGAACTCGCCGGCGACCTCCTCGGCGCTCCTGCCCTCCTCGTTGGCGCGGTTGATGATCTTATCGTCCACGTCGGTGAGGTTCTGCGCGAAGGTCACCTGGTAGCCCTTGTAGATGAGGTAGCGGCGGATCACGTCGAAGGAGAGGAAGGTGCGGGCGTTGCCGATGTGGATCTGGTCGTAGACCGTCGGCCCGCACACGTACATGCGAATCTTGCCCTCCTCGATGGGCTTGAGCTCCTCCTTGCGGTGGGTCTGGCTGTTGTAGACGAGCATGCTGTCTCCTTGTGGCCGACGCGCGGGCGCGGGCCGTCGATACTTGCCGCCCACCACGCGGCGGGCACTTGTCTGCTTGGGGCCGGTGCCTCTGCCACGGGGCCGGGTCCGGCGGGGGCCGGCAACTGCGACCCCGTCGCTCGCCATTGTAGCCCCTCGCGGTCGCGCGGGGCCCCGGCCGCACCGGCGCCGCCGCGGCCGGCGCAGGCGCCTACCCGACGCGCTCCAGGAGGGCGACCGCCCAGGCCGCGACGCCCTCCTCGCGGCCCACGAAGCCGAGCCGCTCCGTCGTCGTGGCCTTGACGCCCACCGACTCCACGCCCACGCCGAGGGCGCGCGCGAGGTTGGCGCGCATGGCGTCGCGGTGGGGCGCGAGCTTGGGGGCCTGTGCGGCCACGGTGCAGTCGCAGTCCACGATCCGGAAGCCCTCGCGGCGCACGAGATCGGCGACGCGGGAGAGCAGCACCAGGGAGTCCGCCCCCTCGAAGGCGGGGTCGGTGTCGGGGAAGAGCTGCCCGATGTCGCCCAGGCGGGCGGCGCCGAGAAGGGCGTCGGCCAGCGCGTGGGCGAGGACGTCGGCGTCGCTGTGGCCCACGAGCCCCCGCTCGCTCGGCACGTCCACGCCCCCGATGACGCATCTGCGTCCCTCGCCGAAGGCGTGTACGTCGAAGCCGTGACCGATCCGGAGCGCGCCCGCGGCGGGCGCGGTGCCCGCGGTGGCGCCGCCTACCTCCCCTGCCATCAGATCCTCCCTCCGGGCGCGCCCGCGGGGCCCGCCCCCTGGGGGCCTTCCGTAAGACCGCAGCCCTCCTCATCGATGCGCCTGCCGAGAAGCGCCTGCGCCACGACGAGGTCCTCCGGCACCGTGACCTTGAGGTTGGCGCGCGAGCACTCGACGCAGCGCACCTTGCCGCCTCTGCGCTCGATCAGCGAAGCGTCGTCGGTGCCCACGTAGTCGTCCCAGACGCTCGCACGATGTGCCGCGAGGAGCTTCTTGGTCCTGAAGGCCTGAGGCGTCTGAGCGTTCCAGTAGTAGTCGCGGTCAGGCGTGCCCACGATGAGCCCGTCCTCGACGAGCTTCAGCGTGTCCGTCGCGCGCACGGCGGCGATGGCGCCCGCAAGCTCAGGATCCGAGCGCAGGGTGCCGACCACGGCGTCGATGGTCTCGGGGCGCACGAGCGGGCGCGCGCCGTCGTGGACCGCGACCAGGGGGAAGCCAGGGGGCATGGCGATGAGGGCGCTGAAGACGGAGTCCTGGCGGGTGGCCCCCGCCTGGGCCAGCGTCACGTCGCAGCGCAGCGTCAGCGGGGAGAGGACGTCGAGCATGTCGTCGAGCCTGCCGGGCGGGTAGACCACCACGAGGTGGCCCACCGAGGCGGCGCGGTCGAAGGCCATGATCGACCAGCTCACGAGCGGCAGGCCGCACAGGTCGACGAACTGCTTGCCCCTGGGGTCCCCGAAGCGCTCGCCAGAGCCGCCGGCGACGATGACGGCGCAGGTGTCGGCCCCGCCGGACGCTCCTTGCGGGCCGAGTGGCTCGCAGGCGGGCTCGGGCGTGGCAAGGCAGGACTCGGCGGGGGCGCAGGCGCAGGCGGCACCTCGGGAGGAGGCGGCACCTCGCAGCCTCGCCACCTCGCGCGCGACCCCGTCGGTCGGGGCGACGCGTATCATTGGCGCTTCCCCCACATGCGGTAGAGGCTATCGGCCAGGACGTCGGGGTTCTTGACGCCGATGTCGTCGAGGCGCGAGGGGTTCTCGTCCAGCTCGTCCATGAGGTGCTGGAGCGAGCCGTACTCGTCGACGATCTTGTCCGCCATGCCCTTGCGCACGACCGAGATGTTGGAGAGGGTGCGCAGCCCCAGCGGTGTCATGATGCTGTCCTCGGTCCTGTCGTCGTAGCCGAGCAGGCGTGCGACGTTGGCCGCGTCGTGGATCGAGGAGTTGTCCGCGCTGTGGAGGGCGCGCCGGATCACGCGGGCGTTGTCCTCTGAGGAGTCGCGCGCGTAGTCGCGAATCATGAGGGTGTACTCCTCGTCGACGTCGCCCATGTACTCCTCGCGCTGCATCTGCACCGTCTTGCCCTCGGAGCCGAGCTGCAGGATGCAGGCGTCGAGCTCCTCGTTCACGGAGAGGATGACCTCGAAGAGGTAGAAGATGTCCGCGATGTCGCCCAGGGTGACGTAGTTGTCGAGCTCGAGCGTGGTGAGGCGCAGCAGGCGCCGGTCGATCTGCTGGCGCGTGCTCTGCATGGCCACGAGCAGCTGGTTGACCGAGCTCATGATCTCCGGCACGGTGCGCAGCTGGTAGCCCCAGCCGTCCACGTAGACGTTGACGACTTGGCGGCGCTCGGAGACGGAGATGACCGTCGCCTGAGTGAGCAGGCTCATGCGCGCGGCGGTTCTGTGGCGCATGCCCGTCTCGGTGGTGGGCAGCGCCGGGTCGGGGTTGAGGTGGTAGTTGGCGCGCAGGATCTGGGTCATGCCCTTGTCGACCACGATGGCGCCGTCCATCTTGGAAAGCTCGAAGAGGCGGTTCGCCGTGAAGGAGATGTCGAGCTTGAAGCCGTCGTCTCCGGCAGCCAGCACGTTCTCCGTGTCGCCGACGCAGATGAGGGCCCCCATGTGGCCCGCAATGATCATGTCGAGCGCGTGGCGCAGGGCGGTCCCCGGAGCCGTGAGCCTAATGGCTGCGTCGCGGCGCCGCTTGGATTCGCTCTCCGCCTGGTCGAGATGGG
The DNA here is from genome assembly GCF_036408855.1 of Olsenella absiana. Classification (NCBI taxonomy): domain Bacteria; kingdom Bacillati; phylum Actinomycetota; class Coriobacteriia; order Coriobacteriales; family Atopobiaceae; genus Olsenella; species Olsenella absiana. The sequence continues at coordinate 73,310 of NZ_JAZGJQ010000008.1, forward strand.
CAGAGTCCATGGTCCCCCCTGTTCGGTTGTGCCGGCGCCAGCGGCGCCGGCCGGATGCTCGGGACTCAAGTATAAGGCGCGCCGGGGCCGGCGTCGTGCCAGCCCCGGCGCACCCGAGCCCCGGCGGGTGCCGGGGACTCCGTCCCCTTGGCTACTCGCTCTCGCCCGACTCCAGGACGTCCGTGCCCTCCGGCGCAGCCTCGTCGGCAGGTGCGGCCGGCTCGTCCTGCGCCCAGCCGTCGCGAGCCTCCGGACGCTCGAGGTGGAGGCGCCTCTCGGGGGCGGGTATCTCGCCCGTGCCCTTGGAGAAGCTGAGGGCGTCGCCTGAGGGCGCGGCGTCCACGAGGATGACGTCCCCCTCGCCCCACTTGCCGGCGAGGAGCTCCTCGGAGAGCGGGTCCTCGATCATGGTCTGGATGGCGCGGCGCAGCGGGCGGGCGCCGTAGATCTTGTCGGTCCCGCGCTTGGCCACCAGGTCGCGCGCGGCGTCCGTGAGCTCGATGGACATGCCGTTGGCGATGAGGCGGTTGCGCAGCTCGCCAACCATGAGGTCCACGATGCCGCGCAGCTGGGCCGCCGTGAGGCTCTTGAAGACGACGATCTCGTCCACGCGGTTCAGGAACTCCGGTCGGAAGAGGCGCTTCAGGTCCGACATGACGCGGGAGTTGATCTCCTTGTCGGACAGGCCGTCGCCCGAGCCGGTGAAGCCGAGCGTGGTGGTCTGCGCGATGTCGCGCGCGCCGATGTTGGAGGTCATGATGATGACCGTGTTGGAGAAGTCCACGTGGCGGCCCTGGCCGTCGGTGAGCCTGCCCTCGTCCAGGATCTGGAGAAGGACGTTGAAGACGTCGGGGTGCGCCTTCTCGATCTCGTCGAACAGGACCACCGAGTAGGGGCGCCTGCGCACGGCCTTGGTGAGCTCACCGCCCTCGTCGTAGCCCACGTATCCGGGAGGGGCGCCGACGAGCTTGGAGACGGTGTGCTTCTCCATGAACTCGGACATGTCGAAGGTGATGAGGGCGTCCTCAGAGCCGAAGAGGAACTCCGCCAGCGACTTGGCGAGCTCCGTCTTGCCGACGCCGGAGGGGCCGAGGAAGATGAAGGAGCCGCCGGGACGGCGGGGGTCCTTGAGGGGGCTCCGGCTGCGCCTGATCGCGCGGGCGACCGCCGACACCGCCTCGTCCTGGCCGATAACGCGCTGGTGGAGGGCGTCCTCGCATCGCAGGAGCTTGCTCGCCTCGGCCTCGGTGAGGTTGGAGACGGGCACGCCCGTGATGTCGGAGACCACGTCGGCGATGGCGCGCTCGTCCACGACCACGACGTTGGCGTCCTGACGCTCGCGCCATGCGCGCTCGAGCTCTGCCTTCTTGGCGGTGAGGTCCTTCTCCTCGTCGCGAAGCCGCGCCGCCTCCTCGAACTCCTGGGCGGCGGCCGCCTTGGACTTGCGGTCCTTGATGTCGGCGAGCTGCTCGTCCACCTGCGTGAGCTCGGGCGGCAGCACCATCTTGTGGACGCGCGTGCGCGCGCCGGCCTCGTCGATGAGGTCGATGGCCTTGTCCGGCAGGAAGCGGTCCTGGACGTAGCGGTCGGAGAGGGTCACCGCCGCGGAGAGGGCCTCCTCGGTGTACTTGACGTGGTGGTGCTTCTCATAGCGGTCCTGCAGGCCGTGGAGGATCTTGAGCGTGTCCTCGGGCGTGGGCTCGCCGACGTCGACCGGCTGGAAGCGGCGCTCGAGCGCGGAGTCCTTCTCGATGTGCTTGCGGTACTCCTCGGCCGTGGTGGCGCCGATGACCTGGATCTCTCCTCGGGAGAGGGGAGGCTTCAGGATCGCGGCCGCGTCCACGGAGCCCTCGGCGGAGCCGGCGCCCATGATGGTGTGAATCTCGTCGATGAAAAGGATGACGTTCTTGCTCTCCTCGACCTCGTTGATGACCTTCTTCATGCGCTCCTCGAACTCGCCACGGTACTTGGAGCCCGCGACCAGCGAGGCGACGTCCAGGGTCCAGATCTGCTTGCCGCGCAGGATGTCCGGCACGTCGCCCGAGGCGACGAGCTGGGCCAGCCCCTCGACGACGGCCGTCTTGCCCACGCCCGGATCTCCGAGGATGAGCGGGTTGTTCTTCTGGCGACGGGCGAGCACCTGCATGACGCGCTCGATCTCGCGGCCGCGGCCGATGACGGGGTCGAGTCTGCCGTCGGACGCCTGCTTGGTGAGGTTGCGGCCGAACTGCTGGAGCGTGGAGCCCTCGTCGGAGGAGCCCTGGGCGGGTCCCGCGGTCGAGAAGCCCGACGGGTCCATGCGCATGTCGCCCACGGTGGCGGCGGTGTTGCGCTCGGGCGAGCGGCCGTCGGAGATGAGCTCGTTCACGGCGTTGCGGACCGCGTCGCCCGAGACGCCCATGCGGCTCAGCGCCTCCATGGCGCGGCCGTTGCCCTCGGCGACGATGCCGAGGAGCAGGTGCTCGGTCGCGATGTAGGTCTGGCCGTGCGTCATGGTCTCGCGGTAGGCGTCCTCGAGCACGCGCTTGGCGCGCGGCGTGAAGGGGATGTGGCCCCCGGGCACCGGCTCGCCGTCGTTCTTGGAGAGCTCCTTCACCGTGGCGAGGGCCTCCTCGTAGGTGATGTCGAGCTTGGAGAGCGCCTGCGCGGCCACGCCGTCGCCCTCCTTGATGAGGGCGAGCAGCAGGTGCTCCGTCCCCACGTACATGCGGCCGAGGCCCCTCGCCTCGTCCTGCGCAAGGTTCATGACCTTGCGCGCCTTGTCTGTGAACTTCTCGAACATGCGGGATTGACCCCCTCGAGTCCCGAGCGCCCCTCCCCGCTGGCGGGAAGGGGCAGCCCTTCGCTTTTTGCTTGTCGGTATGTACCCAAGGCCCCCGGAGGCCAATCCCCGCGATCTGCCTGCACGCTTCCCACATTTTGGGAGCGCGCGGCACGTCTGCGCTACTCGGCGGCGGACGCACCGTCCTGCTCGCCCTGGGCGCCCTTGGCGTAGATGTCACCCACCGGGGCGATGGCCTTCATGGCGTCCAGGACGTCCGCGAGGAGCTCGTCGAGCTCCAGGCCGTTGAGCTCGGCGCCACGACGGATCACGTCGCGGTCGCAGCCGGCGGCGAAGCGCTTGTCCTTGAACTTCTTCTTGAGCGACTTCACGGGCATGTCCACGACCGAGCCCGAGGGACGCATCTTCGCGGCGGCCTGGATGAGGCCGGAGAGCTCGTCCACGGCGAACAGCACGCACTCCATCTTGGAGGCCGGGGCGGGCAGCTCCGGGTTGTTGTCGGAGTTGTGCGTCTGGATCGCACGGGCGAGCTCCTGGGTGCCGCCCGCCTCGGCGATCAGCTCGGCCGCCTTCACCGTGTGCTGCACCGGGTCCGGGAACCTCTCCCAGTCGAGGTCGTGGAGAAGGCCGACCTGTCCCCAGAACTCGACGTTTGCCGGGTCGTACTTGCCCGCGAAGTGTCGCATGAGGCCCTCGAGGGTCTCGCCGTGCTCGATGTGGAAGGGGTCCTCGTTGTAGCGCTCGAGCAGCTCGTGCGCCTGCTCGCGCGTCAGGCCGGTCGAGAGCGCGGGGGCCGCCTGCTCGCGCGCGGCCTCCTTCGTAGCGCCCTCCTCGGCGTCGTCGGCGATTGCGTCCACGGAGGCGGCGGCGTTGTCGGTCGCGTCGGGAAGCTGGGAGGCGATGTCCGCACGGGTCACGACCTCGGGCTTCATCTGCGGGAAGAGAAGGACGTCTCGGATGGCGGGCTGGTCGCAGAAGAGCATGATCATGCGGTCGATGCCGTAGCCGATGCCGCCCGCGGGGGGCATGCCGTACTCGAGGGCGCGGACGTAGTCGTAGTCGTAGCCCATCGCCTCGTCGTCGCCGAAGCCCTTGGCGGCGACCTGCTCGGCGAAGCGGCCGGCCTGGTCGACGGGGTCGTTGAGCTCGGAGAAGGCGTTGGCGTACTCGTGGCCGCAGATCACGAGCTCGAAGCGGTCGGTGAGGCGCGCGTCCTCCTCCTTGCGCTTGGAGAGCGGGCTCACCTCCTCGGGGTAGTCGCAGACGAAGGTCGGGTCGACCAGGGTCTTCTCGCCCAGCTCGTCGTAGAGCTCGAAGAGGAGCTTGCCGGCGCCCCAGTTGTCCTGCACCTCGATCTGATGGTCGCGGCACAGCTCGCGCAGGCGCTCGACGGGCGTGTCCATGTCCACGTGCTCGCCCACGGCCGCCGAGGCGACCTCGGAGAGGGGCACCGAGCGCCAGGTGCCGCTCATGTCGACCTGCTGGCCCTGGTAGGTGATGACCTCGTGGCCCTCCTCGCAGCCGCACACCTCGCGCGCGATGGACTTGAAGAGCCCCTCGGTCAGGCGCTTCATGCCGTCGAGGTCGGAGTAGGCGCAGTAGGCCTCCATGGAGGTGAACTCGGGGTTGTGCGTGAGGTCCATCCCCTCGTTGCGGAACTGGCGGCCGATCTCGAAGACGCGCTCGAGGCCGCCCACGATGAGGCGCTTGAGCGGCAGCTCCGTGGCGATGCGCAGGTAGAAGTCGCGGTCGAGTGCGTTGAAGTGCGTGACGAAGGGCTTGGCGTTGGCGCCGCCGAGGATGGCGTGCATCATGGGGGTCTCGACCTCCATGTAGCCGTCGGCCTCCATGTAGCGGCGGATCAGGCTGATGATGGCGCTGCGCTTGCGGAAGACGGCGCGGACCTCGGGGTTCATGATGAGGTCGACGTAGCGCTGGCGGTAGCGCACCTCGCGGTCGGTGAGCCCGTGGAACTTCTCGGGCAGCGGGCGCAGGGACTTGGAGAGCAGGCGAACGGAGGTGGGGCTCACGGAGAGCTGGCCGCGGCGGGTGCGGACCACGAGGCCCGTGGCCTCCACGATGTCGCCGAGGTCGAAGCCCTTGAGGAGCGCCCAGTCCCCCTCGCTCAGGTTGTTCACGCGGCAGAAGAGCTGGATCTGGCCAGTGACGTCCTCGAGCACGACGAAAGCGATCTTGCCGGAGTCACGCAGTGCGCGCACGCGCCCCGCGACCGTCACGACGTCTGACGTGTCGGTGCCGACGGCCAGCTCGGCGTAGCTCTCCTCGAGCTCGGCGGCGTGGGCCGTGACCTCGGAGCGGATGGGGTAGGGGTTGACGCCGGCCGCGATGAGGGCCCTGCGCTTCTCGCGCCTGATCGCCCTCTCGTCGGTGGGGGCCATCTTCGCTTGCGATGTGGAATCGGACATGCGCACTCCTTTGGCGCCGATCGCGGACTGGGACTCATGCAAGGAGGGGCCCGCGCCCTCCGGCGCGGGCCCCTCCTCAGGTTTTAGCGGTACCTACTGGCGTCTGATGCTGGTGATGGTGTACTCGCGGACCTTGCCGGAGGGGGTGGAGAAGGACACCTTGTCGCCGGTGGCGCGGCCGATCAGCGTGGCGCCGGCAGGGGACTCGTTCGAGATCTTGTGCGCCAGGGAGTCGGTCTCGGTGGTGCCCACGATGGTGAAGGAGGTCTTCTTGCCCTTGGCGTCCTCCAGCTCGACCGTGCAGCCGATGGAGACCTCGAGGTCGTTGGAGTCCTCGGCGACACGGGCGGTCGCGAGGATGTGGCGAATCTCGTTGATGCGCGACTCGTTCTGGGACTGATCCTCCTTCGCCGCATCGTACTCGGCATTCTCGGAGAGGTCGCCCTGGGCGCGCGCCTCGCGGATGGCCTCGACGATCTCGTCGTGCCTCTCGCCCTCGCGCCACTTGAGCTCGTCGACGAGCTTCTGCCTGCCCTCGGGGGTAAGGATCATTACGTTTGCCATGTGCTGCTATCCCGTTCCTTTGACTTGCGTGCCGGCGCACCGGGTGCCCAGCTTGGGGCCAGGGCCGCCTGGGCTACTTGGACTCCTTGACGTCCTCGACGTCGGCGTCCTCGCTTGCGACCTCCTCGGGCTTGTCGTCCTTGCCCTTGCTGTCGTCCTCGCTCTCCATGCCCTCGCGGACGCTCTTGACCGTCTTGCCCAGGGCGTTGCCGAGCTTGGGAAGGTTCTTGGGCCCGAAGATCACGAGCACGACGATGAGGATGACGATGAGCTCAGGTGCACCCATACCAAGAAACATCAGAAAAACCTCCGGAATAGCCTTTTGGTGTTGAGACCGCTCGGGGTCATTTGCATCAAGTAGTATAGCCGAGATTGAATCTGCCTACGACAAATGCGTAAATACGGGACGTTTCCATAAGCGCAGCCCCTGCGCCCCCGCGCGGGACGCGCGGGGGCGCCCTGGGATCGGAGCGCCTCGCGATGAAGCCCGCCCTCATAGCCGCAGCCGTCCTCGCCGCGATCTCGTGGGGGCTCTGGCTGCTCCTCCCCTGGCTGCTCAAGCGGCGCGGGGTGGTGGCCAGGCGCACCAGGTTCGGCCTGGCGCTCGTCTTCGACTCGTCGGACGCCGACGGCACTCCGGTGCGCCTGCTCAGCGTCAACGGCGTCTACCAGAGCATCTGCTACACCGCTCCCGATCTCCTGTGGGAGCCGGTCTGCGCCTACCACCGGGCCTTCGCCGACGTGCTCGCCGGCTCCAACCTGCACCGCGCGCTCGTGATCGGCGGGGGCGGCTACTCCTTCCCCAAGTACCTCGTGGCGCACACGCGCCGACTGCTCGTGGACGTCGTGGAGATCGACCCCGCGATCACCGAGCTGGCGCGGGACCACTTCTACCTGGACGAGCTCATCGCAGGGTTCTGCGGCGCGGACGACGACCCCGTCGAGGTCCCCTGCGACATCGAGGGCGTGGTGAGCGTGGAGCAGGACGGGCGGCTGAGGCTCGTCGAGGGGGACGGCTGGGGCTACCTCACGGCCCAGGAGGCCGGCCTCTACGAGTGCATCGTGAACGACGCCTTCTCCGGCAAGCGTCCGCTCGGCCCCATGGAGACCGGCGAGGGCGCCCGCCGCGTGCGCGAGCACCTCGCTCCCGACGGCTTCTACCTCGCCAACGTCCGCTCCGCGCTCGAGGGGCGCCACGCGGGGCCGCTGCGCGAGTGCACCGAGGCCTTCGGCTCGACCTTCTCCCACCTCTACCTCGTGCCTGACAAGCCGGAGACGCCCGAGAAGGTCGGCTACAACGCCTTCGTGGCGACCGACCGCGAGCTTGACTGCTCCCGCTTCGGGGGGCGCAGGCTCAAGTAGCGCCCAGGGCGCGGGACGCCTAGACGATCCTGAAGCAGCGGCGGATGTCCGCAGGCCTGCCGAACACGACGAGGTTCTCCTCGGCCGTGAGCTTCTCGTCGGGGTCCACGTTGGGACGCGTGACCTCGCCGCTCCTGAGCGCGATGATGTTGAGCCCGTACTCGGAGCGGACCTTGAGGTCGCGCACGCTCCTGCCGCGCCACGACTCGGGCACCTCGACCTCCATGATCACGAAGTCGTCCCCCAGCGGCAGGTAGTCCAGGACGTGGTTGTTGGCGTAGCGGATGGCGGTCCACTCGGCGTAGGAGCGCTCGGGGAAGATGACCTTGTCCGCCCCGTTGCGCAGCAGGAACTTCTCCTGCACGTCCGAGGAGGCGCGCGAGACCACGTAGCGGGCGCCGTTGTCCTTGAGCAGGGCAGTGGCCTGCAGCGAGCTCATGAAGTCGTCGCCGATCGCGACGATGCAGACGTCGTAGTCGTCGACGCCGAGGCTCTTGACGAAGGCCTCGTTGGTGACGTCGCCGATGCGGGCGTTGGTGACGAAGCCGAGGCAGTCGTCGACGCGCTCCTCGTCGATGTCGACGAGCATGACGTCCTGGTGGTACTCGATGAGCTTCTCGGCGACCTTGGTGCCGAAGTAGCCGGCGCCTATCAGGAGGATGTTGTTCTTCATGCCTACCCCTAACCTACGTTGACGTCTTCCGTGGGGAAGTGCCCCGACTCCACGCGCGCCCTGGGCGCAGCGGCAAACAGGAAGGTGAGCGCGCCTATCCTTCCGACGAACATGAGCGCCATGAGGACCGCCTTCGAGAGGGCGTGCAGGGTCGGCGTGATGCCCAGGGTGAGCCCCACCGTGCCGATGGCAGAGGAGGTCTCGAAGAGGCAGGTCAGGAGCGGCAGCCCCTCGAGGGAGCAGATCAGCATGGCGCCGACGAGCGCCCCCGAGAGGTAGAGCACGAGCAGCCCCGCCGCGGACCGGACCGTCTCGTGGGGGATGCGACGCTGGAAGAGGACCGTGTCGTCGCTCCTGCGCGCGATTCCCGCGATAGTGGCCACGAGAACGGCGAAGGTCGTCGTCTTCATGCCGCCCGCCGTGGACCCCGAGCAGCCACCCACAAGCATCAGGAGTACCATCATCATGATGCAGTTCTGCGAGAGGCTCGTGAGGTCGGTCGTATTGAAGCCCGCGGTCCTCGTGGTGACCGACTGGAAGAGCGAGGCCAGGACGCGCTCGCCGAGGGGCAGCCCCGCGTAGGCCCTGAGCCCGAGGATGAGGGCGGGCACCCCTATCAGGAGGGCTGCGGTGGCGAGGCTGACCTTGGACTGCAGGCGGAAGCGCGAGAGCGCGAGGCCGTGCTCGGCGAAGTCGCGCCACGTGTAGAAGCCGATGCCGCCGACGACGATCAGGGCCATGATGACGAGGTTGACGAGGGCGTCTGCGCTGTAGGAGGTCAGCGAGGAGAACTGCGCCCGCACGCCCATGAGATCGAACCCGGCGTTGCAGAAGGCCGAGACCGAGTGGAAGAGGGCGTACCAGAGGCCGCGCACGGGTCCGAAGTCACGCGCGAACACGAGGTAGAGCAGGGCGGCGCCCGCAAGCTCGACAACGACGACCACCTTGAGGATGAAGAGGGACATCCTGATGATGCCTGCCACGTTGTCGCCCGAGATGGAGTCCTTGAGGAGGCTCCGTTGGATCAGCGAGACCTTGGACCCCGAGAAGACGCGCACGATGAAGGCCGTCAGGATGACGCCGAGGCCGCCCACCTGGATCAGGGCGAGGATGACGGCCTGGCCGAAGCCGCTCCAGTAGGTCGCCGTGTCCTTGACGACAAGGCCCGTCACGCAGGTGGCGGATATCGCGGTGAAGAGGGAGTCGAAGTAGGAGGTCCACTGGCCATCGGCGCTCGAGACGGGCAGGGACAGGACGAGCCCCCCGAGCAGGACCACCCCCAGGAAGCTGAGGAGGATGACCTGAGACGACGTGAGCCTCCACCGTTTTCGTGCGCGCATCTGACCCCAGTCACCGAGTCGGGCCGGCCGCACCGAGGTGCCGCCCGCCCCGCGAGGGCGGCCCTCCGGCCTCGCCCCCGCCCCTTCACGACTCCGCTACAGTAGGCGTTCGGACCGGGGTTTTCAATCCCGCGCACGAACGCGACACGCCACGACGGCATGCGGCGCGGCACGTCGGCATGCGGAGCCTAGAACGCGATGTTGCCGAACTCGGAGAGCCTGAGCCCCGGGTTCCTCTCGAGCGCCCAGTTGACGTTCCACTCGTTGGTGAAGAGCAGCAGCTTGCCGCCACGCATGTCCTCGACCTTGCAGGTGTCACGCGAGAGGTTGAGCTGGGCTACGTCGACCTCGTCAGGGCCGTTCTGGATCCAGCGGATCTCCGTGTAGGGCAGGGGCTGCCGCCTCACGGTGACGTGGTACTCGCTCTTGAGCCGACGCTCGAGGACGTCGAGCTGCAGCACGCCTACGACGCCGACGATCACGCTCTCCATGCCACCGCCGACCTCGCGGAAGATCTGTATGGCGCCCTCCTGCGCGAGCTCCTCCACGCCCTTCACGAACTGCTTTCGCTTGAGGGTATCGACCTGCGTGACGCGCGCGAAGTGCTCGGGCGCGAAGGTCGGGATGCTGGGGTAGCGGACCTCCCTGCGACCGGCGCAGACGGTGTCACCGATCGAGAAGATCCCGGGGTCGAAGAGGCCCACGACGTCGCCCGCGAAGGCCTCGTCCACCGTGGCGCGGTCGTCGGCCATCATCGCCGTGCCGGTGGCGAGCTTGAGCTTGCGGCCGCTCTGCACGTGGCGGGCGTCCATGCCACGCTCGAACCTTCCGGAGCAGATCCGCAGGAAGGCGATGCGGTCCCGGTGGTTCTTGTCCATGTTGGCCTGGATCTTGAAGACGAAGCCCGAAAAGTCCTCTGAGGCGGGGTCGACCTTCTCGCCCGTGAGGCTGTCCGTGTAGGGCAAGGGCGACGGGGCGAGGCGCAGGAAGTCCTTGAGGAAGGGCTCCACGCCGAAGTTGGTGAGGGCGGAGCCGAAGAAGACCGGGGTCAGGCGGCCCGTCTGCACGGCCTCGAGGTCGAACTCCTCGGAGGCGCCGTCGAGCAGCTCGATGTCGTCGGCGAGCGCCTGGTGGTTCTCCGCGCCGATGAGCTCGTCGAGCGCGGGGTCGCCGAGCTCGGCCTCCACCTCGGCGACCCGCTTGGTCGCGTTCGCACGGCCGTCGCCCTCGAAGGCGAGGACGCGGCGCGACGCGCGGTCGAAGACGCCCTTGAAGTTGCGGCCGCTGCCGATGGGCCAGTTCATGGGATAGGTGTCGATCCCGAGGACCGTCTCGATCTCCTCGACGAGGTCGAAGGGGTCACGGGCGTCGTGGTCGAGCTTGTTCACGAAGGTGAAGATGGGGATGTGGCGCAGGGTGCAGACCTTGAAGAGCTTCTTGGTCTGGGCCTCGACGCCCTTGGCGCCGTCGATGACCATGACGGCGGCGTCCGCCGCCATGAGCGTGCGGTAGGTGTCCTCGGAGAAGTCCTGGTGGCCGGGGGTGTCGAGGATGTTGACGCAGTAGCCGTCGTAGGTGAACTGCAGCACGGAGGAGGTGACGGAGATGCCGCGCTCCTTCTCGATGTCCATCCAGTCCGAGACCGCGTGGCGCGAGCTCGCCTTGCCCTTGACCGATCCCGCCGTCTGTATGCTGCCGGTGTAGAGCAGGAGCTTCTCGGTCAGGGTCGTCTTGCCGGCATCCGGGTGCGAGATGATGGCGAAGGTGCGGCGAGAGCGTATCTGGTCTTGGACGCTGGGCATGCAGATCCCCCCTGCCGCGGGGGCGGCATCGAGTGGCTTGTGGATGGTGGGCCTTCCCGGGGCTGTGTGCGCCCGTCGGGTACGGCCCCAAGAATTGTAGTCAGCGCCGACGCCCGGCGGGCCCTGGAGCCCCCGAGGCCACTTGCCTTTCACATCTCCCCAGGCTCGACTACGATATGGGAGGGCTGTCCCCATGCGCGCGACGCAAGGGCGTGCGTCGCCGCGGGCCGCGCGTCGCCACAGGTCACGCGTCACTCGGATGGGGACTGGTCGCGGCGACACCGACCGGACGCTAGGAGGTAGCATGAAGCTCGGCATGGTCGGCACCGGCCTCATCGTGGGCGAGCAGCTCCAGCAGATGGAGCACCGCCCCGGCTACACGGTGGAGGCGATCGCGAGCACGCCCCGCTCCCTCCCTCATGCCAGGGAGCTTGCGGCGCGCCACGCCATCCCCGCCTGCTACGACGACTTCCTCGAGATGATCGTGGACGCAGACATCGACACGGTCTACGTCGGCGTCCCCAACGCGCTGCACCTCGCCGTCACGCGCGCCGCACTCGGGGCGGGCAAGAACGTGATCTGCGAGAAGCCCTTGGCCATGGGGCTCGAGGAGGCCCAAGACGCGAGCGACCTCGCCCGCGAGAGGGGCCTCTTCCTCTGGGAGGCCATGAACATCCCCTACCTGCCCAACTACGAGACCCTCCGGAGCCTCTTGCCCAAGGTCGGCGAGCCCAAGGTGGCCGCATGCAGCTACATCCAGCGCTCGCGCCGCTACGACGCCTTCCGCGCCGGCGAGACCCCTTCGGTCTTCGACCCCGCACGCGGCGGGGGCGCCCTCATGGACCTCGGCATCTACGTCATCCACTACCTCGTGGGGCTCTTCGGCGAACCCGAGCGGGTCTCGTACGCGGCCAACGTCGTGCGGGGCGTGGACACCTCCGGCATCCTCACCCTCGACTTCGGCGGCCTCGTTGCAACCGGCGTCGTAGCCAAGGACGCAGAAGGCCCCTCACGCTGCCTCGTCGAGGGGACGGAGGGCTACCTCCTGCAGGACTCGAAGCCGAGCTCCTGCGGCCCCATCACCTGCCACCTCAGGGACGGGAGCGAGACCCGCCACGACGACAATGGCTTCGCCGCTCCCGAGAGGCGCTGGGACGCGGAGTTCGCCAGCTTCGAGCGCGACTTCGAGACGGGCGACCTGGGGCACTGCTACCGGATGCTCGACCTCAGCCTCACAGCCGCCCGGGTGCTCGATGAGGCCCGCGCCTCCGCTGGGATCGCGCTTCCCGACTCGCACGGATAGCGTCGCCCGAGCCCTCCCTGCCCGCGCGCCCGACGCCCGTAACGAAGGGGAGGCCACGGCCCATCCGGACCGTGGTCTCCCCTCTTCGTAGACGTCCATCGTCCTGGCTTGCCGGCCCCCCTACTTGGAGACTCCGCGCCTGCGCAGGATGGCCGCGATGGCGACCACGCCGACGCCGAGCAGCGCGATGCCACCTGCACCGAGGGCGTAGTCCCCCGTGCTGGGCGTCCTGCCCTGGGTCCTGGGCGCAGGCTTGGTGCCCGCGGTGGTCGGGGTCGTAGACGGAGTCCTGGGGCTCTCCGGGACGGAGGAGCCGGGCTTCTGGTAGGAGTTGGTGAAGGTCGCCTCGCCCACCGCATCGCCCGTTACGTCTCCGGCTACGGGCCGGACGGTCAGCCGAGCGACCAGCTGCCCCTTGCCATCGTCCGTCACCTCGTACGTGAGCAGGAACTGGGTCTGGTCGCAGGTCCAGCCCTCCACGTGGAGCTGCTTCTCCCAGACGCGATACGTGTAGGTGCCGGGCTTGTCGAAGGTGATCCTGCCGAACTCGACCTTGCCAGGCCCCTCGAGAAGGACCGTCTTGCTGCCGGACGTCGAGCCCTCGGGCATGGGAGAGGCCTTGTCCTCGGCTCGCATCGTGAAGGAGAAGGTCGGGTAGGCGTCGCCCTCATAGCCGGTGACCTTCTTCTCGACCGGCGGGTCGGCCACGGTGACGGGCTTGGCGCTGTAGGTGTTGACGAAGCTCATCGCATTCACCTCGTCGCCGATGCCGTCGCCGGTGACGCGCTGGATGGTCCGGGCCTGCTCGAACTGGCCCGCCCCGTCGTCCTTCACTTCATAGGTGACGAGGTACTGGGTCTGGTCGCAGGTCCAGCCGCCCCGGTTGTCCCTCACCTCGAAGACGAGGTACTGGTAGGTGCCGGCCTTGTCGAAGGTGATGGTGCCGAAGCTGACGTTGCCGGGGCCTTGCAGCTCGACCGTCTTGGATCCGCCCTCGGAGCCCTCGGGCATCGGGTTGGCCGCGTCCAGCGCCTGCATCCTAAAGGAGAAGGTCGGGTACTCGCCGCCCTCGAAGCCGGAGACGTCCTTCCTGGCCGTCAGCTCGTCCGTAGTGACCTCCGTGGCCTTGTAGGTGTTGGTGATGATGAGCGCCTCGGGCGAGACCGTCGCCTGGAGCTGGCCGTCGACGTCTCGCACCTCGACCTTGATCTCGTGGGTCTCGGTGTCGTAGGTGATGCCGGGGCCCTTGCCCTCGAGCTCGCGCACCTCATAGGTGTAGGTGCCAGCCTCGGTGTAGGTCCGCGTACCGAAGATCACGTTTCCGCCGGCGTCATTTGTCGCCGTTACCGTCTCGCCCGTGGTCTCGTCTTTGAGCTGGAACGCGAACTCGCCGGCCACGAGCGGGGTCCCGCGACCTTCGAGCCGCTTCTGGACGCGAAGCTGGACGGAGGTCTCGAGCGGCTTGTAGGAGTTCTTGAACGTCGTGGTCGTGGCAGGGCCCTCCTGCTCGGTCGGAGACAGGGAGAAGACCGGTTCGCTCACCTTGAGCGTACCGTCGCCGTTGTCCTCGACGTGGACCTTCACCCACCTCGGCGCGGCGTCGTAGGTGTAGCCGCGGGCGGCGTTGCCGTTCTCGGCCAGGACGAAGTAGTTGTCGCCCACCTGGGACTCGTCGAAGGTGACATGGAAGGAGACGGTGCCGTCGGCCGCGTTGGTCGTGGTCGCCACCTCCTCCCTGCTGGCCTCGTCGGTCAGCGTGAAGCTGAACTGGCCGGCCTCGAGGGCCTTGCCCTCGAGTTCCTTCTTGGCGGTGATGGTCGTAGAGCCGGTCGCCTCGTAGTCGTTCTCGAAGGTCGTGTCGCCCGTGTAGGTGGCGACGGCGGTGATCTTGCCGTTGCCCTCATCGGTCACGGTGACCCTAACGGGGACGGTGTTAGTGGCGTAGGAGTAGCCGGCCTTGCCATCGTTGACCTCGCGGATGGTGTAGGCGAAGGCCTTGGTGCGCTTGCCGGAGGAGGAGGCGCCGTCAGCCTCGGCGGCGTTGGCCTCGGTCGCGAGCAGGCCCTCGAGGCCCTTGGCCAGGTTGGCGCCGGCTGAGCCGCCATCCGAGGCGGCCGAGGAGCCGGGCTCGGGCGAGGAGGGCACGACTTCATTCGCTGCGGCGGAGGAGCCATCGCCGGAGGCGGCGCCGGTGGTCGCCGATGCGTCGGTGCCAGTCGTGGCGGCGGCGGAGGCGCCGGCGGCGGTACCCTCGGACGACGTGGCGCCCGTGGCCTCGTCGGCCGCGGTCATGGCGGTCACGGCGTCACCGGACGTGGGGCTCGTGGCGCCCGTGGTCGCGTCGGACGCGGCGCTCGTCGCGGCGGCGTCGGCGGACCCCGCGTCAGCGAAGATGCTCTCGTCGTAGTGGAGGTTGAACTTGACGCTCTCGCCCTCGTTGGTCGTGGTCTGGATTACCTTGCCTTCGGCGTCGAGGAGCTCGAAGGTGAACTGCCCATCCTTGATCTGCCTGCCGTGGAGCGTCTTCCTCGCGGAGACCGTGACGTCGCCGGAGGCGGTGTAGGAGTTGTCGAAGGTCGTCTTGGAGTACTCGGGCGAGGCGGAGAGGGTGCCGTCCCCGTTGTCGGTGACCGTGACCTTCACCGTGCTGGCGGTGGAGTCGTAGGTGTAGCCCGGTTCACCGTCGTTGCGCTCGGAGATGGTGTAGGTGTAGGTGCCGGCCGACTCGTAGGAGAGACCGCTGAAGGTCACCATGCCGTCCACGTCGTTGGACGCCTCGGAAACAAGGGTGCCGTCCGCGTTCCTGAGCTCGAAGGTGAACAAGCCTGCGCTGAGATCGGCGCCGGAGAGGCTCTTCGTCACCTGGAGCGTGGCGTCGGTGACGGGGGTGGTGGCGTAGGTGTTGGTAATCACTGCAGGCGTCTGCACCTCGGCCTTGAGCGTGCCGTTCCCGTTGTCGGTGACTTTGATCGTCACGTCGTGGACGTTGTTGTCGCACGTCCAGCCGTCACCGGACTCGGTCGTCTCGAAGACCTGGTAGCTGTAGGTACCGGGCTTTCCGAACACGATCTTGCCGAAGGGCACCGTCTTCGTGCCAGCCTCGCTGAAGGTAACGGAGGCCGTGAGGCTCTCCGGCTCGGGCAAGCCCGTCAGCGGGACGAGCTGGAAGCTGAAGGTCTTGTCGGCCCATGCGGTGCCGTCGGCCACGACCGTCTTCTCGAGGACCGCGGTGGTGCTCGTGTCGAGCTCGCCGGTGGCGCTGTAGGTGTTGGTGAAGTTGGTGGTGGCGGAGCCCTCGGTCACGGAGGCGTGGAGCTGACCCATTCCGTCGTCGGTCACCTTGACCACGACCGCCTTGCCGCTCGTGGCCTGGGAGTCGTTAGTGACGCCCGCGACCTCGCCGGACTCGGTCACGGTGTAGGTGTAGGTGCCGGGTTTGGTGTAGGTGACGATGCCGAACGAGCTCGCGCCGCCCTTGCCGTCGACGTTGGTGACGCTGGTCGTGCCGGGCAGGGGAGCGCCGTCGGCGGCGGAGAGCGTGAAGGTGTACTTGCCCGAGACGTCAGGGGCGTTGAGCCCGTCTGCGGCGGCGAGCGTCTTGGACGCGGCGAGCTCCAGGGTGGCAGGCGTCGCCTCATAGGTGTTAGTGAAGGCCGCGGTGGGGGTCGCGTCGCTCGAGATGGTCCCCGTGGCACCCTCGCTCGTGGTCGTGAAGCCAGCGACCGGGGTCTCGGTCACGGTGTAGCCGCCCACGGGCAGGCCGGTCAAGGTCAGCGCCTGGCCATCCTCGAGGTCGAACTGGGCCGTGCCGTTCTCGAACAGCAGGCCAGAGAGCATGCCGTTCACGCTTGTGTTATCGAGCTGGACCTTGAAGTTGAAGACCTTGCTCGGCGCGGTCAGCCCCTCGGCCTGCTTGACCGTCTTGCTCACGATGAGGCTACCCGTCTCTAGGGTGTTGGTCACCGCGGAGTCGAGTCCGCCGTCGAGCTCCTGGTAGGAGGCGAGGTAGCCGGCAGGCACGTCCTCCTTCGTGGTGTAGGTGATGGGGGTGCCCGCGGAGTCGGAGCTCTTGGGGAGGTCGCGGAAGGTTCCGGACCAGCCGTTGGTGGACGAGAGCTTGAGGGTCTTGCCTGTGTCCTCGCCGTCGGCGAGGAGGTGTACCGTGATCGAGGAGGGCCTCAGCTCGGTCAGCTCGTCGTCCCCCGACCAGACCTTGGCGACGCCGTGGCTGGTAGCCTCGTAGGCGTTGGTAAAGGTGAGCGGCGCGTCAGTCGTGGAGGTTGAGCTCGCCGAGAGGGTGCCGTCGCCGTTGTCGCGCACGACCACGGTCACGGTCTTGCCGGACGTGGCCTTGGCGTCGTTGGTGATGCCCGCGACCTCGCCGGACTCGGTCACGGTGTAGGTGTAGGTGCCAGGCTTGTCGTAGGTGATGGTGTCGAAGGTCGCAGACTGCGCGGCAGTCGCGTCGTTCGCATCGGAGGAGACGGTCTTTGAGGAGAGCTCCTTGCCCTCGGCATCCAGCAGCTTGAAGGTGTAGGACCACGCGGGGACGGTGGAGCCGCCAGTGGCCTGGACCACCTTCTTGACGGGGATGCTCACCTGGGCCTTGCCATCGTCCTTGATGTCGTAGGCGTTCGTGAAGGTGACCGCCTTGCCGTCGTTGGCAGTCGCGGTGAGCGTGCCATCGCCGTTATCGGTGACGACGACCTCGACGTCCTTGGTCGCCGTGGCGTCGTTGGTGACGCCCTTGACGGTGCCGGACTCGGTCACGGTGTACGTATAGGTGCCGGGCTTGGTATAGGTGATCTGCCCGAACTTGGCCGTGCCGCCCTTCTCGGCCGGGTTGGTCACGATCTCGCCGCCGGCAACCGGCATGGGGGCGCCGTCCTTGGGCGAAAGGGTGAAGGTGTAGGCGCCCTTGATGCTCTTGGGTCCCTCGAGCCCCTCGGGCACCTCGAGGACCTTGGTGACGTCGATGGTGACGATGACCTCTCCGAAGTTGTAGGAGTTGGTGAACTCGACCGGCTGACCGCCGTTGGCGGTCGCGGTGAGCGTGCCGTCGCCGTTGTCAACCACGTCGACCGTGACTTGCTTGGGCGAGACGGAGTCGTTCTGCACGCCGGGGACGCTGCCGGACTCGCTCACGTTGTACGTATAGGTGCCGGGCGTCGTGAAGGTGATGTCACCGAAGGCCGCGGTGCCACCCGTCGTGTCGGGGTTGGTCACGACCTCGCCACCGGCAGCCGGCATGGGGGCGTCGCCGACCGCCTCGAGCGTGAAGGTGAACTTGCCGGTGATGTCGGGGACGTTCGCGCCCTCGGGGGCAGCCAGGGTCTTCTTCACCGTGACGCTGCCCTTCGTCGGGGCGGCCTTGTAGGCGTTGGTGACGGTGGGGTCGTTGCCCTGGGAGGTGGCGACGAGCTTGCCGTTGGCCTTGGCCACGACCACGGAGATCGTCTTGGGGTCGTTGTCGTAGGTCCAGCCGCCCGCGGTCGTGGTGTTCGTCTCCCGCACGTTGAAGGAATAGGTGCCCTCGGAGAAGAAAGTCATGTCGCCGAAGGGGACCCGCTCGGAGGTGCCGGCCTTGATGTAGCCGTCAGTCGAGGTGGTAGCCGTCGTGCTCTCGGGGAGCACGACCGCGCCGCCGTCGACCGCCTCCTGGGTGGCGTCGTCAGCCGGGGAGAGCTCGAAGGAGAACTGCTCGATGGCGTCATGGCCGCTCACGGCCTTGGTGACGGCGAGGGCGTCGTTGCCTCCGAGCGTGGCGCTGTCGTACTCGTTGGCATAAACGACCAAGTAGGAGTTGTTGGGGGCACTGACGGCACCCTTGGTAGTCGGGTCGCCGGTCTCGTTCTCGCCCGACGTGGTGCTCGAGAT
This sequence comes from Olsenella absiana, assembly GCF_036408855.1. Taxonomy (NCBI): domain Bacteria; kingdom Bacillati; phylum Actinomycetota; class Coriobacteriia; order Coriobacteriales; family Atopobiaceae; genus Olsenella; species Olsenella absiana. The sequence continues at coordinate 91,439 of NZ_JAZGJQ010000008.1, forward strand.
GGACTTGAGCGAGAAGCCGCGAGGCAGGTCCTTCTCCGTGTAGGCGTAGGACGTACCCGTCGGGAGGCTCGTGAAAACGAGCGACTGGGCGCCCTTGAGCTTGACGTTGAAGGTGGCGCCGCTCGAGACGACGTAGCTGCCGTCCGCCTGCTGCGTGGCCCCCGTGACCTCCACGGAGACGGGCTGCTGGCGCGCGTCGACCGCCGTGAAGGTGATGGCCGAGCCGTCGGGGGTGGTCAGCGAACCCTCGAAGGAGAAGGACGCATCGGTGGGGACGGAGCCGTCGGTGAGGTCGATGACGTGCTTGGTGAGCCTGAGCTCGCTCTTGCGCACGTTCAGGGCCTCGATGGTCGCGATCACGGTAGCCGAGACGGGGTTGTAGGTGGAGTCGCCGATCTTGTAGAGGCCGCTGCCGTCCTCGAGCCTCACGAGGTCGGTCAGGGTGCCGTTGACGTACATCGGGTGCAGGACGCCCGTGCTGAACTCCCAGCCGCTCAGGTCGAGGCCCGGGTTGCTCGCGGCGAGCTCCTGGACGGTGTAATCGTGGCCGCCCTCCAGGACGGTCACGTTGCCATCGGCGTCCACGGTCATGACGCCGGGCGACACGTGACGGGTCGCCTGCCAGCCGTTGGCGCTCGAGAGCTCGACGGTGCCACGGTCCTCGCCGTCGGATATGAGATTGAGGACGACCGAGTCGGGTGTGCCGTCGTCGATGCCGTCCGTCCAGGACTTGTGGACGACAACCTGGGAGGAGGCGGTGGCGATGGGGTCGGGGTTCTGGAAGTCCGCGGAGCCCGTGCCCTCCTTGGTGCCGACGTAGGTGTCCGTCGCCTCGTCATAGGTGTAGGTGAAGCCGTCCTTGGTCCACGTGTTGTCTCCGATCTTCACCGCGCCATCGGGGAGGACGCCCGTGGAGACGGTGTCCAGGCGGGTGTAGCTCACCGTGTTGCCGTCGGCGGCGTTGGTGTTGAGGGAGTAGGTGCCGTCACCGTTGTCGACGAGCTGCGCCTTCTGCTCGGCGGTCAGTCCGTCATAGGTCGTCCTGCCGTTCTTGAGGTCGGCGACGAGGTCGAGGGCCTCCTGGCTGGGCCAGACGTCGAAGCTCACGGTGTACGTCACGCCGTTGGCGAGCCTCTGGTCGCCGAGGTCCCACTTGACCGTGCCGTTCTCGTAGGTGGCTGCGGGGGCGTCGGTCCAGGCCTCGCCGCCCTTGGTGTAGGTGAACCCGGAGGCCCCGGAGGCCTTAATGCTGACCGAGGTGAGATCGGTCACCTTGTCCTCGACGGTCACATCCTTGTAGGCGACCGCACTGGTGATCTGGTTCACGATCTGCTCGAAGGCGTCGGAGAGCGCAGCTGAGTCAGTGGCGTCGTAGTAGGTGCCGCCGAGCTGCTGCATGACGGTCGCGTCACCGAAGGCGCCGATGGAGTAGAGCTTGTAGCCGGAGCCCATGAGGGAGTCCGCCACGCCCTTCGCGGCGCCGAGGTTCCAACCGTTGGGGTCCGAGTTGCCGGTACCCCAGACGCCGTAGGTCTCGTTGTAGTCGCTGGCCCTGTTGCTGTACCTCGAGTCGCGGAACGTGGGGTTGCCGTCTGAGACGAAGATCACGTAGGTCGCCTCGCCCGGCTGCGAGGAGTGCCTCTCGTCCGCGAGGGCCTTGGCCTTGTTGAGGGCGGCCTCCCAGTTGGTGCCGCCGTCCGCCTCGAAGCTGGAGACGGTGCCCTTGAGCGCGGAGGCGTCCGTGCTCCACTCGAACGAGTCGTTCACCTTGGAGGAGAAGCTCACGAGGGAGACCTCGACTGCGTCGGGGGTCTCCCTGGTGTTGTTGGCCAATAGCTGGTCGATGAGGTTGTTCGTGGCAGCCTTGGCCACGGCGAGGCGGCTCGTCCGGGTCTCGCTACGCTCATAGCGCACGCCCTCGTACCGCGCGCCGCTGGGGTCGGTCCAATACTTATTGCCCCAGTTCCAGTGGTACGTGAGCTTCACGTACTCGCCGTCCACGAGGCCGTAGGTGTTCCGGTCGTCGGTAGTCTCTGAGTACTCGTACGAGGTCGTGGTCTCATCCATCGAGCCCGAGGTGTCGAAGACCACCACGACGTTGGCCTTCGAGCTCTCCTGCGCGCTGCTCGCCGAGCCCGTCACGCTCAGGGAGAGCTTGTAGGTGCCGTCCCCGTTGGGGGTGAGCGTCTTCGCCACCTTCGGCGGCTCCGCGTCCGCAGCGCTTGCCGCGAAGCTGACGGCGACCTTGCCGACCATCGCCACGGCGGCCGCGACGAGGACGGCCACGATGGCCACCTTCGCCCTCGACCCGGGTCTCCAATGCATCCGCTTCATCAGAACGGCCCCCTTCCCGTCACCCCGTCCCGCTGCCCTCAGGCGCGAGACTCGGCAGACAAGTGACAATTTCCTCATGGTTTCCACAGAGTATCCATGAGCTCCCCCACGGCCTCGAGCATCAACTCCTGCCAATGGCCTACCGTTCGTGCCAGCAAGCCCTGGCTTTGTTTGCGTACCATTGGGTGAGAAACGAGGGGGGTGCGCGGTTCCGTCAAGTATCTTTCGCAAATGTCTTCTGACCCCCCTATGTCGGCAGGACTTGCTTGCGGCTTCCTAGTCCGTGCTAACGCTCCTCTCGTCCCAGTGGTCCAGCAACGACATGTCGA
>NZ_JAZGJQ010000009.1:0-92307 GCF_036408855.1 Olsenella absiana
CCGCTCCTTCGGCAGTTGGTTTTGTTTGGCGACTTACCATCCTACCGTCAGCGGGGCCATGTCCCTGTCGCGGGACTGGGTCTATTCGGTTCTCAACATTTGCGAAAGAAACTGTACGTCATCTCCAGGAAGGGCGGGGCAAACCACGCCATCGGCCGCCCGTAGAGGTACCTCAGGTCGTAGCAGAGGTGGAAGGCCATCATCGAGAGGACCGAGAAGCCCCTCACCGCGTCGAAGACGCGCACGCGCCCCATCCGAGCTCCTAGGAGATCGAGCGGATGAGGGCGGTCACCCTGCCGAGGATCTGTGGGTTGTCGGCGTAGATGGGCTCCATGGCGTCGTTCTCCGGCTGGAGCCTCACGCGGTCCTTCTCCTTGTAGAAGGTCTTGACCGTTGCCGAGTCGTCGATGAGGGCGACGACGATCTCCCCGTTGTGGGCCTCGTGCTGCTCCTTGACCACGATGTAGTCACCGTCGAAGATGCCTGCGTTGATCATCGACTGTCCGCGGACCTTGAGGATGAAGGAGCTCGAGTCCCCCACGATGCTCGTGGGGAGCGTCAGCACCTCCTCCACGTTCTGCTCGGCGAGGATAGGGAGGCCGGCCGCGACGCGGCCCACGAGCGGGAGCCTGATCGTGTTTGCGTCCACGTCCTCAGAGACGTCCACGAGGCGGTCGGGGCGCTGCTCCTGCTCGCCCTCGACGACCTCGATGGTGCGGGGCTTCTTGGAGTCGCGGTGGATGTAGCCCATCCCCTCGAGCGACTTGAGGTGCATGTGGACCGTGGAGGGCGAGGCGAGCCCCACCGCGGTGCCGATCTCGCGCACCGAGGGCGGGTAGCCGTGGTCTCGCGTGTAAGCGCAGATGAAGTCGTAGATGCTCTGCTGACGTGCGCTGAGTTTGCCCTTGGCCATCCGAGCCTCCTGTTTGGGTCTCCAAACGAATGTTCTAGGTTCTCTTGACACGAACCTCTGTACGTAAATAATGGTAGCAGAAGTTGGGTACAGAAGTTCGGACTTCTTTTCTTGTCCCGTCCTTTCCGTATAACAGTCGCGAAGCAAAGGAGAGGGGATAGAAGATGAGCGCACAGGCATATGAGTTCGACGGTTCCGCGGCGATCGAGCGCGAGGCGGGCCCGAGGTTCAGCGTCGTCGAGGGCGGGCTTGCGGGCGTCCCGGCGAGCGCCTGCGTCGCGGCCGCGAGGAGGCCCGGGAGGCCCCAGTCGTGCCCCCAGGGCGCGCCTCTCGGCCATGCCGTGCAGGGCAGGTCGGCATGGCTCGGCGCAATCGCCCTGCTCGCGGCGGGCGCCCTCGTCGCCGTCGCCGTCAGCCTCGGGCAGTCCGCGGCCAGGGACGCGCGCTCCGCGAGCCTGCTCGGAGCGGCCCCCGAGCAGGCGATCTCCGTGGCCCCCGGGGACACGCTCACCTCGATAGCGGAGCGCCAGTCGGGCGGGGAGGTCGACACCTACGCCGTCGTGGACTGGATCCGCGAGAGGAACGGCCTCGAGGACGCCGACCTCGTCCCGGGGCAGATCCTCGAGGTTCCCGTTCTCGGATAGCGTTGCGGCGGAGCCTCGATGTGCTCGGATAGAGAATCGTGTCGTCTGACAGATTAAATGTTGAACCCGAATGAACTTTTGTCGCATAATGCCGCTTAATTTGTGGACGAAATGTGTTACTGTGCCTAGGTGGTTTTTCCTAGGAGGTCAGATGCGCTGTCCCAACTGCGGTTGCGAAGAGTCGAAGGTCGTTGATTCACGTCCATCGGAGGGCAACGACGCCATACGTCGTAGACGCGAGTGCTCGCGGTGCGGGTTCCGCTTCACGACGTACGAGCGCAAGGAGGAGATGCCGCTCCTCGTGGTCAAGCGGGACGGCACCAAGGAGACGTTCGACCGACAGAAGATCATGCGCGGCCTCGTGCGCGCGACCGTGAAGCGCAACATACCAATAAAGAGGCTCGACCAGCTCATCGACTCCATCGAGTCTGAGCTCAGGGACGAGGGCGTCGGCGAGGTGAGCTCCCAGGAGATCGGAAGCATGGTGCTGAAGAAGCTCCTCGACGTCGACAAGGTCGCCTACGTGCGGTTCGCCTCGGTCTACCGGGACTTCAAGGACATCGACGAGTTCAGCGCCGAGCTGAGGAGCCTGTCCAATGAGTGACGCTGAGGTCAAGCTCAGGGTCAGGAGGCTCGACGGAGGAGTCGAGCTTCCTGCGTACGCCTACGCCGGCGACGCCGGCCTCGACCTGAGGTCGGCAGAGGACGTCACGCTCGAGCCTGGCGAGCGCAGGCTCGTCTCGACGGGCCTCGCCGTCGCGATCCCGGACGGCTATGCGGGATTCGTGATGCCGCGGAGCGGTCTCGCCCTTCGGGAGGGCCTCTCGATGGCCAACACCCCCGGGCTCATCGACGCGCACTACCGCGGCGAGCTCAAGATCTGCGCGATTAACCTGGACCCCTCGCGGCCCATCCGCATCGAGCGCGGCGAGCGGGTCGCGCAGCTCGTCATCATCAAAGTCCCCCGCGTCGAGCTCGTCGAGGTCTCCTCGCTCGACGAGACGGACCGCGGGACGGGCGGCTTCGGTTCAAGCGGCGTCGACTAGCGGCGCCCTCGAATATGCGCGGAAGGCTCGGCAGGACCCGGAGGGGGTCATGCCGCCGCGCGGTCTTGGCAAGAAGGAAGGAAAGAAGCTGATGGAAAAGTTCTTCAAGATGAGCGAGAGGGGCTCGAGCGTCGGTACCGAGATTCGTGCCGGCCTGACGACGTTCCTCGCGATGGCCTACATCATCGCGGTGAACCCCGCCCTGCTCATGGACGCCGGCATTGCCCCCGCCGCCGCCGTCACCTCGACCTGCCTCGGCGCGGGCATCATGACCATCCTCATGGGCCTCTTCTCCAACAGGCCCGTGGCCTGCGCCTCCGGCATGGGCATCAACGCCATCCTCGCGTACACGCTCGTGGGGATGACGGGCGGCGACTGGCACGCCGCGATGGCCGTCATCTTCGTCGAGGGCATCGCGATCCTCGTCCTGGTCCTGTGCGGCCTGCGCGAGGCGATCATGGACGCGATCCCTGTGTCGCTGCGCCATGCCATCTCGGTCGGCCTCGGCCTCTTCATCGCGATGATCGGCCTCGCTGACGGCGGCGTCATCGTCGCCAACGAGAGCACCATGGTAGCCCTCGGCAACGTGAGCGACCCCAAGTTCATCGTCGGCCTCGTCTCCATCGTCGCCTCCATCATCCTGTACGCCATGAACGTCAAGGGCTCCCTGCTCTGGGGCATCCTGATCGCGGTCGTGGCCGGCATCCCGCTGGGCGTCACCCAGATCCCTACCGGTGTTGTCTCGTTCCTCGACTTCTCCTCCTTCGGCGCACCCTTCCAGGCCGACGCCAACGGCGTCATGGGCATCGCCAAGGTCGTGACCACGCCCACGCTGCTCGTCTTCGCGTTCTCCCTCATGATGTCCGACTTCTTCGACACCATGGGCACCGCCATGGCCATCGGCAAGCAGGGCAAGTTCCTGAACGAGGACGGCACCGTCGAGAACATCAAGGAGATCCTGACCGTCGACTCCGCGGCTGCGGCCGTGGGTGGCTTCATCGGCGCCTCCTCGATCACGACCTTCGTCGAGTCCGCGTCCGGCGCAGCCGACGGCGGCCGCACCGGCCTCTCCTCGATCATGACCGGCGCCCTCTTCATCATCGCCTCGTTCTTCTCGCCCCTCATCACCATGATCAGCTCCGCCGCCACCTGTGGCGCCCTCGTCGTGGTCGGCTTCCTCATGATGGGCGACGTCGTCGACATCGACTGGACCGACCTCCTGCAGGGCTTCCCCGCGTTCATGATCGTCGCTGGCATCCCCCTGACCTACTCCATCTCGAACGGCATCGGCATGGGCTTCATCTGCTACGTGCTGGTCGCCATCGTCACCGGCCAGGTGAAGAAGGTCAAGCCGCTCATGTGGGTGGCCACGGCGGCCTTCGTCCTCTACTTCCTGCTCGTATAGCCTGAGAGCCACCAGGGACCCGGAGACCCCGGGTCCCTTTTTTTGCCGGCGCGTCGCCGGCGTATAAGATTGGAGGTCACAATGCCGCACAGGCAGAGAGAGATTATCGGCGTCGATGACCGCGTGTCGGTCGGTCGCGCCATACCGCTCGGCATACAGCACATGATGTCGATGTTCGGCTCGACCGTCCTGGTGCCCGCCCTGACCGGGCTCAACCCCAACGTCGCCATCATGTGCTCGGGCATCGGCACGATCGTGTACCTGCTCGTCACCCGCCACAGGATCCCGAGCTACCTAGGAAGCTCCTTCGCCTTCATCAGCCCGATCCTCATCGCCACGGCGATGACGGGAAGCCTCAGCATGGCCCTTTCCGGCGTGGTCGTCTCGGGTCTCGTCTATCTCGTGGTGGCGGGCATCGTCAAGCTGGTCGGCTCCGGCTGGCTCGACAAGCTCCTCCCGCCGGTACTCGTGGCTTCGGTCATGGTCGTCATCGGCGTCGGCCTGTCCGCTACGGCGGTTAAGATGGCGCTCAACTCGTCGACCGAAGGGTTCCAGGCGGTGGGTGCGCTCGTCGCGATGATCACCCTCGTGGCCGCGGTCGGCTTCTCCAGCATGGGCGGCCTCTTGGGCACCATGCCCATCCTCATGGCGATCATCGTCGGCTACGTCATCTCCGCCGCCTTCGGCCTCGTGGACTTCGCTCCCGTCGCCGCGGCCCCCTGGCTCGGCCTGCCGCCCATCACGACGCCGACCTTCAGCCTCAAGGCCATCAGCCTGATCGCCCCCGTGACGCTGGTCGTCGTGATCGAGCACATCGGCCATCTCCTCGCCGTCGGCGAGATCGTCGGCAAGGACTACCGCGACATGCTGCCCCGCTCGCTCATGGGCGACGGCATCTCGACCATCATCTCCGGCTTCCTCGGCGGCCCCCCGACCACGACCTACGCGGAGAACATCGGCGTCATGAGCGTGACGCGCGTCTACGCGACCCAGGTCTTCTGGTACGCGGCCGGCTTCGCGCTCGTCGTGGGCGGCTTCTGCCCCAAGGTCGCGGCCTTCATCAGCTCGATCCCGACGCCCGTCATGGGCGGCGTCAGCCTGCTCATGTTCGGCCTCATCGCCTCCAACGGCCTGCGCATGCTGGTGACGAACAAGGTCAACTTCGACGAGAACCGCAACCTCATGATCGCCTCGGTCGTCATCATCCTCGGCGTCGGCATGGAGACCACGGGCATCACCATCCCGGTGGGCGACTACGTGCTGCCCGGCATGGCGACCTCGGCCGTCATCGGCGTAATCCTCAACCTGCTGCTCCCGCATGAGAAGGCTGAGGAGCAGGGCGCGGAGGCCTCCGGGGACACCCTCGAGGCCTAGGCCTCGGCGAGCGGCCCTCCGTCGAAGGGGGGCGCCGAGGGCGCACAACCACAGCCCAGGAGAGCGGGGGCGTCGGGAAGCCGGCGCCCCCGTTCGCTTTCAAGGCGGGCTAGAAGGACGTGCCGCACGCCAGTCTTCGCAGCCTGTAGGGGTGTCGGTGCCAACCTCAAGAGCCTTCTCGAACGCGGTAGAGCATACTAGAACAAACGTACTGAAGGGGAGAAGGACCTGGGCTCGAGTGGCGCCACGCTGTTCGGAGGGCGATTCCGGAGTGCATCTCAAGCAGCGCAGGTCCCGCAATCCGCACGGGCCCCACAAGCCGCACGGGCCTCACAGGCCATGTGCGCTCGCAAGTATGCATGCACGGCGCCTCGGCGTGTCGACGACGCCGGTTGCGCAGACTGCCGCAGTCAGGTGCGACGTGTACCTCACTCACGGACGGCTGCGAGGAGGACGCAGGGTGGGATCGCACTGGGATTCGGGGGCCTCTGTCCGGACCCATCCGGCTGCTTGACGTCCATTCGCTTCTCCGCTAAAAGCCGGATAATATATCTTATGTAAAGTTGGAGTCTAAGGCCCGACCCTGTGGCTGGTAGCAGTCCCCTGGGGACGGCCGCGTCGAGGCGTCAGTCGCGCTGCGGCGCCCACTCGGTCTCGATAGAGCCACGGCAGAGGCGCCGGAGCCTGGGCATGGCCTCGTCGGCGACATCGGAGCCCATGATGACGGTCAGCGTATCGAGCGCCTGGAGGCGCGTGTCGCCGCGCGGCAGGATCTCGTCGCTGCCGCGCTCGATGGTGACCACGAGCGTGTCGTCGGGCCACCGCACGTCCTTTATGAGCTTGCCCTCGAGGCTGCTGCCCGCACCGACCACGAAGCTGTGGAGCTCCTTCTCGCCCGCGCGTCCCGAAGTTCCGGTGGCGGGCGCGCCGCCGTCGGAGGCACCGACGAGGTTGGCGTAGAGGTGCTCGTAGAACGGGTCGATCTTGATCATGTTCGCGGTCACGTACGAGATGATCGAGACGACCGACGTGGCGAGGAGCGCGTCGAGCGAGCCGGTGAGCTCGAACACGAGCACGACCGCCGTCACCGGCGCCCTCACGACCGACGCGAAGAGCCCGGCCACGCCGAGGACGATGAAGCTGTTCATGTACGCCGTGGCGTTTCCCGTGAAGAGGCCCACGACGGACGAGAAGATCGCGCCGGAGAGGGCGCCCATAACGACCAGCGGGAAGAGCGTGCCGCCGGGTGCCCCCGAGGCGAAGCTCACGTTGGTGAAGAGGTACTTCCCCACGAGGAGCGCCACCAGCACGGCGAGCGACGGCTCCAGGACGCCCGGCGCGAGGATGAGGTCGATGATCGCGTCGCCGCCGCACATGAGGCTCGGGGACGCGAAGGCCACGACGCCGGCGACGGCGAAGGGCACGGCGAGGCGCGCGTACGGCAGGTGTCGGCGGATCCTCCCGTAGAGGCGCTCCTGGCAGAGGAACATCCCCTTGTTGTGGAGCGCCCCCAGGACGCCGCAGTAGAGCCCCATCAGCAGCACGAGGGCGTACTCGTGGTGCGGGATGTCGTTCAGGAACGAGAGGATCAGCACCGGCCTCACGCCGAGGACCTGCGAGACGAGGAAGTCGGAGACGACCGAGGCGGCCATGACCGAGATGATCAGGGGCGCCGTGAACTCCTTGTGGATCTCCTCGATGGCGAAGAGGACGCCGGTGAGCGGGGCGTGGAAGGCGGCTGACATGCCGGCCGCGGCGCCGCAGGTCACGAGGAGGCGCTCCTCGCCCCTCTTGCGCCCGAGCAGCTTGGAGACGGCCTTGCCTGCCATGCCGCCGAGCTGGACCGAGGGGCCCTCGCGGCCGAGCGAGAGCCCGCCGAGCGCGCAGAGGGTGCCCTCCACGAACTTCGCCGCGAGCACGCGGTGCCAGGGCATGTCGATCTTGCCTGCGACCTCGGCGTCCACCTGCGGGATGCCCGAGCCCTGCGTGTAGGGCTCCCAGAGCATCAGCCGGCACACGACGAAGCAGATGGCCGCGAGCGCGCAGACCCAGAGCGCCACGAGGAGCGGGTTGCCCGCGGCCGCGGAGGTGAGCGAGCGCAGCAGGCGCTCCGCGTGGCTGAGGGAGAAGCGGTAGAGCGACACGACCCCGCCGCCGAAGAGGCCCACGAGCGCCCCCTCGCCGACGAGGTTCATCTGGTAGGTGTGGCTCAGGTGGCTTGCGGTGCCCCGCGGCCCGTCTGCCTCCCCCTTCGACTCATGGCTGCGCACGTGCCCTTACCCCGGTTTCCTCGCGGCCCACCGAAGGAGCGCCCCGCCGGGTTGGCGGGGCGGCGGCGCTTCGCTTGGTCGCGCTGTGTTTCTTGGCTGACGTCACTAGGGTACGACAAGAACGCGCGCTCGCGCGACCTCTTTCGCCACGAGGCGTGCTACCGCCGTGACTTGAGCGCGGACAGGATGCTCGAGAGCCGCTCGCCCACCTCGGGGCGCTCCGGGCTTCGGAAGCCCCTGATCCGGCCCACGACGCTCCTGTGCACGGCGTCCATGGAGCCCACGAAGGCGTCGGCCGCGATACGCTCGAGCCTCTCCCCTCCACCGACGATCCTTGCGGAGGCGTCGGCGGCCGTCTGGGCGACCTCGCCCCTGATTCTGCCGGGTGCGTTCGACACGGTGGTGGCGACGCGCTCGGTCACGGCCTCCGCCCGGTCGTTGAACGACCTGTCGGCGCTGGCGACGCGCTCCTCGAAGTCGGTGAGCACGGTCACCGTGAGCGTGGCGTCCACGGACATGAGCAGGACGACGAGGTAGGAGCAGGCCTCGAGGGCGACCTCGGGGACGCTTGCGGAGACCTGCGCCATAGCGGGCATGAGCACGTAGACCGCGAGGAGCCCTCCGCCGCCGAACAGCAGGCCCGCGGGCACGCACGTCCTGCCGCGGATGTTGAGGGGTACGTTGGAGTAGTCCCACCAGTAGGCGTGGAAGGCGCGCTCCATCGCCCAGGAGGTCGCGTACTCGAGCGCCATGCTCCCGGCGAACGAGACGAGAAAGACCTGCCACCAGCCCGTGAGCTCGCACCCGAGGGAACCCGCTGCCTGGAGCGCGAGGACGATCGAGACGACGCCCACGCCGTAGATGGGGCAGACGGGCCCGAAGAGGAAGCCGCGCCGCTCCCACCTGCCGGTCCTCAGGATGGCGAAGAGGGTCTCCCAGAGCCAGCCGCCGAGGCTGCAGGCGGCGAAGAGGCAGATGGTCGAGGCTATCGTCATCTTCGTGCGCCCCCCTCGGGCGTCGTGGGGGCAAGGCCGCCGTCCAGCGCGAGGGCGGCGGCCGCGACCGTCGTGTCCTTCTCGCCCCGCGGAGCGCGCCTCATGAGCAGCGTCTCGCCGAGGCTGCACCACTTGTCCGCCGCGCACAGGATGAGCGCCTCGCGGCTGCGCGGCGGCCGGCTAGGCGGCAGCGGCCACATGTGGGACTCGATGATCGCCCTCACGCGGTCGCTCACGCCGAGGAGCTCCACGGCGTTCTCGGCGGCGTAGAGCGGGTGCATGGTGGCGTGGTGCGGGCGCGAGGTCGAGCGGTCGTGCCAGTCGTAGAGGTAGAAGTCGTGCAGGAGCGCCCCCACGACGAGGTCCTCCATGTCGACGTGCACGCCGAGGGCGCTCGCCCACGCGTAGCAGGTGCGCGCGACCCGCAGGCAGTGCGCCAGCGTCGAGACGGTCCCGTGCTGGACGAAGTCCCCCATGCGGAGGACCTCCTGGCGGGACAGGTATGGTTTGACGATGCGCGAGAAGTCCGCGCGCTGGTCTGCCGTGAGCTCTCTCATGGGGACCATCCTACCATCGGGCTCCGGCGGGGCCCGCGTGCGGAGGGTCGCACACGGTATCGCTACGAGCCGCCTTGCGAGGGGCCCGCGGCGGGGCGTGCGGCGACCGGTCCTGGCCGACGTCCGGCAAACCGACGACAAATGGAGAATATCTCAATGTGATTACTTTATAGCTATGCATAAAATGCCTACGCACTTTTGCGCAAGACGTAACACGCCCTGGCCGCTCACCGCCCGTCCCTGGAAGGCGGGCGGCGAGGCCGCGACCCATGACCGAGGAGGGCCAGCCCATGGAGACGGAAGGAACGCACGCCGGCCCCGTCGTCGGCGCTGCGGGCGCGGACGCCGCGGAGGGCGACGGGGCACTGGCGTCGGTCTCGCTCTCGCAGCGCGACCTCAGGCGGCTCGAGCGGCGCGACCGCACGCGCGCACAGCAGCTCGCAGACCGGCTCGTCTGCCTGCTCCCCGTGCTCGCGGGGCTTCTCGCCGTGCTCGAGTACCTCTACGTGCCGAGCGTCCCCTCCGCGCGCCTCACCTGGACCTACCCCGCCTTCATGGCAGGGCTCATCGCGCTCGCGCTCGCGGGCTTCGTGGCCTCGCTCGTCTCGGAGCGCGTCTTCGAGTACCTGCGATACCACGCGCCCTTCTACACCCTGGTGTTTCTCCTCTTCCTCGCCTACGACGTGCTGACCGTGAAGACGGGGGTGCTCCCGCTCCCCTACTTCCCCTGGGTGGACCAGGTGCTCAACGCCGCGATCGGCGACGCCGGCTACCTGTGGATGTGCGTCAAGAGCTCCCTCAGGCTGCTCTTCTGCGGCTACTTCATAGGGGTGGCCGTGGGCCTCGCCACCGGCGTCGCCTGCGGCTATAGCCGGCGCGTCTCCTACTGGGTGGACCCCTTCCTCAAGGTGCTGGGCGCCATCCCCTCCACGACCTGGATCCCCGTGGTGATGGTCATCGCCGCGAGCCTCTTCTCCGGCGCGGTCTTCATCATCGCGCTCGGCGTCTGGTTCGCCGTCACCATCGCCACCGCGACGGGCATCAAGAACATCGACCCGGCGCTCTACGAGGCCGCGCGCACCCTCGGCGCGAGCACGCGCGAGCTCGTGGTCAACGTGGCCATCCCCTCCGCGCTCCCGAGCATCTTCCAGGGCATGATCCAGGCGATGAGCTCGGCCTGCACGGCCCTTCTCGTCGCCGAGATGGTCGGCGTGGAGTCCGGCCTCGGCTGGTACATCACCTGGCAGAAGTCCTGGGCGCAGTACGGGAAGATGTACGCCGCGATCGTGATCATCTGCCTCGTGTTCGTGCTCGTGAACTTCCTGCTCAAAAGGATCAGCGGCCGCGTGCTCCGCTGGAGGAAGGGGCTTGACGGCTGATGGCTCTCGTCCTGGATGACATCACCAAGTGCTTCGCCGCCGCCGACGGCGAGGGCGTCACGACGGCGCTCGAGGGGGTCAGCCTCACGGTCGAGAGGGGCGAGTTCCTCTCGCTCGTCGGCCCCTCGGGCTGCGGCAAGTCGACGCTGCTCAGGATCATCGCCGGGCTCACCCGGCCGACCACCGGCTCGGCCCGGCTCGACGGCGCCCCCATCGAGGGCGCAGGCCCCGACCGCTGCGTCGCCTTCCAGCGGCCCACCCTCTTCCCGTGGCTCACGGTCGAGGAGAACGTCGCCTTCGGGCCGCGCATGCGCGGCGAGCGGGACGCCCGCCGCCAGGAGGTCCTCGACCTCATCGACCTCGCGGGGCTCACGGAGTTCCGCGACAGCTACCCCCACCAGCTCTCCGGCGGCATGGCGCAGCGCGTGGAGCTCGTGCGCGCGATGGTCATGGAGCCCAAGGTCCTTCTCCTCGACGAGCCCCTGGGCGCGCTGGACGCCTTCACGCGCATGAACATGCAGGACGAGATCCTCGCCCTCTGGCGGCGCGTGGGGTGCACGGCGATCATGGTGACCCACGACGTCGACGAGGCCATCTACATGGGGCAGTCGGTGCTCGTGATGGCGCCCCATCCCGGCCGCATCGTCGAGCGCCTCGAGGTGGGCATGGACTACCCGCGCGACCGTACCGCGCCTGAGTTCTTCGCGCTCAGGAGCGAGGTGCTCTCGCGGCTCGACTACGCGTCGGCGGCGACCGCGAAGGGGCGCTAGTCCAGGCTCCGCTCCAAAGCAAGGCTGCACAACGAAGCTGCCGTCAATCCGGCGGGAGGTGGACTCCCGCCGTCGGGCGCGTGCGCGCCCTTTCGAGAAAGGATGGAACGTATGCTCAACCAGGACCTCACGCGCAGGGGCTTCCTCGGCCTCGTCGGTGCCGCCACCGCAGGCCTCGGCCTCGCGGCCTGCGGCTCCACTCAGGTGGAGAGCTCCAACGCCGCCCCTGCCGAGCAGGCCGCGACCGTCCAGTCGGCGGCCGAGAAGGTCAGGGGCATGTCCGAGCAGGAAGAGGAGGAGGCCTGGAAGAAGGAGCCCGCCTATGGCAAGACGCTGAACCTCGGCTACACCGGGGGCCTCTGCCTCGGCGCCCTGGGGCTCGGCCTCTCCAACGGCTTCTACCAGGACGAGGGCCTCGACGTCACGATCGTCAACATGAGCAGCACGACCGACGCCCTCGGGTCCGGCAAGGTCGACGTGGCCGGCGACCACATCGCCACGCTCCTGGTGCCCGCCACCAACGGCGTGAAGCTGACCATGGCCCACGCGGCGCACACGGGCTGCAAGTCGCTCTACGTGCTGAGCAGCTCGGACATCCAAAAGACCTCCGACCTCGTCGGCAAGACGGTGGGCCTGCCCGATGGCATCGGCAACTCCGACCAGAACATCTCCATGCGCTACTTCAACAAGGACGGCGTCGACATCAACAGCGTCAACTGGAAGGCCGTCACGAGCGATGCCGTCGTGCAGGCGCTCCAGAGCGGCGAGATCCAGGCGGCCAACATCTCCGACCAGTTCGCCTACCCCTTCGTCGCCGACGGCACCCTGCGCGCCATCCGCTCCATCACGACCGACGACGACTTCAAGAACGAGCCCTGCTGCGTTGTCTCCTTCAACACCGACTTCTACCAGCAGAACCCGGTGACTGCCAAGAAGTTCGTCCGCGCCTTCTCCAAGGCCAGCCAGTGGGCCCAGGACAACAAGGCCGAGTTCGTGGACATCCTCTTCGAGAACAGCTGGTCCTCGGGCGACAAGGACGTCGCGCTCGACCTCGCCAACAAGTACAACTTCGTGGTCAACGACTCAACCACCGAGGCCGCCCTGCGCGACATCATCACGGACTACAAGAAGTTCGGCGTGATCGAGTCCAAGGACGACGTCGACACGATCCTCGACAACGTCTGGGCGCCCGTCCTGGCGTAGAGGCACGAAAGCCCCCGAGCCCTATAGCTCGGGGGCGTCGCTTCTGGCAGTCCCCATGGCGCCCCGGACCTCGTAGGCGAGGTCCGGGGCGCCTCGCGTCTCCTGCTAGCTCTCCTTGGCCTCGGCGGCGCGGAGCTGCGGGCGCACGACGAGAAGGACGACGAGGAGCCCGACGATCGAGACGACGCCGGCGACCAGGAAGGTGAGGTTCACGCCCGCCTGCACGTTCGCCAGGATCGTGGGGTCAGGAGCGGTCTTGAGGTTGTAGGTGAGGGCGAAGACCGCGGCGGCGACGGAGCTCGCGAGCGAGTTGAAGAAGTTCACGAGCGAGGTGCCCACGCCGATGTCCTCCGGCGTGAGGGTCGCCTGGGCGGCGGGGGTGATGGAGACGGAGCGGAAGCTCTCGGCGACGCCCGTGAGGCCGAGCGCGACGAAGTAGACGGCGAGCGGGAGCTCGGGGGAGGTCAGCGACATGGCGAGCATGGGGACGCCGGCGAGCAGCGTCGCCACCGCCATGGCCTTCCAGTAGTTCTCCTGGCGCCTGGCGACCCAGACGCCCACGACGGCGGGGAGCGCCATCACGAGGATCATGCGGGGCATCTGCAGGGCGCCGGCGACGGCCGCCGAGCTGCCCATGACCTCGAGGGCGCCGATCGGCGCGTAGACGTTCATCGCGGGCTGGTAGAAATAGCAGATGAAGCCGACGACGAGCAGGGCCACGTAGTAGCGGTTCCTGAAGAGGTAGAGCGGGATGAGGGGCTCGGCCGCCCTGCCCTCCACCCTCACGAGGACGAGGATCGCAGCCACGCCGACGGCGAAGCCGCCGAGGATGTAGGGGCTGCCCCAGCCGAGCGAGGGCGCGAAGTTGAGCGAGAGCAGGATGCCGCAGAGGGCCACCGCGAGCGCGACCATGCCGGCCACGTCGATCGAGACCTTGCCGGCCTTCTTCTGGTTGGGCATGTTGAGGCCGATGAGGGCGACGCCCGCGAGCAGGGGGATGGCCGGCAGGAGCATGGCCACCGTCATGAGGCCGAGGTCGGTCAGGATGCCGGCCACGATGCTGCCGCCGAAACCGCCGATGGCGATGGCCATCGCGAGGAAGCCCATCATACGCGGCACGTCCTTGCGCTCGTTTATGAGCCCCGCGATGATGTAGGGCGCGGCCGTGAAGGCGCCCTGCGCGAGGGAGATCACGAGCCTGAGCGCGAGCAGCATGCCGACCGAGCGGGAGAACGCGAAGGCCACGCCGGCCGCCGCGCAGACGAGGCCGGGGACCACGATGATGTTGCGCCTCCCGATGAGGTCGCCCAGCTTGCCCCCGATCGGCGTCATGATGGAGACGCCGAGGGCCGCGAAGATCGAGAACAGACCGACGTACTCGATCGCGTCGACGCTCGCCAGGATCGGCGCGGTCAGGGTCGAGAAGGCCAGGCCGTACATGGAGACCGAGAGCATCATGCAGACGCAGCCGATCTCGACGAGGCGCTTCTGGCCCCTCGGCAGCGGGACCGCCACAGCGGCTGCCTCCACCGGGGCTGCCTTGCCCTCCACCGGGGCGGCCTTCCCCTCGCCCGCGTTCTTCTCCTTTGACATGGGGACCTCCTTAGTCCGACGACGTCGTCCCTACCTGTTGTTCTCGAGCCACCTCACGGCGCAGTGGGTGAGGCACGCGGCGCCGATCGGCAACACCTCCTCGTTGAAGCGGACGCGCGGGTCGTGCGCGGGGCGCTCTCCCCTCTCGTCCTCGTATCCGGCTGAGAGGTACATGAAGGTGGAGGGCACGCGCTGCGCGACGAAGGAGAAGTCCTCGGAAGCGCTCGCGTGGACGCCCGGTACCGGCGTCATGCCGGGGACGTCCATCTCGCCCATGTAGCCGACCATCTCCCTGGTGAGGTCCGGGTCGCAGACGAGCGGCGGGCACGCGGAGAGCGACGTGACCTCGGCGGTGCCGCCGAAGACCTCCGCCTGGCGCACCGCGACCTCGCGGATGCGCCCGAGCACGTGCTGGCGCAGCTCCTCGTCGTCGGTGCGCAGGGTCCCCTCCAGGACCGCCTCGGCGGGGATGCTGTTGGCCGCGGAGCCCGCGTGGAACTGGCCCACGGTGAGGACGCACGACTTGTAGCTGCTGCACTCCCGGGCGACGAGCTCCTGCAGGGCGAGGTGGACGTGCACCCCGATGTTGATGGGGTCCACCCCCAGCTCGGGGTAGGCGCCGTGGCTCGGCTTGCCGAGTACCTTGATCCTGAAGCCGTCGACCGAGAACATCATGGTGTCGGCGTCGTTGTACATGTAGAGCCCGGCGGGCATCCTGCCCGCCCCGACGTGGTAGGCGAGGGCGGCGTCCACGTGGGGGTCCTCCAGGATCCCGGCCGCCATCATGTCGAGGCTTCCCTTGAAGACCTCCTCCGCGGGCTGGAACATGAGCTTGACGGTTCCCGCGAGCTCGTCCTCGCGCTCCTTGAGCATGCGGGCAGCGCACAGCAGCATGGCTGCGTGCATGTCGTGCCCGCAGGCATGGACGGCGCCGTCGGCGCACGAGAAGGGCTCCCCGCTCGCCTCGTACATGGGCAGCGCGTCCATGTCGGCCCTCAGCAGCAAGACCTTGCCCCCGTGCCCCAAGGTCGCCGTGACCCCGTGGCCGCAGCGCTTCGGTGCGAGCCCGTACTCCTCGAGCTTCTCGCACACGAAGTCGACCGTCTTGGGGAGATCGAGCCCCACCTCCGCGTTCTGGTGGATGTGCCGGCGGTTCCGCACCGTCTCATCCGCGAGCGAGAGCGCTTCCTGGTACTCGTCCATGATGCCGTCCCTTCTCGACCTGTGGGCCAACTGCCCACCTTGGCTGAATTTCCCGTTCGGGGAGAAAGCGTGGAGAGAGCGAGAACTGCGTTGTGAGTTTAGGAATATAATGAGAAGCGCGTTCTAAGTTAAAGAATATTATTAGAATATGAGGCGCGATGAGAATATAGCAACATCGGATAATCGCGTCAAGCAGATTAGGAACATTTTTGGCAATGAATTCCGCAAGGCGCCGTGGCCTCCGTCACGGTGCCCGAGGCCTCGGGAAGGCGGGAGAGGGACAGCCATGAACCCAAGAGTGGTCGCGATCGTGAGCGAGTACCTCGAGGACTCGATGAGGGAGACGTTCGCCGACATGGGCTACAACCCGCCGGTCAAGGTCGTCCCCTACGAGAGCTTTTCCACCATCTCGGAGGTCTACGACGAGTACGCCCGCGACGTCGACGGCTTCCTCGTGAGCGGCCCCATCGCGATGGCCGCCATCCGCGAGGGTAGCCACGAGCTCGCGCGGCCGATGCTCGCCTTCGAGACCGACCTCTCGAGCCTCTACCGGACCCTGCTCGACCTTCTCATCAAGGATCGGGGCCTCGACCTCTCGCGCGTCGTCTACGACTACCTCATCCCGGTGTTCGACGGCTGCACGGCGGACTACTTCCTCAATACGATGGACAGCGCGGAGAACCAGCGCGCCTACCAGCGCTGGAGCCGCTCGCTCACCTCCGACGCCATCCGCGAGCTCGAGCCCACGATCGTGGGGAGGCTCAGGGAGATGCGCGAGCGCTGCGAGCTAGATGTGGTGGTCTGCCAGTACAGCAACATCATCCCCGACCTCGAGCGGGCGGGCGTTCCCTACGTGTACCCCGTCCCCCGCCGCTCCTACCTGAGCGGCCTCATGGAGCACCTCTTCTCCCTCATCGAGCTCGAGCGCATCCGCGCGAGCCTGCCCGTCTGCATCGGCCTCGTGCCCAAGGGCTACCGCCGCGGCGAGTTCGACGAGGAGGAGGCGGGCCGCAGGTCGCGGGAGCTCGCGCGCGCTGTCGGCGAGTTCTTCCGCGACAACCTGCTGGACTGCGAGCCGGAGGCGGACGGGGCGTTCTGCAGGGTCAGCACCGACGTCCGCGTCCTGCAGTTCCTGACCGAGAAGGGGACGGTCTGCAAGATCGCGACCGAGCTGGCCGACAAGGTCGACTTCCCCTTCCTCGTCGGGTACGGCGTGGGCGTCCGCTACGAATACGCCGTGGCCAACTCCGACGCCGCGCTGCGCGAGGCCGCCCGGGCTGGCGGCTCCTTCATCGTGAACGAGAACGGCGACATGACCGGGCCGCTCGGCTGCGAGCGCCGCATGGTCGTGGAGAACCTCCCCTCCGGCGCCGCGGGGCGGATCGCGCGCGCCTGCCACCTCAACCCCGCGACGGTCAACAAGGTCGTCGCCGTCACGCGCCTCGAGAACACGAACAAGATCACCGCCCAGGAGCTGGCGGGCCACCTCGGGAGCACGGTGCGCAACGCGAGCCGCATCCTCTTCAACCTCGAGACGGGCGGCTACGCGCGGCAGGTCTCGACCGGCCCGGGCACCAAGGCCAAGGGCCGGCCCGTGAAGGTGTACGAGGTCATGTTCGAGGAGTGACGGCCCCTAGCGCTTGGCGTCCATCTCGGCCATGTCGCCGAAGATCGGGGTCGGCATACCGAAGCCGCCGGAGACGTCCATGATCTGGCCCGTGGTGTAGGCCGCGTCGTCGCTTGCGAAGTAGGCGACGGCGGCCGCGATCTCCTCGGGCTTGCCCATGCGCTTGATGGGGATGTGCTTGAGGAAGAACTCGCGGAACTCCGGCGAGAGGTTGCCGGAGACCGCCTCCGTTGCCGTCATGCCCGGGAGCACGGCGTTGCAGCGGATGTTGTCGCGCGCGCACTGCGTGGCGATGAGCTTGGTCAGGTAGTTGATCGCGGCCTTGCTCGTGCCGTAGGCGATCTGCGAGATGTCCGGTCGGATGCCGCCGACCGACGAGATGTTGACGATGCTGCCGCCGCCGGCCGTCGCCATGTGGGGGATGACCGCCTGGGAGGCGAGGAAGACGCTCGCGAGGTTCATGTCCACCGTGCGGATGAACTCGTCGTACTCGGTCGTCTTGATGTCCTTGTCCTTCTGGGGGTTGGAGGTGCCGAAGTTGTTCACGAGGACGTCCACCCTGCCCTCGGCGGCGACGACCTCCTCCACCATGGACTCGTAGGTCTCGCGCTTGGAGGCGTCGTTGTAGACCGGGTGCACCGTGCAGCCCTCCTCGTTCAGCTCCGCGGCGCGCGCCTCGGCGCGCTCCATGTTGCGGGCGCCGAGGTAGACGGTCGCGCCGTCGCGCGCGAGGCGCTGCGCGCAGGCGAGGCCGATTCCCCTCGTCGCGGCGGTCACGATGGCGACCTTTCCGTTGAGGCTCATGACGGGCTCCCTTCTCGTTGGGGGCACTTGCGTTTTTGCAGGTGAGATGCCCTATATGTGTCTTGGCGAGCATGGTAGCACGCGCCGGGCGCCAGATAAACGAAGAATTTTAGAAGAATAACGGTCACCGCCGGGCGGGCGCGCGGTTGAGGAGGGGCGGCCCGTCTGCTACACGCGGGGGCGGGCGCCTAGCGTGCCTTGGCGAGGAGGCTGCCGATGCGGGACATGAACTCCGCGAGGAACCGCTCGACGTCCACGCGGACCGCGACCTCCATGGTCTTCTCCGGGTCGTTCAGCCGCCTCTCGTCGCCGATGGTGCGGCCGCGCGTGGCGCCCTCGATTTCGACCTTCATGTTGATGGGCAGGCACTCGACGAGCGTGGGGTCCAAGGCGACGGCGGCGGCCAACGGGTCGTGCAGGCCGCAGCCCCCGAGGTGCGGCGCGGTCGTCTCGTACGCCTTGATGTAGAAGTCCGTCATGTCCGCGTAGGCCTCCCCCGCCCGCGTGCCGAGCTGGCGCCATTGGCGCGTCTCGTCGTAGGTGAGCAGCGTCTGGTGGGTGACGTCGAGCCCGACCATGGTCGCGCGCACGCCCGAGCGGAAGACCTCGTTCGCGGCCTCGGGGTCCTGGCCGATGTTCGCCTCGGTCCAGGCGTTGACGTTGCCGGGCTGGGTCAGCGCGCCGCCCATGAGCACCACGCGGCCGATGAGGTCCTTGACCTCGGGGTCCTTGTGCAGGGCGGCGGCAACGTTGGTCAGCGGGCCCGTGGGGACGAGGACGAGGTCTGCTCCGTACTCGTGCGCCGCGCGGACGATGAAGTCCACGGCCGGCACCTCCTCCGCCGTCCGGCGGGGCGCTGGCAGCTCGACCCCTCCGACGCCGTCGGGACCGTGGATCAGGGCGGTGGCCGCGCTCACTCGGAAGCCTTCCGCGGCCTGGGCGTGCGGCTCGCCCCGGAAGACGGGGACCTCCGGGTGGCCGAGGAGCTCCGTCAGCGCGAGGCTGTTGCGGACGCCCTGCTCCAAGAGGACGTTGCCGTAGGTCCCGGTGATGCCGACGAGCTCCGCGTCGGGGCTGCCGAGCACGTAGGCGATGGCCAGCGCGTCGTCGATTCCGGTGTCGAGGTCGAGGATGATCTTCTTCATGTCAGGTTCGCCTTCCGTCTGCGTTTGCGGCGGCACTCCGTGCGTCCGGCGTACCGCTCACTGATTGCGTACATGTTAAGGCTGGCGGGGGCCGGGATGCCCCGAACGGCCGAGGCACTGAGAGGCCCTCTAAGGCCCCCGCGCCAGACCAATGGCCTGCGGGACCTTCTCCCCTCTGCGACGGTAGCGTGAGCAAATCGCTTTTATCCGACAAAAACTCGAAAAATTGTTCGGTAAAAGCGATTTGCCCACCCAGCAAAAGACGTTTTCCGGACAATTTTTGAGGAAATTGTTCGGAAAAAGCGATTTGCGTGGTGTACGTACCGCATTTGATGTGCACCGACGGGGGCCGGGGCCGGCCCGAGCGCTATCCTTACGAGGTGAATTGAGGGCAGGTGCCGACGGCTTGCCGGCGCCGTGTCAAGTGAGGGGCAGGTCCATGGACAAGGGCCGCATGGAGGCGTTCAGCGACGGTGTCATCGCGATTATCATAACCGTCATGGTTCTCGGCATCGGGGCGCCCGTGGGCGACGGGCTCTCGGACCTCGTCGGCGTCTTCCCGGCGCTCGGCGCCTACGCGCTGAGCTTCGTCGGCGTGGGCACCTACTGGAACAACCACCACCACCTGCTCAAGCTGGTGAGGCGCGTCGACGGCCGCATGCTCTGGCTCAACCTCGGCTTCCTCTTCGTGCTCTCGCTCGTGCCGCTCGCGACGGAGTGGATGGAGAAGAGCGTCTTCTCCGCAATTCCCACGACCACCTACGTCGTGCTCAACGTGCTGCTCTCCCTCTCCTACATGGCGCTGGAGAGCGACATCCGCCACAGCATCGCGAGCGGCTGCTCGCGCAAGGCGCCGGAGGAGGTCGTGAGGCGCTCGACCATGAAGGAGAGGCTCACCCTGGTCGCGGAGGCGGCGGCCTTCGTCCTCTCGCTGGCGCTCCCCTCCTCGCACCTCGCGCTCGTGCCGCTGGCCCTGGGATATGCGCTCTGGATCGTGCCGGACATGCGCATCGTGCACCTGCTCGACTTCCTCGCGGATGCGGACGACGCCGCAGGCGTCGAAGTCGCGGAGGAGCCCGGCGCGAGCGCCGCGGGCGCAGGCGTAGTCGCAGGTGCGGACGCCGCCGCCGACGGCCTCGGGTCGGAGAGGGGCGGCGGCGCCGCGGCGTGATAGGCTTGCACCACCCGCCCGCCGATGGGCTCGCCCCCGGCGGGCGCCCTCCCGGCGGGCGCGCGCAGGGTGCTCGGAACTGACGGGAGCGCGGCCTGGCCGCGCGGACGGGAGGGAAGATGACAAACACGTTCTGCAGGCAGCCCCTCTGGGAGTGCAACGACCGGCTCGTGCGCGTGGCGCAGGGCCAGGAGCCGGCGGACCTCGTCATCAGGCATGCGAGCCTGGTCTCGGTCCCCACCCACGAGATCCTCCCCGACACGGACATCGCCGTGGCCGCGGGCAGGGTCGCCTACCTGGGCGTCGGCGAGCACACGGCCGAGCACTGCATCGGAGAGGGGACCGTGGTCGTGGACGCGGGCGGCCTCTTCGCCACCCCCGGCTTCATGGACTCGCACATGCACGTGGAGAGCTCGATGGTGGGCGTCTCCGAGTACGCGCGCGCGGTCGTGCCGCACGGCACCGTCGGCGTCTACGCCGACCCGCACGAGTGCGCCAACGTCTGCGGCCTCGCCGGCGTGCGGGAGATGTTCAAGGACGCCAGGCGTGTGCCCCTCAAGGCCATGCTCACGACCCCCTCGTGCGTGCCTGCCGTACGCGGCGTCGAGGACACCGGTTCTTCGATCGACGCGGCCCAGGTCGCCGAGACCATGGGGTGGGACGACGTCGTGGGCCTCGGCGAGATGATGAACTTCCCCGGCATCCTCTCCTGCGAGCCCAACGCGATCGACGAGGTCCGCGAGACCCTCAAGGCCGGCAAGTCCGTGACCGGCCACTACGCCGTGTCCGAGACCGACCGCGGCCTCAACGCCTACATCGCCTCCGGCGTCTCGTCCTGCCACGAGTCCACGACGGTCGACGACGTTGTCTCCAAGCTCCGCCTCGGCATGTACGTGCAGCTCAGGCAGGGCTCGGCGTGGCACAACCTGCCGAACTACCTGCCCGGCGTCCTCGCTTCGGGGGTCGACACGCGCCACCTCGTGCTCTGCTCCGACGACGACCACCCCGCGACCATCGTCGGCGACGGGCACATGGACCTCATCCTGCGCCTGGCGGTGAGCCTCGGCTGTGACCCCGTCACCGCGGTGCAGATGTGCACGATCAACTGCGCCGAGTGCTTCGGCATGGGCTCGGACCTTGGCAGCATCGCCCCGGGCAAGTGCGCCGACATCAACCTCGTCGAGGACCTGGAGAGCTTCCGCGTGCGCAAGGTCTTCATCGACGGCGAGCTCGTCGCCGAGGACGGTCGCGCCCTCTTCGACGTCGAGCCCTACGCGTGGCCGGACTTCATGACCCACACGATGAACCTGGGCATCGACGTCACGCCCGAGACGTTCCGCTTCGAGACCGAGAAGCCCGACGGCTCGCGTGCCCGCGTGCGCGCGATCGGCATCGAGGCGGGCCAGACCCTCACCAAGGACGCCGTCGTCGAGGTCCCGGTGGAGGGCGGCCAGCTGCTCGCCGACCCCGCGCACGACGTCTGCAAGGTCTGCGTCTTCGACCGCCACCACGGGGTGGCGGGCGTACACTCCGAGGGCTTCGTCACCGGCTTCGGCATCCATGGCGCCCTCGCGCAGACGGTCAGCCACGATGCTCACAACCTGCTGGTAGTCGGCGACAACGAGGAGGACATGGCGCTCGCGGCGAGCACGCTCGCCGAGTGCGGCGGCGGCGAGGTGGCCGTCTCCGACGGGCGCGTCCTCGCCCTGGTGGAGCTGCCAGTCTGCGGCCTCATGAGCGACGAGCGCGTGGAGGTCGTGGCGGAGAAGGTCTCGCGCATGGAGGAGGCCTGGAGGGAGATGGGCTGCTCCATGCCCTCGCCGTTCATGACCATGGGCGTCATGTCGCTCGCGTGCGTCCCCGTACTGCGGCTCACCAACCGCGGCTACGTGAACTGCCTGACGTTCGAGATGGAGCCGCTCGAGGTGGACTAGCCGGTACGGAGCCGGGCGCGGCGGCAAGGACGGGAAAGGTTGAGGACGGGAGGCCCCCGTCGTCCGATCGGACGACGGGGGCCTCCCTCGTACAGGTCTACCGTGACGGCCGGCAGTTAGTGACGGTCACCAGTCGCGGGTGCCGGGACTTGCGAACGGCCTACTTCTTGCCGTAGTCGTAGAAGCCCTTGCCGGCGTTGAGGCCGAGCTCACCCTTGTCGATCTTCTCCTTGAGCCTGCTGACGATGCGGTACTGCACGGTCGACGGGTCCTTGGAGCGCGGGTCCATGATGCCGATGTTGTAGGCGGTCGTGAGGCCGACGATGTCGAGGATGCGGAATGGGCCGGCGGGGGCGCCGGTGCCGAGCGTCCAGGCGCGGTCGATGTCGATGGGGTCGCCGACCTCGTTGGCCCACAGCGCCTCGGCTGCGTTCAGGAACGGGACGAGCATGGAGTTGAGCAGGTAGCCCGGCTGCTCCTTGTTGACGCGAAGCGGGATCATGCGGATGGAGCTGGCGAAGGCGATCGTGGTCTCGAAGGTCTCGTCGCTCGTGCCGGCGTGGCGCATGACCTCGGCGGTCGGGTGCGACCAGATCTCGTTGGCGAAGTGGAGGGCTCCGTACTTGGCGGGACGGCCCGTGGCCTCTGCGAACTGCGACGGCAGCAGCGTGGAGGAGTTGGTGACGACGAGGGTCTTCTCGGGGAGGTGCTTTGCGAGCTCCTCGTAGAAGGCGACCTTCTGCTCGACGCTCTCGGCGACGGCCTCGATCACGAAGTCCGCGTCGCCGAAGGCCTCGTCCCAGTCGGTCGTGAGCTTGAGGTTCTTATAGGCCGCCTCGACCTTGGCCTTGGCCGCCTCGCAGCTCTCGGGGGTGACGTCCTCCTGGGCCATGAGGCCGTAGGCGTATGCCCTCGGGTCGGTCTTCATCGCGTCGAGCGTCTTGAGGTAGGTCTCGCGCAGGTAGTCGATCTTGGGCTTGCAGCGGCCGATGGAGCCCTCGCTGCGCAGCCAGATGGTCACGTTGTACCCGCTGTACGCGCTCTGGAACGCGATCTGGCTGCCCAGCACGCCACCACCGGCTACGGTTACGTTCTTGATTTCCATGCTGCCTCCTCTTGGGACCTCGTCCCGTCGTGGTTGTTACACCCTGCACGATACCCAGTGCGTGGCGCCGGCTTTCAGCGGGGCGCGCGGAGCGGTCGGGAAACGCCCGCAGGCGTTGAGTTATGGTCGCATCCGGCGTATGTCCACTTTGAGGTGGCGGGCATCGCGGGACGCGTGGTGTTTGCCCCGCATTACCATCGATTGCATGGATACCCAACATGACAACGCTACGGAGAAGTTCCGGCAGATGACCGAGGAGCCCATCAGGCCCCTGATCCTCTCGCTCGCCGCCCCCTCGATCGCATCGAACCTCGTGACGAGCCTCTACAACCTGTGCGACACCTTCTTCGTGGGGTCGCTGGGCACCTCGGCGGAGGGCGCCATAGGCATCTCCTTCGTAGTCATGACCGCCATCCAGGCGGTGGGCTTCGGCATGGGGCAGGGCACCGGCAACGCCATCTCCCGCTACCTCGGCGCCAGGCAGCGGGAGCGCGCCTGCGTGATGGCGACCAACGGCCTCGTCTGGACGCTCGCAATCGGCGCCCTCATCGCGCTGGTGGGCAACGTCCTCATCGAGCCCATCTGCCGCCTGGCTGGCTCCACCGAGACCATCCTCCCCTATGCCAAGACCTTCGTGGGCATCATCCTGCTCGGCGCCCCCTTCATGTGCAGCTCGCTGATGCTCAACATGCAGCTGCGCTTCGAGGGGGAGGCGCTCCACTCCATGATCGCCATAGTCACGGGCGCCCTGCTCAACATCGCGCTCGAGCCGCTGCTCATCTATGGCGCCGGCCTCGGGATCGCGGGCAGCGCCATCGCGACGGTCGTCTGCCAGTTCGTGAGCTTCTCCATCCTCGTGTGGCAGATTCAGCGCGTGGGGATAACGCCGCTCTCGCCCAAGTGGCTGAGAAGGCCGACGCGCTCCGCGCTGAGGACGATAGTGAACGGCGGCCTCCCCTCCTTCGTCCGCCAGTGCATGCTCGGCGTGGCCACGACCCTCCTGAACGGCGCCGCTCGCCCGTTCGGCGACGCCGCGATAGCCGCCCTCGCCGTGGTGCAGCGGATCGCGGGCATCGGCAACTACGTACAGATCGGCATCGGCCAGGGCTTCCAGCCGGTGATCGGGTACAACTTCGGCGCCAGGATATACGGGCGCATCCGCGAGGGCTACCGCTTCTCCGTGGGGACGGCGTTCGTCGCCGTGGCCCTCATGGGTGTCTTCTCGTTCGCGTTCGCGCCGCAGCTCGTCGGCCTCTTCTCCAGCGACCCGGAGGTCATAGGGATCGGCACCCTCGCCCTGCGCGTCGAGAGCGTCACGCTCCCCATCACGGGCACCGCGATGATCACCAACTTCCTGCTCCAGACGATGGGGCGCATGTGGCGCGCGACCGTCCTCGGCGCCTGCCGGCTCGGCCTCGTCCTCGGTCCCGTCGTGCTCGTGCTGCCGCCCCTGCTCGGGCTCCTCGGCGTCCAGCTCGCCCAGCCGGTGACTGACGTCATCACCTTCCTGGTGGCGCTCCCCATGGCCGCCTCGGCCCTGCGCGACCTCGCAAGGGGCGAGCACGAGGCCGGCGCCGGTAAGGGCGGCCTCGCGGAGGGTGAGCGCGAGGCCTGCTGAGCGCGGTACGGCTACGGTCTCCGTGGCGGCCTCCGCGGCGGGCCTGAGAACCCGCCCGCCGCGGGGCGCGTCCGTGGCCTACTGTGCGTTCGGCGAGTAGTAGTCGGACCCGATGTTGAAGCCCTGCACCTCGACCTTCACCGAGTCCGCCGCCTCGGAGATGTTGGAGTCAAGGTAGGCGTCGAACTTGACGGACTCCCCCGCACCCCAGGAGTTGGTGCTGGCGTAGGTCTCCCCGATGCGCGTGCCGCCTGCGTCGTAGACGCCGAGGACGAGGGAGACGTTGCTGTAGTCGTTCTCGGTCGTGTTGCTCACGGTCGCCTCGTACTCGTAGTTGCCGTATCCCGAGACGTCGACCTTCTCCCACGTGACGTCCGAGAAGAGGGACTGCATCGCCTCGACCTGCGTCTGCTGCGGACTCTTGACCGACTCGTCGATGGAGTCCGCCTTGACGCCGGGGATCGACACCTGGCCGCCGAGCGCCGACTGGTAGGATACCTGTCCCGTGCAGCGCCCGTAGACGCCGACGTACTGTCCCTCGACGACGTGGTTGCCCTGTATCACCGCGGGGTCGAAGGTCACGTAGTAGACGTCCTGGTACCCGTCGACGCTCGTGGCGACCCTGAGTACCGTCTCGTGGTCGCCGTTCTCGACCACCTGCACGACCTTGCCCTCGAAGTGGAGCATCTTGTCCTTGTAGTCCTCCGGGCTACGGGCGACCGCCGCGTAGTCGGCGTCCTCGTAGTTCGCTGGGTCGAAGGGCTTCTCCTCCTCCTTGGAGCAGCCTGCGAGCGAGGCGATGGCGACGATGGCGGCCGCCACGAGGACGGTCGCGAGGGCGAGGGGGCCGCGACGCCTCCTGCGTGACCTCTCGTGCCTGCCGCTCCGGGCTCCTTGCGTTACTTCGGCGGTCGCTCCTGCCATCGGTGACACTGAAAGCATGACGTCCTTATCCATGGTCTGCCTCCCCTGCTCCCGCCGCGGCCTCGCCGCGGTCCTTGTCGCACATCGTAGGGAGGGAAGGCGGCTTGCCTGTCCTGCGGCGCGTACAGTACCGTTTATGGGTCAGGTCTTTCAGGGAGCTTGAATTGGCCTATGGTGGTCCGAAGTACGGCGCGAACGGTCGAGTCCGACGGGGTCGCACGAGGTGGCGCGGACGCGCGCCTCGGGGCGCGCCCGGCGCGGCGCGCACGAGGCGAGGAGGCTCCATGCCTGGCAATGGATCGAGGTCGAAGCTCAAGATCCTCTACCTGCTCAAGATCTTCCAGGAGGAGACCGACGCGGAGCACGGCCTCACGATGCCGCAGCTCATCGGCCGGCTCGCGGACTACGGCATCTCTGCGGAGCGCAAGAGCGTCTACTCGGACATCGCGGCGCTCAGGGAGTTCGACGTGGACATAAGGACCTACGAGCGCCACCCGGTCGAGTACGCGCTCGCCCGCCCCGACTTCTCGCTCGGCGAGCTCATGCTGATGGTCGACGCCATCGAGTCGTGCCGGGCCATCACGGACCGCCAGGCCCAGCTCCTGGTCCTAAACGTCAAGACCCTCGCCAACAACTTCGAGCAGGAGAAGCTCGACAGGCGCATCCACGTCGTGGGCCGGATCAAGTCTCGCAACGAGAGCGTCTTCGGGAGCATCGATGCGATCCACGAGGCCATGAGGCTGCGCCGCCAGGTCGCGTTCCCCTACTTCAGGCGCCGCCCGGACGGGAGCCTCGAGCCCACCCACGAGGGGCGCCCGTACCACGTGACGCCGCTCGACGTGGTCTACGACGGCGGTTTCTACTACCTGACCGCCTGGGACGGCCAGCGCCGGCGCATCGCCGAGTTCAGGGTCGACCGCATCGGGCGCGTGCGGGTCACCGACGTGCCGGCGGACTCCAACGACACGATCCGCGCCTACCGCTACGAGGAGAGCACCTACGAGTCCTTCGGCCGCTTCAAGGGCGAGAAGTTCGTGGCGACCCTGGCGGTCAGGCCGGACAAGACGGAGATCATCACCGACCGCTTCGGCTCCGCCGCGCGCTTCTCGACCCGCGAAGACGGCACCGTCCTCGCGCAGGTGAAGGTCTACAAGTCCGATCAGTTCTTCGGCTGGGTCGCGGGCATGGGGACGATGGTCTCCATCGTGGGGCCGGAGAAGCTCGTGCGAGAATGGAAGGCTTTCCTGAGGAAGCTCCTCGCGCAGGCCGAGGCGACGGGCTAACATAGGCCCATCGTGTCGTTCGGCCGGAAGAGGGGATGCGCGTGGCGTCCATGGTGATCTGCGTCGCTGGGGTGCCCTTCGAGGTGGGCTACCCCGAGGGCGCCGTCTCGGTCACGCGCGCGCTCTCGCCCTATGAGACCAGCGAGCCCGCGCTCTTCTCCGTGGGGCCTGACGCGTCGTACGAGACGTGGGCGCGAACCGTGGCCCCCGGCCGCCCCGACGAGGAGTACCTCCACAGCGGCCTTCTGCACCGGGTGGCGCTGGGGCTCCTCCCCTATGGGTGCCTGCTGCTCCATGCCGCCGTCGTGGCGGTGGACGGCAGGGCCTACGCCTTCGCCGCGCCGAGCGGCACCGGCAAGAGCACGCACGTGGGGCTCTGGATGCGCCACTTCGGCGGGCGCGCCCGCGTCGTGAACGGCGACAAGCCCATCCTGCGGAGGCGCGACGGCGCGTGGCTCGCGTGCGCGGCGCCGTGGGCGGGCAAGGAGAACTGGCAGACCAGGATGGACGTGCCCCTCGCGGGGCTCTGCTTCCTGGTGCGCGGGGGCGGCAACGCCATCCGCCCCCTGGGCGAGCGCGAGGAGACGGACCGCCTCTTCGCCCAGCTGGACCCGCCGGGCGACCCCGCGCTCACGGACGCGTGGCTGGGCCTCGTGGGCGAGCTGGTCCGCGAGGTGCCGTCCTGGCAGCTCACGTGCACGATCTCTGACGAGGCGGCGCGGCTTTCGTATGGGGCGATGAGCGGAAGGGACGACTGGGACCATGGGGAGTAGGGCCGTGAGGGCAAGGAAGGACTTCATCCTGCGAGACCTGGGGAGCCAGCACCTCGTGGTGCCCACGGGCGCCGCGACCAGGGACTTCCACGGCTTCGTGCGCCTGAACGACTCCGGCGCCTACCTCTGGGGGCTCCTCGGGGAGAGACGGACCGAAGACGAGCTCGCGCGCGCCCTGGTCGAGCGCTACGGCATCGGCGAGGGGCAGGCGCGCGAGGACGTCGCCGCCTTCCTGCGCCAGGTGGCGGACTTCCTGGATGAGTGAGGCCAGGGAGGGCGTGCGCGACGCCCGGGCGGAGAAGGACCCGCGGGCGGAGAAGGACCCGCGGCCCGCGGGCTCCCCCGCACTCGGAGGCCCCGCGCCGGGCGGCGACGGCGCGACCCTCAGGTGGGTCGTCTCGGTCGCAGGCGCCGACCTCCGCTGGGTGGGGGCGATCCTCGTCGCGTCGGTCGCGCAGTCGGCGCTGGGGCTTTCCGTCGCTTGGGCGCTCGGCGCGGTCGTGGATCGCGCTACGGGCTCCGATCAGGCCGGGTTCGGCCGCGCCGCAGCACTGCTCGTGGTCCTTCTCGCCTGCCAGGTCTGCCTGGGCTCGGTCTCCCGCTGGCTCGCCGAGCGGACGCGCTCGCTCCTGGAGGAGCGCCACCGCGCCCGCGTGCTCGACGCAGCCTGCAGCTGCGACCTGGGCCTCCACGCGACGCTGCACAGCGGCGAGTGGCTCAGCCGCATGTGGTCGGACGCGCGCGTGGTGGCCGAGGGGGTGGCCGACATCGTCCCGGGCATCGCCGGGACGTCGGTCAGGCTCGTGGGCGCCATCTGCATGCTCGTGGCCATCGTGCCCGAGTCCGCCGTGCTGCTCGTCGGCGGCGGCGTGGCGCTCGGCGCCATCGCGACCGCCTTCCGCAGCCGCATGAAGGGGCTGCACCGCGCGCAGCAGGAGGCGGCGGGGCGCGTGAGGTCCTTCTCGCTCGACTGCCTGCAGGGGCTGCTCGTGGTGCACACCTTCGTCCGCGAGGCGCTCGTGGGCGAGCGCGCCCGCGCGCTCATGCGGGACCACCGCGAGGCCCGCCTCCGGCGCGCGGCGTTCTCGAACCTGTGCAACACGGGGTTCGCTGCTGCCATGGACGGCGCGTACGTGCTCGGCGTCTGCTACTGCGGCTGGCGCCTCCTGCAGGGGACCATGGGCTACGGCACGCTGATGGTCGTGGCGCAGCTGGTGGCGCTCGTGCAGGGGCCCTTCGCCAACATCTCGGGCTACCTGCCGCGCTACTATGCGATGCTCGCCTCCGCCGAACGGCTCATGGAGGTCGAGTCCTGGCCCGACGCCTTCGGCGGCCCCGTGGCCGGCGCCGCGGAGGTGGCCGCGGCCTACGGCCGGCTCTCCTCCGTCCGCCTCTCCGGCCTGAGCTTCTCGTACGGCGCGGCGTGCCGGCGTGCCCTGCCGGGCGAGAAGGACCCGGGGCATGCAGGCGCCGCCGTAGGCCCGGGCGCCGCGGGCGCCCACGCCCTTCTCGCCTTCCCGGACCTGGAGGTGCGCCGCGGAGAGGCCGTGGCCCTCGTGGGGCGTTCCGGCTGCGGCAAGTCGACGCTGCTCAAGCTCCT
This sequence comes from Olsenella absiana, assembly GCF_036408855.1. Classification (NCBI taxonomy): domain Bacteria; kingdom Bacillati; phylum Actinomycetota; class Coriobacteriia; order Coriobacteriales; family Atopobiaceae; genus Olsenella; species Olsenella absiana. Next base: position 29,337 of record NZ_JAZGJQ010000009.1, read on the forward strand.
CATGTGCATCTACCTGCCGGCCACGGGCACCCGCGAGCTCGTGTGGTGCGACGGCAGATCGCTCGCCTACGGGGCAAAGTGGCGCGGGCTCTTTGCGTACGTGCCGCAGGACGACGCGCTCATGGCGGGCATGGTGCGCGACGTGGTCTCCTTTGGCGAGGGTGCGGGCGCCGACGACGCGCGCGTCTGGGAGGCGCTCGAGGTGGCCTGCGCCGACGGGTTCGTGCGAGACCTGCCGCGGGGCCTGGACGCCGAGCTGGGCGAGCGCGGGGCCGGGCTCTCCGGGGGCCAGCAGCAGCGCCTGGCGATCGCGCGGGCGGTCTACTCGGGGCACCCCATCGTCGTGCTGGACGAGGCCACGAGCGCGCTCGACCGCGCGACCGAGGGACGGGTGCTGCAGAACCTGCGCGCGCTCGGCGGCCGCACCATCGTGCTGGTGACGCACCGCAGGCAGGCCGCGGAGGCCTGCGACAGGACCATAGAGCTGGGAGGATGCGAATGAGGGAGACGGAGGCCCTTCTCCGCCTGATGGGCTTGGCGCTCAACGGGCGCGTGCCGGAGCCGGAGGAGCTGGCGGCGATGGACCAGCCCGCGGTGCTGGAGCTCGCGCGGGCGCATGGCGTCGGATCGCTCGCCGCCTCGGCCGCGATTGCCGTGCAGGGTGCGGACGAGGCCTGGAGGCGCGCCTACGACGGGGCGTGCTACCGTCAGGCCCTGATGGGCGTCGAGCGCGAGTCCGTCTGCGCGGGCCTCGCGGGGCTGGGAGTCGACTACGTGCCGCTCAAGGGCATCGTCGTCGCGGGGCTCTACCCCGACCCGGCCACGCGCGAGATGGCCGACAACGACCTGCTCTTCAGATGCCCGGACGCGGTCACGCGCCGCGCCGTGCGCTGCCTCATGGAGGGGCTTGGCTACGAGGTGGACTGCTTCGAGCAGGGCAACGAGGACGTGTACCTCAAGCCGCCGGTCTGCAACATGGAGCTTCACGTGGGGCTGTTCCCCGAGTACACGTCGAGAAGGGCCGCGGAGGGCTTCGCCGACGTCTGGGACCGCGTGGTCCCGGCGAGCGGGCGCGAGTGGCAGCTTCTGCCCACGGACCAGTACGTCCTCGTCGTCGCCCACATGCACAAGCACTTCTCGCAGGGCGGCTGCGGCCTGCGAACGCTGGCGGACCTCTACGTGCTCGACTGCCTTCCCGGGCAGTACCAGGACGCGATCGACCACGGGCGCGCCACGAGCGAGCTCGCGCGCATGGGGGCCGCCAGCTTCGAGTCCGACATGCGCTCGCTCGCGGAGAGGTTGCTCTCCCCCGGCGCGGACGTGGCGGCAGCCCTCGCGGCGCTGACGGGGCGGGAGGCGGCTGACCTGCGCTACCTTCTCGAATCAGGCACCTACGGGACGGAGCGGCACTTCTACGCCAACGCCACGAGAAGGGCCGGCGGCGGCACCGAGCAGGGCAGGCGCGCCCGCTACCTGCTCTCGCGGCTGTTCCCCGCGCCGGGGCTCGTCCTCTCGCAGCACGCCGTCATCGACCGGCACCGCTGGCTGCTGCCGCTGTTCTACCCTTACAGGATCCTCCGCGGAGCCGTCGCAAAGCGCGAGAAGATCGCGCGCGAGCTCCGTTACGTCCTGCGCCCGGGCGACTAGGCGCGGGCGCAGGACCGGGCGATCGCTGAAAGGCGCGAGCGCATAAAGGGGCAGGAGCGGCACTTGGGGCTCCCGCGAAGGGGTGCGGGCGCTAGCCGATGTCGCCGGGGTCGATGGTGCCGCTGGGGTTGGGGTCGATGAGGACGCTCGTGTCGATGCACTGGGCGCTCGCCTCGACGCGCACGACCTCCGCACGCGGCGCCTCGTATGCCTCGTGGACCTCTACCGGCGATGTCTCCGATTCCATGCTCTTCTCCCCTCTTATGGGCGCTTGGACGCCAGGACTGCCTGAGGACCCCCCGAGGACTGAATGAGGGTTGCCTGAAGACTGCCTGACACACGTGCGTGCCCTCCCGCGCGCCCCCTTGGGCTGGCGGGTGTCGTCTAAGCACTGATGATTCTAGCCGTTCGCCCAGACTCGGCGTCTCGCGGAGGTTTCGCGACGGAGTCGCTCCCAAAAACTACGCACGGCTGAGTTCCGGACCCCTTATGGATCCCTCAATCCTGGGGTTTTGGCAAATGCCAGTTCAGCCGTGCGTAACTCGCGCGCGATAAGGATGACGGGCTCACGCCGACGGCTCGTAATGGCGGGCTCGCGAGCCGCGTCTCGCGCGTCACGTCGCAGGGAAGGCTAGCGCGTGGGACCCCAATCCGGCTTGCCCTACGCCAGCAGCAGCTCCAGCACGAAGACCACTCCGCAGCAGCCTGCGGCGACCTGCGGAAGGCTCGCGCCCATCCAGGCGGCGGCGATCCCCACGGCGAGCGCGGCGGCGCCGGCCAGGGGCGAGTCCGTCGCGGTGAGGATGGCCGGGAAGGTCATCACAGCGAGCGTGACGTACGGCACATAGAAGAGGAACGACCTCAGGAAGCGGTTGGAGATGGGGTGGCGGATGAGCGTGAGCGGCAAGATCCTGGTGCCGAGGGTGACCGCCGACATTACCGCGAGGTAGGCGAGGACGCTAGGCCGCACGGCGCACCTCCCGCCTCGGGGCTGTGGGGGCAGCCGCGTCGGCCTCGGTCGGGGCGCCGGGGCCGCATGCGTCGGCCGCGGCTGCGACGCCAGCGCCCTCCTCCTCGCCCACCGGCGCGAGCGCGGCTGCGAGCGCGGAGAGCGCCACCGTGAGGACGATCGTGCGCGTGCCCTCCGAGACGCCCGAGAGCGGCGGCGCCCAGGCGACAAGCGCACTGGTCGCGAACCCGCCGAGCACCACCGCGGCCACGGCGCGGTTCTTGCGCGCGGGCGGCACGATGATCGCGAGGAACATGCCGAAGAGCGCGACGGAGAGGGCGCTCACCACCCGCTCCGGCAGGACGCTGCCGGCGATGACCCCGAGGGCGCCGCCGAACGCCCAACCAGGCAGCGCCACCGACATGGCGCCGTAGCTGTAGTACGGGTCGACCTGCCCCGGGCGGCCGATAGCGATGCCGAAGAGCTCGTCGGTGAGGTCGAAGCCGACGAGGACGCGGTGGAGAAGCGGCGTCCCCGGCGCGAAGCGCTGCGCCATGGAGCAGCCCATGAGGAGGTAGCGGGCGTTTGCGACGAGCATGACCACGGCCATCTCGAGCAACGAGCCACCGGCCCCGATCACGGCGAAGCCGGCGAACTCGCCCGCCGACGCGTTGTTGAGCAGGCTCGCGAAGAAGCATTGGACGGCGTCGAGCCCCACCTTGCGGGCGGCGATGCCGAGAGAGAAGGACACGGCGAGGTAGCCGAGGGCGATGGGTATGCCGTCGCGCAGCCCCTCGCGCAGGCTGCCGCCGTGTCGGGCGGCGATCCCGTGGAGCAGAGCGAGGGTCCCGCGGAGGTGGGCGCACCCCTCTCCGCCCGCGAGCGTGCCTGCAGAAAGCGTCCCGCCCTCAGAGGTCCCCATCTCGACCACCGCCCGTCTCCGTGCGTCTTTCCCGTCGTGCCCATTAAGCAACAGATGCGAGCATAAGTAAAACGAATGATTCTTATCGGTTGTGTAGATATACTTATGCAAAGCAGGGGCGCGGGCGTCGGGTCGGGCGCACGAGAGCTGGGGCGTCCGCGACGGAGGGAGAAGACCAATGGCGAGAAGGACGACCGGCCGTGACGGGGGGCGGGCGGTGACGCGGGAGCCCGGCGCCCCGGGGGAGCTCGAGGCGGCGGCGCCCGGATCGCCCATCACGGCTGCGGTGAGCCCGCACGCCTCCCCCGCTCGCCTCTCTCGCTACGCTATCTTCGTCGAGGTGGTCGAGGAGGGCAGCTTCACCAAGGTCGCCGAGAGGATCGGCTACACGCAGAGCGCCGTCTCGCAGACCGTCAAGGCGCTCGAGAGGGAGCTGGGCTGCACGCTCGTCGAGCGCGGCCGCGACGGCGTCTCGCTCACCAAGGACGGCCGGCAGTTCATGCCCTACCTGCAGGCCGTCGCGCGCGACGAGCGCGCCCTGGCCGAGAAGCGCCGCGAGGTCTTGGGCCTTGGCAGCGCGACGATCACCATCGGCACCTTCACCAGCGTGAGCAGGAACCTCCTGCCACGCCCCATGCGCGAGTTCCGCAGGCTCTACCCCTCGGTGCGCTTCAACCTCAGGCAGAGCGAGTACACCTCCATCGCGGAGTGGGTGCGCACCGGCGCGTGCGACCTGGGCTTCACCAACCTCACGGACGCGGAGTCGGCCGGCCTCGAGTACCGCCCCCTCGGCACCGACCGCATGATGGCCGTGGTGCCGCGCGCAAACCCGCTGGCAGAGAAGGACGTGCTCTCCCTCGCGGACCTCGCCGAGCAGCCGTTCATCCTTCTGGACGAGGGCCGCGAGTCGGTCACCCTGCACGCCTTCGCGCAGGCGGGCCTCTCTCCGCACGTGTGCTACGAGGTCACGGACGACTACTCGATCCTGGCGATGGTGCGCCAGGGCCTGGGCGTCACGATTCTGTATGAGATGATGCTTGTGGGCTTCGAGGCCGGCGTGGAGGTGCGCCCCATCCTGGAGGAGCCCCGTCGGACGATAACGCTGGGATGGCGCGACTCCGCGACGCTGCCGCTCGCGGCACGGCGCTTCTCGGAGTACCTCGTCCGGGAGCTGGGATAGCCGCCCCGACGCGCCCGCTCAGCTCCTCCTGCCCCTCCTGTCGAAGCCGGTCCGCTCGTAGTAGCGGCGCTTGTCCTCGTACATCTGCCTCTCGGCCAGCTTGACCAGCTCGTCGACGTCGATGCCCGGCGCCTTCGCGGTGGAGACGCCAAGGGAGACGTGGCAGTGCGCCGCCTCGGTCTCGGCTCGCACCGCGGCCACCTTCGCCGTCACGGCGGCCGCGTCGAGGTCCCGGCAGAACGACACGAACTCGTCCCCTCCGATTCGGTAGGTGTCGTCGCCGCCGAACGCCGAGCTCAGCATGGCTGCGACGCACTTCAGACGCTCGTCTCCCACGGAGTGCCCGCTCTCCTCGTTGAGCTCGTGGAGGCCGTTCAGGTCGGCGAACACGCAGGTCAGGGAGAGCTTGCAGCTCGATCCCAGGCCGGCGAGCGCCCTCTCGTAGGAGTTTCGGTTCCTGACCCCCGTCAGGAGGTCGATCCAGCTGAGCTCGGAGAGCCTGGCCTGGGCGTACTCGTGCTTGAGCTTCACGTTGAGCAGATAGGAGTTGATGCCTACGCTCACCGCGGAGAAGAGGCAGGAGTTGGTGACGTCGTCCACGACGAAGCGAGGGCTGTCGAATGCGAGCGCCATGCAGACGAAGAACAGGGTGTGGATGCCGATGCAGGTGACGAGCCGCCTTCGCCTGTCCATGAAGAGGAGGGGCGAGGCGAGGACGAAGGCGGGGAAGGAGGCGGCCATCTGGTCGGAGTTGAAGAGCGTCCCCAGTATCGTGGAGTAGAGGAGGAGGCCGCTGATCGTTACGTAGGTCAGGACGCTGACTGCCCGCTCGTCCCCATCGTCGACCTTGGAGGCGATCGCGTACATCGCGATGGAGCACCCCAGCGAGACGACGTAGAGGGGCAGGGCGTTGCTCATCTTGCTGCTGAAGTTCGAGATGAGGATGCAGATGAGCATCATCAGCGAGAAGGCGACGGAGACCACCCTGACGCTCCGGCGGTTCGCCTTCGTCACCGACGGAAGAATCTGGCGCCACTGCTCGTCGGACGTCATACTCCATGCCTCGTGCCGGCCGTTCCTTGCGGAAGCCATGTCCTGGATAACCCCCTTCCCGCACGTCCCTCCGACTCGCGCGGCGGCCGCTTGTCGGCCGTGCGCTTCCGCGGACGGGGCGCGACGTCGTCGTTTAGGTACCTACCGCCGGTCCTTCTCGCCCCGCGTGTCCGGCCCAGTCGCCTTGCGCTCCGCTGCGTCGCTTCGCTCCCCGACGGGCGCGAAGAGGGAGACGAGCTCCCGGATCCTCCCCGTGTTGTCCTTCATGGGTAGCACCACCTCGCGGAGAAGGACGTCTCCGCCGGTCTTGGTGTGGGCGCGCAGCTGCGCGTTCGAGGGCCTACCGGTCGCAAGCGCTATGGCGGTCGGCGTGCGGCTCTCCGGGACCTCGTCGCCGTCGGCGTCGACGCAGCCGAGGGGCAGGTCCGCGCACCTGCACCCGAGGAGCTCCTCGGAGGGGACCCCAAGGAGCCGCTCGGCCTCGTGGTTCCAGTACAGGACGGTATGGTCCGGTCCAAGGACCGAGCAACCCAAGGGCGCCGAGTCGAGAAGGGCGCGGAAGCCCCGCTCTGCCCCCCGGGACATCTTCCCCGCGTCGGTGGCGCCCGACAGGTCGCCCGCCACCAGCGAGCGGTTGAGCTTCTTCACGAAGTCGTCCAGGGCCTCCGCGTAGATGACGCGCACGTCGGCGAAGATGGTGAGGTCGTAGGCCCCGACCCTGTGGATCGACTCCACGGCCCTGCGGACCTTCTCCCCGAGCTCCAGGATCTCTGCACGCGAGCGGTACTTGCCGAGGATGGCGAAGCACCCCGTGGAGAGGCGTGCTACGCTGCCGCGGTTGCCGACGAGCTCGAGGATGGCGGAGCTGCAGGCCGAGTCCAGGAGCGAGGCCGCCTCCGGCCCGCACTCCTTGGCGATGCGGGGAAACTCGGGCAGCTTCACCCTCACCATGCCGAAGGGGCTGCGGTTGAGCTCGTAGTCGATCTCGTAGGACAGGAAGTCGTCCATGAACCTGCCCGTCTCGCAGACGCCGCCGGCCTCCGTCCCGCGAGGGTCCGGACGCCGTTCGGCGGCGGGGTCCTCGCGGAAGTAGCCCATGAGGCCGGCGATCCGCCCGTCGCGGTAGATGGGCCACTTCGTCGCCAGGATCGCGTGGCTGGCGCCCTTTGCGATGCACTTGCCGGGCACGTCGCGGGACATGCGCCCATGCCTGAGGACCTCGAGCTCCGCGTCCCGGTAGCCCTGCTCGATCGGGTGCCACCTGAGGTCGTCGTCCGTCTTGCCGAGCAGGTCGTGGACGGAGTCGAGGCCATAGTAGTCGAGGAAGGACCTGCTCGCCCCGCAGAACCTGCGGTCCTTGTCCTTCCAGAAGAGCTTCAGGGGCGTGTGCGCCATGAGGCTGTCCCAGAGGATGCCCCCCGTGCCCTCGTCCCTGCTGAACTGCGCGGCGACGGCGTTGTCGTTGGCGCTCGAGAGCTCGCGCTCGAGGTCCTGGATGTCGAGCGGGCGGATGCCGTAGAGGGCCTGGGTCCCGTCGGAGCCCTGGAGCAGGACCAGCATGTGCTCCATCCACCTAAAGCCGCCGTCCCTGTCCATTGTGCGGAAGATGCTGCGCAGCACCCCGCCTCGCACCTCAGCGAGCCTGCCCTCGAGCGTGTCGGGGTCGAGGAAGGTGCGGTAGCGGGCCTCGTCCACGTCCAGGACCTTCGGCAGCAGGTCGTTGTAGCTGCCGTCCGCGCCCCGCAGAGGCACGAAGTCCTTGTCGAGCCCGCCCGACAGGTTGTTGCCGTACCTGAGGCTGCGGATGGTCTGGCGCTTGAGGTCGAGGCTGAAGACGTTGCGGTAGAACTCGAGGATGCTCGTCGTCGACTTTGCCAGGCTTGTTATCTCGGCGAAGCGCTCGGTGACGTCGAAGTACTTCGCTACGATGAGGCTGTGGCCCTCCATGTGGGCGAGGGAGCGGAAGCGGAAGAGCATCTCCTTGCCGGAGAAGGTGATGGCCTGCTCCCCCGCCTTCCCCGTGCGGTCGGCGTAGCTCATGGCGTAGTCGAGCGCGTTGTTGGACGACCTGTTCCAATCGTTGACCGCGTCCTCGAACTGCTGGGCGTCCTCTAGCCCGTAGTGGATGAACATCTGGCGGGCGGCGGCGTTCGTCTGGAGGATGCGGAAGTGGCTCCGGTGGAAGTCGTAGAGGACGAGGGGTGCGTCCGTGAGGAAGTCGACGTCCGCGGCGGCCTCGTAGTAGGCCCTGTGCTGCGCGTCCTCGACGACGAAGCCGCGCTCCTGGTTGCGCTCGAGGGTCTCCTCGAAGGGCAGGGGCCTCCCGAAGTGGTACCCCTGCATCATCGAGCAGCCCGCCATGCTGAGGAAGTCCGCCTGCTCCGGCGTCTCGACCCCCTCGGCGAGGGTGCGGACGCCGATCTTCTTGCCCATCGAGATCACCGACGAGATGATCGCCCGGGACCTCGGCGTGTCGTTGCGCAGGAACGCCATGTCGAGCTTCAGGACGTCGAAGTCGTACTCCTTGAGGAGGTTGAGCGAGCTGTAGCCGCTGCCGAAGTCGTCCATCCAGACCTCGTAGCCTGCCTTCCTGAAGCGGGCCAGCGTCTCGACAATCTCGCCCTCCTCAGAGGCGAAGGCGCTCTCCGTGGCCTCGATGTGCAGCGTGCGACGGGGTATGTCGTGCTCCTCGACCAGTGACTCCACCTCCGAGAAGACGTCGCAGCAGGAGAAGTCGACCCGCGAGATGTTCACTGAGACCGGAATCTCCGGCAGCCCCTGCCGGCTCCGGTCGGCGATCATCGTGACGACCTGCCTGATGACGCAGAGGTCGAGCACCCATATCAGGCGGGAGTCCTCGAGGGGCTCGACGAACGAGGAGGGCTGCAGGAGACCCCTCGTGGGGTCGTCCCAGCGAGCCAACGCCTCCATGCCGCAGATCTCGCCGGAGACGGAGCCGATAATCGGCTGGTAGTAGACGTGGATCCAGCCGTTCCTGACGGCGCCCTCCACGTTGGAGACGACGTACTCGGAGACCTCGAGGTCCCTTCCCATCTCGTCCGTGTAGAGGGAGAGCGGGCCGCGCGGACGCCGCTTGCCCACGTCGCAGGCGATCTTCGCGCGGCCGCAGATCGTCTCGGCGCTCAGCCCGTGGTCCTGCCAGACGCAGGCGCCGATGCTCGCGCTCACCCCCTTGGGCGCGAGCGCGAGCACCATGTCCCGCGCCACCGCCGCCTTCGCATCGAGGTTGTCTGCGTGCATCAGCAGGGCGAAGTGGTCCACGTCGAAGCGGGAGACGGCGCTCGCCGGGAAGAGCATCCTCAGGTGGTCGCCCACCGCCTTCAGGAACGCGTCCCCGCCCTCGATGCCGTCGTGGATGTTGATAGACTGGAAGTTGACCACGTCGAGGTACATGACAGCGAGCTCGGACCCGTCGCCCTCCGGCGAGAAGTGCTTCCTCCACCTGCGCATGACGTGGAAGAAGGAGTGCATGTTGATGAGCCCGGTCACCGGGTCCGACGATTCGTAGTCGACGGTCTCCGGCCTCGCGCCGAGGGCGACCACGAGGTTGACGACGATGCGGTGGCCGTCTGTGGTGGTTCGGGCCTCGGACAGGACGCGGGCAAGGCAGATGCGATGGTCCATCGTCGCGATGTGGCACTCGTAGGCCACCCGATCGCCCTCCGACTCGAGCGCACGGAGGGTGCTGTCGCGCACCAGGCCGAGGTCCGACGAAAGGAAGAAGTTCCGCATGCTGCCCTCGTAGAAGGCGATTGCGTCGTCGAGCGAGGCGGCGCCCAGCATGTCGAGGCAGCGCTGGTTCATGTAGATGGGGTCGTACCTGTCCCCATCCGGCGCGTAGGCGTACATGGGGACAGGCAGGACTTCGAGCAGCTCGAAGAGCATCTCGTTGGTATACCTGTTCGCATCTATCTGCGGTGACATGACCTTCCCCTCACAGAGCGAAGCCATGGCCAAGGGCGTCGCGTTCTTTGTCAGCAGGGCCGGGCCGTTTCGGCAACGTGTTCGTTTTATTCCTGCGAGGGCGAAAAAGCAAATCCGGCGCGGGAGGAGTTGGTCACGCGCCTGCCCCACGCCCCTAGCGGAAGAGCCGCCGATAGGCCTCCGGCCCCTCGGAGAGGGCAGCCCTGCGCTGCAGGTCCAGGTGCCGGCGAAGGAGGCCCCTGGAGCCCCTGAGCTTCCTCATCAGGGCGACAAGCGCCTCGGCGTCATCGAGGACATGCTCGGGGCACATGAAGCGCGGCCGGTGCAGGGTCTGCCTGAGGCCGAGGACGAGCTGGTCGGCCAGGAACGCCCGTCTCACGGAGGAGCGAACCTCTGTCCCGTAGTTGACGTCGAGGTACCAGTCGCACGTGCGGAAGAGGCGCGCCAGCACCTCACGCGAGGCGACGGGGTGCAGGAGCACGTTCTTCTCCGCCCCGAAGGCGAGGAGTCGGCTCGACATCTCCGTCACAGCCGCTATGTGGAAGCGCATCTCCGGCAGGCCCCTCACGATGGCCTCGAGGGACGCGACCTGGTCCGAGTTGGTGCAGATGAGGACCTCGTCGGAGCCGGCGTTCTTACGCTCGAAGCCGTAGACGAAGCCGAGCGGGCGCACGTAGTCGGCAGAGGCGCCGAGGGCGAGGAGCCTCTCGCAGCTGCGCGCGTCCTGAACGAGGACCTCGTTCGTGCGCGAGCGGCCCTCGAGGATCATCCGCATGTTCCCCGGTATGTCGTCGCGAGGAGGCTCCTGCCAGAAGAGCACGTTGCCCCGCGGGTGGGCCCGGAGCCGCTCGCTCACGAAGAGCGGCGTGGAGAGGGAGTTATAGAAGATGCGCTGCCCCTCGAGCCCCCGGGCGCGGAGGGCGTCGACCGCGAGCTCCACCCGGTTCGCGTAGTGGCGCAGGCGCCCGTCGCGCGCGACGAGGAGGTCGCCCGTCACGTAGTTCTCCACCACGCGCTCGCGGCCCCGCTCGTCCAGCCAGGTGCGGCAGAACCGCTCGCCGCGGCCGTTGAAGGTCGTGCGGGCGCAGAGCCGCCCAGCGAGGTCGTAGTGGTCGGTGAAGCGGACTGTCCCACCCTCGTCGAGCCAGTCGACGTCACCCACGACACGAGGCGTGCCTCCGCGCGCGTAGTAGACCCGCGCGCGGAGGCGACCGCGGTCGAGGACCCTGCCGGAGGCGCCGTCCGCGGCGACCTCCCAGAGGTCCGGCATCTCTATCTGGTCGAAGAAGCGGCTCGCTCCGGGCTCCCAGCCCGCGTGCGCGAGGCGGTAGGCCCGCACCTGCGCGGCGGACTCTGGCCGGGCATCGCGCACGGCGCCCGGGATGGGGGCCGAGGAGCCGTCCTCGCCGGCGAGCCGGAAGACGGACTCCACGCCCTCGGGCAGGTCGGTCTCCTCCGAGAGCACGATGGCGGGCCCGTCGAAGCCCGCGCGCCGGAAGGAGCCCACGAGGAGCTCCGCCATCTCGTCGAGGTGGTCCAACAGCAGGATGCCCTCGTCGTTCGTCATGCCCCGATCACCTCTCCCCAGCGCGCGGCCACGCGGTCCGTGAGGTAGGCGGACGCGACCTCGTAGGACCTCTCCTCGAAGGCGGCCTTGTCGTCCTCGAGGAAGTAGCGCACGACCTCGCCGGCGAGCGCCCTTACGCGGTCGTCCTCCTGCATCCCCTCCGCGAGCGGGACCAGGTGTCCGTTCGCCCCGTCGTCGACGAAGGTGGGGTTGCCGTAGGGCACGTCGAAGCCGATCAGCGCGAGCCCGGAGCCGACCGCCTCCATGAGGCTGAGGCCGAACCCCTCGCTGGTCGAGCCGGAGAGGTAGAGCTCGTGGCGTGGGTAGACCTCAGACATCTCGCATTGGCCGAGGAGGCGCACGTAGCCCTCCGCCCCCAGCTCCCCCACGAGGGCCTCGAGGCGGCCGGCCTCTGCGCCCGCGCCGCAGACGTCGAGCGTCAGCCCCGGCACCCGCTCATGCGCCAGGGCGCACGCCCTGATCACCCAGTCGACGTGCTTCTCGGAGGCGAGCCTCGAGGCGGTGACGACGGAGAAGGGCCGCCTCGGGGACTCGGGGCGAGAGAGCGCGTCGAGGCTGCCCACGGGTATGGCGACGACGCGCGGTGTCTCCCCCACGTAGCGCTCGAACTGCCGCTCCAAGAGGCGCGCCTGGGCCTCGGTGGAGGTGACGTAGAAGTCGACGTGGCGATGCATGTCGAAGGGATACTCGTAGTAGTTGTTCCACAGGACGTGCTCGTCGTCCGTGCCGGAGGCGCTGTAGTGGTCCGCGTGGACCACGACGCCGACCCGCGCTGCGCCCGCGTTCTCGAGTATCGCCTGGCCGATGCCGGTCGTGCGGTCGACGAGTACCACGTCCTTCTCCGTTAGGCCGAGGCTGCGCACGAGCTCTCCGACGAGGTCCTCCTTGGAGTAGAGCACCCGGTCCTTGAGGCGGAAGACCGTCGTGGCCCCGTCGGGCATCTCCTCCAGGGCGACCGAGCCGTCCTCGTTGAAGAAGCGGCGCAGGTAGAGGTGGGCCCTGCCGTCGAGCGGGGCGTAGTACTCGGAGTAGGTGCGGCCGTAGGTGAAGTAGTCCTTGCGGACGAGGAGGCCGCGGGAGACGTACTCCACGCGGTGGAGCAGGTCGTGTCCCTCGTCGACGAAGTACAGCGAGCAGTAGTCCTTGCTGCCAGAGAACGTGAGCCTCCCGCGCCGCCCGTCCCTGGTGACGCGGAAGCCCTGGTCGGCGAGGGTGGCCTCGAACTGCGCAAGCGTGTAGCTCACGGGCGCAGTCCGGAAGTCCGAGAAGTGGGAGTAGAGCCAGACGACCTCGTCGTCGGCGAAGCCGATGTTGCGGGTGAGATGCTCTATGTCCTCCTGCGGGAACATGTCCGTGAAGACGAAGCGCGCGGGCACGCCCAGTGCCCGGAACGCCCGCGCCCGGTACGCCTGGGCGTACTCCACGCCGCTCGACGCCCAGCCGATTCCGAGGTTGAAGCTGTAGACCATGCGCGCCTCCCTAGGGGAACAGGATAGTCCTGGTGCCGTCCGAGGTCACCTGCGGCTCCGCGAGGAAGAAGTTGCGGGCGATGGCCTCCATCATGGTGCGCTCCATGTCGTGGAAGGAGCGGTACGCCTCGCGGCTGTACTCGAAGAGCGGGTTCCGCTGGGCGGTGCCCCTCGAGGTGATCGCGTACTGGAGCTGCTGGAGGTAGTCGACCTCCTCGACCCAGCCCTCGTCGAGCGCCCGTAGCATGCAGGCCCTCGTGAAGTCCTGGAGCTCCTCGTCGGAGGAGAAGGACGCGGCCTTCTCCTCGTAGAGCCTGTCCGCGAGGGCTTCCAGTCGGCCCAGCAGCGCCGCGCGCGACGTGGCTCTCCCGTCCGCGGCGAGCTCGGCAGGGTCGAGCTCGTAGGTCAGGTTGTCCAGCACGTAGCGGTTGAGCTCCCCTTGGGTCGGACGGGGGTGCTCCCTGACATAGCGCTTTAGGTTCTCGTGCGCGATCGAGAGAACCTTGCCCTCCGCCACCGCGTCGCCGTCGAGCAGGCGGTCGCGGGCGGCATAGAGGATCTCGCGCTGGCGCCGTAGGATCCGGTCGTAGCGCACGGCCTGCTCGCGCGAGGAGACGCTCTGCTCCTCCATGGTCCTCTGGGCGCCGTCTACGATCGAGCGGATGCGCCGCCGCGAGGCCCTGCGCCCGCCGTCCAGGATCCTGTCGACCTTCTCCTCGTAGAGCTGCGTCACGATCCCGTCCTCGAGCGAGACGAAGAACTGGCTCGACCCCGGGTCGCCCTGGCGCCCGGCACGTCCGCGCGCCTGCCGCTCGAGGCGGGTGTTCTCCATGCGGCCGACGCCGATGACGGCGAGCCCACCCAGCTCGCGCGCTCCCTCGCCCAGCCTGATGTCCGTGCCGCGGCCTGCCATGCCGGTCGAGACCGTCACGGCGCCCCTCTGCCCGGCGGCGGCGATTATCTGCGCCTCCCAGTAGGCGTTGTTGGCGTTGAGGACGTTGTGGGGCACGTGCCTCTCGACGAGCATGCGCGAGAAGACCTGCGTGTCCTGGATCGTTGCGGTGACGACGAGCACCGGCTGGCCGGTGCGGTGGTAGGCGAGGGCGGACGCGAGGGCGGCGGCGTACTGGTCCTCGGCGCTGCGGAAGTAGAGGTCGGGCAGGTCGGTACGGGCGAGCGGGCGGTGCGGCGGCACCACGAAGACCCGCTTGCCGTACACGCTCCTGAGCTCGGCGCGCGCGTCGGCGAAGGTGCCGCTCATGCCGCACATCTCGGGGAACAGCAGGAAGAGGTTCTGGTAGGTGATGGAGGCGACCGAGCGCTGCTCGCGCGAGAGCTCGAGGTGCTCCTTCTGCTCGAGGGCCTGGTGCACGCCGCCGCGCAGCCTCATGCCCGGCAGGAGCCTGCCGGTGGTGTTGTCAAGGAGGACGACCTCGCCCTTGTCGGAGATCACGTAGTCGCGCTCGCGCTCGAAGAGAGAGCGCGCGCGGAGCGCGAGCAGGATGTGGCGGTTGAGCTCGAAGCTCTCGCGTGCGAAGAGGTTGGGTACGCCGAAGAAGCGCTCGGCGTAGGCCACGCCGGCCTCCGTGAGCCAGCAGGCCTTGTCCTCCACTTCGAAGTCGCGCCCCTCGCGCAGGGTCGAGACGAAGAAGTCGGCGCTCGGGTAGAGGTCGGACTGCACGCGCGGGGAGCCGGAGATGACGAGTGGCATCTGGGCGCCGTCCAGGAGGACCGAGTCGGCCTCGTCGATGAGGACGAAGTCGAAGTCCCGGAGGAAGCGGTCCTCGGCGCGGGCGACGAGGTTGTTCAGGAGGTAGTCGAAAGCGAGGACGCTGTGGGTCGTGTAGAGGACGTCCGCCGCGTAGTTGGCGCGCTTCTCGTCGTTCGTGAGCGCCTGGCCGGGGGTCCTCCCCACGCCGGCGCGCTCCGTCACGCCCATGAAGGCGAACGCGGGACGCATCTGCTCGGCGTCTCGGTAGGCGAGGTACTCGTTCGCGGTGACGAGGATCGTGCTCCTCCCCGTGAGCGCATGGAGGTAGAGCGGCAGCGTAGCCGTGAGGGTCTTGCCCTCGCCCGTGCGCATCTCCGCCAGGCAGCCGGCCTCGAGCGCCACGGCGCCGAGGACCTGCTCGTCGTAGGGGTAGGTCCCGAGAACCCTGCGGTCGGCCTCCGCCATGGCGGCGAACGCCTCGGGGAGAAGCTCGTCGAGCTTCCTGCCCGAGGCAAGCTCCGCCCTGAGGCGCGCGGTCTCGGCGGAGAGCTCCTCGTCGGAGAGGCCACGGGCGCGCCCCGCGCAGGCCCTCACGGCCTCCGCGGTCCTTCTCAGACGCCTGGTCATCATGCGAGCCCCGTCACCTCCGTGATCGTGAAGGAGTGGAAACGCAGCGCATGCGCTCCGGCGCAGACGAGCTGGGCCTCGTAGCTGTAGGTCTTGAGCGGGCACCTGAGGTCGGCCTCGGGGCCGTCGACCACGAGCGCGCCCGCCTCCTCGCCGTTCTTGTCGAGGAAGGAGAAGCGCAGCAGGATGCCTTGTGGCACGTCCGACTCGAGGTCGACCGTGACGTGATAGGAGCCCTCGCCGTCGATGATGGGCAGCGTGGGCTCGACGCGCCTCTCCTGGAAGTTGACCATCGAGTGCCAGGTCTTGATCACCGTGCCCGCCGGCATGAGCTCGTTTGCGAACTCGACGTCGTCGTGAGCGTGGAAGCTGATGCTCGAACCGTAGAGGTAGGCGTCGCTCGCGTACTCCTCCCAATAGACGGTCCAGCTCCTATCTTGGCTCGGCATCAGCGTCCCCTCCCCTCCCGTATTCCCTGAGCACGCGGAGGTACTGGGCCTTGAACCAGGCCACGACGCCCGCGGTGTCGTCGTTGTGTCGGCCGTGCAGGCCCTTGCCGATTACCCGGGCGCCGCTGCCGCGCACGTGCGAGAGGAGCCTCGGGTAGGCGTCGCCGTCGTAGTCGTCCTCGATCATGTACGCGGCGAAGATCGTGCGCCCGGACCAGTCCGTCTCGTCGAAGCGGTCCCAGAAGCTGCGGTTCAGCCGTGCCACCGCGTCCTCGCCGAGGCCTCCGCACTCCTTCCGGAGCACGTCGAGCGAGGTCGGGAAGACCGCCGGGCGCCTCAGGCGCTCGTTTGCCGCCACGTTGCCTAGGCTCAGCAGCGGCTTGCCCACGATCACATCGGCGCAGGGAATCATCGTAGCGTAGTACAGCGCCGCGAAGGTGCCCATGGAGAGCCCCGAGAGGACGACGTCGCGCTCGGGGATCCCCAGGTAGTCGAGGGCCTCGTGGACGGCGTCCAGGACGAGGCGTCCGTAGTCCTCCCCGAGGTAGAAGTCTCCGCCCTCGAGCCTGGGGTCGCTCACGAGCAGGAAGGGGCAGCCGAGGCGCCGCATCATGTAGTAGCCCTCGAAGCCCTCCATGGTCTTGTAGCCCGAGAAGTACACGCATAGGGGCGGCTCGAGGTCACCCGGGTCGAAGTAGGTGAATAGCTCCTCGCGCGCGGGCGTGACCCAGCGCCTGCCACCGGGGAGGAACGCGCCCGCACCGCGGCGCGAGTGGCGGTCGTGGAGCGCCCGGATCTTGAGGGTGCCCCTCCCCCGCGCGTTGATGGAGGCGAAGAGGGAGGCCGCGGGGCCGTCGTCCTCCACGGTCACGGGCTCGGCGAGGTCCTGCTCGGAGAAGCGCCGCACGTCCTGCACGGAGGAGATGCTGCCGCGCACGAACTGCACGGTTTCGAGCTCCACCTCGACCCCGCCGTCCTTCTCGTACTCGAGCCAGAGGTCGAGCGCCTGGCCAGGCTCCACCGGGATGTTCGAGCGCCAGAAGGCGACCTGGCCCATCCGCTCGCCGAAGTCGCCGGAAAGGATGGCGCCGACCCCGCCGTCCCAGCTCACGTCCCCGCGGAAGCCGGGCGAGACGGCGAGCATGTGCGGGTCGAACTTCTCTCCGTAGGGCTTGGAGTAGTAGTTCCTCAGGTCCTTCTCGAGGATGCGTTGCACGTCGTCTTCGGAGAAGAGGCGCGCGCGCCGGCTTCGCACGAGGTGGCGCATGGGCGCGTCGAGCGCAAGGTCACGGGAGACGAACAGGCAGTAGGCGCGAACGTGCCTCTCGAGCCAGCGCGCCTCGTCCGCGACGAGCGGACGGCTGACGAAGGCGACGTCGTACTCGCGCGCGGCCTCGTCTAGCTCGGGCTCGAACGACCAGGCCACGTCCTCGCCGAGCGTCGCACGTCGAGCGTAGTCCTCAGTCCCGAGCTGGAGCGCCCTGATGTCCGCCAATCCCGATCACCTCCTTCCACGCCCTCACGAGCTCCTGCGCACTGAACTTGCCTCCGATTTCGTACGAGGCGATCTGCGCCTCGTTGAAGTGCTCCATGCTTCCGAGGTAGAAATCCACCGCGTCCGCCAGCTCGCGCACGTCATGCAGCACCCTACCGTTCCTCCCGTCCACGACGTACTCGGTCGAATGGGCCGTGACCTGCGGCACGCCCATGCTCATCGCGGAGATCTGCAGGAACTGGTCCGGCCTGGGCGAAAGGTCGACGACCACGCGCTGCTCGCGCATCGTTCGGCTCACGTGGAGCTCGTCCACGCACTGGCGCACCGAGAAGACGCAGGGCGGGTGGGTGCCGTCCTCCCCCTCCGGCAGCTCGTTCTCCGAGCGGCCTTCGCTGGGCTCTGCCATCGCGGGGTCGAGCCCGGCCCGTCCGAGCGTCGCGCGCACCCTCGAGAGCAGGTCTGCCGCCACGTCGTAGCGGGAGGAGCGCGTGAAGAGGCAGACGCGCGCGAGCCCGTTCTTCTCGGCCACGTACTCCGCGAGGCACACCGCCACCGCGTCGAAGAGCACGTCGTCCAGGGCGTCGACGGCCACGAGCACGTTCTGCACGCGAAGGTGCAGGCTGTCGCCTACCTCCACCCGTGTCTCGTAGGGCGAGATGACCCGAATCGGCGCCGCGATCGCGCCCGCCTGCGCGCGAACGCGGCTTGCCGTGGCCTCCTTGTCGGCGACGACGCAGGAGCACGAGGCGAGAAGCGCACGCCCCGCCTCCGTGAGCCCGTCTCCCATGCGGCGGTCGAAGAAGGAGAGCACGGTCGTTCGTCCGCGCAGCGCGCGGGAGAGGACCGCAGAGTGCCGGGGGTGCATTGCGACGGTGAAGACGTCGTCGGGAGCGGCGTCGGCGAGGTAGTCCTCGAGGACCTCCTCGATCACGTCGTCGACGCTTTCGTAGCGCTCGCGCCGGTAGGGCACCCGCCTCGTGCCCTCGACGCCGACATGCAGATACCAGGCGACCTTCGGGTTGACCACGACGTGCCCGTCTGAGAGGGACTCCGCGAGCCTCCAGGTGCCATCCTCGTCGAAGAGGCGCCGGCGTACGGGGACGCCGTCCTGGAAGTCGACCTGGCACGAGACGAACCCGCGGTCGTCGTAGAGGTTGCGGCCGACGAGGGTGTCGTCTCGGAACAGGTCGACGCGGAACAAGTTGCCGTCCTCGGCGAACTCGACCTGCGCGTACTTCTCGCCCGCGAGCATCGCGACAACGGCGAAGGGCGTGTAGAGGAACTCCACGCCCTTGGGCCAGGCGAGGTCGCGGAACGAGAAGGGCCTCATCGCGCGCGAGCGGACCGCCTGGATCGCGTCGAAGCACGACCACCAGGGGGCGTGGTAGACGCCCTGGCGATGCAGGAAGTGACGGAAGTTGGGCGCATAGCCCAAGAGGACGATCTGGAATGGAGCAACGTGGCGCCGGAAGAACAGCTGTACCTGCTTGACGGTGTCATCGAACTCCGTCACGTCCTTGGAGCGGTACCAGAGGCGCTCGTTCTCTGACCACCCGTCCTGCCGGTACCAGGAGGGCACGAAGTACTGCATCTAGAACCCTCCCCTCTCACATGAAGAAGCGGTAGGCGTCGTAGCGATAGTAGGACTTGAGCTCCTGGACGAGGCTGCAGACGATGCTCGCGAGGATCATCGTCGACGCGGGGGTCATAGCGAGCGCGGCCGGGATGGCACCGCTCAGGGAGAGCGCAAGCGATACGGCCATGCACGCCGCTTGCAGCAAGGCGCTCAAGAAGCTCCATTTGGCCACGAGCGCCGTCAGGAAGCGCGCGGTCTGTCCCCCGGCGTACATGCCCACGATGCTGTCGCCGTTGCGCTGCAACTGGTGCGCCGTCTCTCGCGGGTTCAGCATCAGAAACGAGAAGAGCAGCGAAAGCACGACAATCAAGACGAGGTAGACCGCCGCCCCGAGGGGCCGGGTGAGTACGAGCTCGTCGTGTGCGGCAGCGAGCGCAGCGTTTTCCGGGTGGAGGCTCGCAAGCATGTTGACCAGGAAGTACGGGAGAAGGAAGGCGGAGGACGCGAACATCACGGGCATGATGCCCATCGGGGCACGCTTGTAGGCGAGGTAGTTCTGGTCCGCATGGACGTTGTGGATGGAGACGCGCTGTAGCGGGAGCCTGATCAGCGAGTTCTCCATGAGGACGGTCACCGCGATCGCGGCGGCACAAACCAGGCCGACGTCCGGAAAGTCGAGGAAGCGGTTATCTCCCATGCCCCGTGCGAGGGGAACGACGACGTTCACGAGGATGACGGGCATGGAGGCGCCGGCGCCGCGCCTCTCGTTCAGCATGCAGAGAACGGTGGTCAGCAGGGCGCCCGCGAACATCTCCAAGGTCACGACAAGACGGACAACCCCGGCGGGGCCTGCGTTGGGGTCGAGGGACAGGCCGAACGAGCGCATCAACGCCATGATGAAGGCAAAGGCGAGGGCGACCCTGAGCATCCAACGGTCGCTGCGAACCTTCGAGACCTTGGCGCGCGACGCGGAGCTCCGGAACGCGAAGGCAACCTGGACGAGCAGGGAGGCGTTGATGTAGGGGGCGACGCCAAGGGTCATCATGGACTGGCGGTCGCGGCCTCCGCCGACGAGCATCGTGAGGAAGTACTGCCCTCCGACGCCGTCGGTCGTGGGCTTCGTGGTGACGCCATAGAGCGGCACGTACCAGCAGAGCAGGTAGATAAACACGACAAGGGCTGCGAACAAAACCCTATTGCGCAGCTCGTGCGTTTGTCGCTTGCCCATTTGGAGTGTACCCCCTGCTTACTACGTCCCCCTCTCTCCAAGAGGAAGGTTCGGCCTGGTCGCGCAGCCCGTCTTGGGAGTGGTCGCGCGACCAGGCACATCATCCTGCCTACTCCTGTATCCGTAAGGACACGGGTTCATTCAGCAAATCAATTTCTGATGTCGTGAGCCCGGCGTTCCCAGCGCTGCTTGCGGCGCTCTTGCCAGCATCTATTTCCTGCCCGTTCGCAGTGGTCGTCGTGAGGTTGCTCGAGAGCTCGCTGAAGGCGTCCGCCGCAGACATCCGCATGCTGTTGGAGGCGCTGTTGCTGTTCTCCGACTCTGACTCAGAGGCCGCCGTAGACGCGGAGGCTGACTTGCTCTCGCTAGCCGCCGCGCTAGCGCTATCGCTCGAGCTGCCTCTCTGGCTCCTGCTCTGGGAGGTGTAGCTCTCCTCCGAGTGGGATTCGGAGAGGGTCTCGCTCCTCGTTGTGATCTCGCTTGTTGAGGGCGAAGCTGAGAAGGAGGCGTTTGAGCTGCCCGGAGCGGTCATGGCGCTGGCGACTGCCGCAGCAGCCGCCGCGGATATGGGAGCCGTGGCCGCTGCGGTCATCAGAGGCCTCGGCGTGACAGCGGCACTCGTCGCCGCGTTGGCAGACAAGAAGAGCGAGGTGCGCTCCGATGTGGATTCGGACTCGGAGGTGCTAACGGACTCCGACTCGCTCTCCGACTCCGACTCGGAGGCGCTGGCGGACTCGGACTCGGAGGTGCTAGTGGACTCCGGCTCCGAGGTGCTGACGGACTCGCTCTCGCTCTCCGACTCGGAGGTGGATTCGGACTCGCTCTCGGACTCGCTCTCGGACTCGGAGGTGGATTCGGACTCCGACTCGCTCTCGGAGGTGGATTCGGACTCCGACTCGGAGGCGGACTCCGACTCGGACTCGCTCTCGCTCTCGGAGGTGGATTCGGACTCGGACTCGCTCTCGCTCTCCGAGGTGCTAGTGGACTCCGACTCCGAGGTGCTGACGGACTCGCTCTCGGAGGTGGATTCGTACTCCGACTCGCTCTCCGACTCGCTCTCCGAGGTGCTGACGGACTCCGACTCGCTCTCGGAGGTGGATTCGGACTCCGACTCGGAGGCGCTGGCGGACTCGGACTCGGAGGCGCTGGCGGACTCCGACTCGGACTCGCTCTCGCTCTCGGAGGTGGATTCGGATTCGGACTCGCTCTCGCTCTCCGAGGTGCTGACGGACTCCGACTCGGAGGTGCTGACGGACACCGACTCGCTCTCCGACTCGGATGCGGACTCCGACTCGGACTCGCTCTCGGAGGCGGACTCGCTCTCCGACTCGGACTCGCTCTCGCTCTCGGAGGTGCTGACGGACTCCGACTCGCTAGCCAACAAAGACTCGCTTGCAGAGTCGCTTAGTGATGCACTCTCGGATGCGCTTGCAGATGTGCTGAGTACAGCGCTGGTCGAGGCGCTTTCAGATGCGCTCGTGGATGCGCTCGCTGATGCGCTGATGCTGGCGGCCCGACTCTCGGACCTGTTTGCAGAGGCGGAGCCGCTCTCACTCGCCTCATTACTGGCAGAGGTGCTGGCCGAACTGCTCGCCTCCTCGCTTGCCGAGGTCGATTCGCTCAGCGACTCAGCCTGCGACCTGGCTGCGCTCGCAGAGTGCGATACGGACGTCAGCTCGCTACGGTGCTGCGAGTACTCGTCCTTGCCCTTCTCGAAGTCAGATTCCGAGAAGTAGTAGTTGCCCTTTATGCCGAAGTAGCCAGACCTGGCATCGCCATTCGCGTTCGTGTAGTTAGAGGCTGACCAACGGTCTGCAGCAAAGCCCTTGAACTTGCCCCACCAGTTGTAAAGGGGCGTCTTTTGCAGCACCATGATGCCGCCGATCTTCGAGGGATCGGAGTAGCCGGACAGCTGCTTGCCATTGCTGTCCATCAGGGCGTTGCCGTCCTTATCCACGGTGATGTAGTCGAAGTAGGCGTCCTGAGCCCGGCCCTTCTCGTCGAGGTAGGCGACGTGGACGTAGTTGCTGGTGCCCGAATTCTTCTCCCACGAGCCGTACTCGATCCTAGTGACCCTGCTGTCTTGGTAAAAGCTGTAGCGTACCAGCAAGTTGGCGAGGGTGTCGCCCGCCCTCCAGTAGTTGCCGTTGGCGGCCACGGATTGGTGGTTCCTGGCGGCGGCCTCCTGGATGGCATGGAGGTTCTGCCTCGCGACCTCGATCTGCGCGATCAGGTCCTCGAGGTACGCGTCTTGCAAGCCCGCCTCAGAGAACGAGTCGGAGACGGAGGCGTAGACCGAGTTCGCCTCGCTCACGGTCTCGGAGAGGCTGGCCGACTGGCTGGCCGCCCGCGACGCCTCCTCGGAGGACCTCAGCGAGAGGGACTCGCTCTTGGAGGAGGACGTGGACTCCGCGGACGCAGACTGGGAGAGGAGCGCGGACTCCTCCTGGGAGAGGGCTGTGGAGGCCGACTCGCTCTCCGACCTAGCCGCGCTGGTGGAGAGCGAGTCCGAGTTGCTCGCCGACGTGCTCGCGGCAAGGATCGAGTCGTTCTGGCTCTCTGAGGCGCTTGCGACGCCCGAGACGGACTCGCTCGCCCTGGCTGAGGCTTCCTCTGAGGCGGAGGCGCTTTCGCTGGCGGCTAAGGCGCTGGCCGCAGCGGACTCGCTCTCGGATGCGAAGGCGCTCGCGGACGCGGACTCGTCGACGGCGGAGACGCTCTGGCCGTCGCTCTCCGAGCCGTCAGCGCGCGCGTCCTCCTGTCCTGCCTCTTCGCTGGTAGTCGTGGCCACCCTCGCGGCAGCCCGCCTCGGTGCGGCCTCCTCGCTGGGCTCGGCGATGGACTGGGAGTCGGCGGTGTCCTGGGAGGCGCTTGCCTTCGAGGCGCTCTCTGCGGGCGACTGGGAGGACCGCGTGGGCTCAGGCGCCGCCGAGACGGACTCGGAAGCAGTCTGCGAGGCGGACTCGAAGCTCTCGAGCTCGCTGTCCACTCCTTCCGTGCTGGCTGACTCCAGCTCCTTCGCAAAGACCGTATTGCCCGGGGCTGCGAGGGTGGTCCCGATGATGGTGCCCGTGGCGGCGGTGAACTTGAGGAGTGCGCTCTTGCGCCTCTTGCCCTTCTCGTCGCCCTTCTTGTTCTTGCGAATCCTCATAGCAGCCCTGGTTTCGACTGATTTGTTATACCCATGTACAGTATAGGAGTGTTTTATCGAGTCACAATCCTCTTACTTTCGGACCCCAGCATCCTTACCCGACCAACGGGTCGCCAGTAGCACCCCGCTTAGCGCCGGTCGCTCCGCCTCCTGTGGAAGCTGTGTCCCTTGTCCAAGTACATGTTGAAGTCTGCCCTCGTGAGCAGGGCGTCGAAGTCGGTCACCTTGCCGCGGGCGTACGAGTAGCCGATCGCCATGCTGATCCCGTTGTTCTTCGCGCTCATCCTCATGTGCTGGATCAGGAGTAGGATGTCGCGCTCCTCTAGGTCCTCCGTGATGACGACGAACTCGTCCCCGCCGGTCCGGAAGACGCAGTCCTCCCCCGCGCACTCCGCGAGGATCCGTGCGGTCTCGCTTATGAGGACGTCGCCGGCGTGATGTCCTTCCGTGTCGTTCGTCCTCTTGAGGCCGTTGAGGTCGACCGACACGACGCCCAGCACGCCGTCGCCCTGCCACGCCTGGACCCGTTGCTCCAGCGCACGGCGGTTTCCGGCACCGGTGAGCTGGTCGACCAGGCTCCGTCTCTCCAGCTCGCCAATGGCGTTCCTGTTACGCACCATCACCGCGATGAAGTCCGTCAGGGTCGAGTACAGCACGCTGCCCGTCTGGAAGCTCTCCTCCGAGGGGTTCACGACAAGCGTGAAGCCCTCCCTCTGGTTCTGGAGCAGCAGCTGCCCGGAGACGAAGCTCCTCACGCCGTGGATTCGGAACGAGAAGCCTGGGTTCTCCCTCAGGAACGCATCCATGTCGCTGACCATGACCAGCCGATCCGACACGAACCGCGCGTACAGCGCCCTCAGCTCCGTCCGGGGAATGCTCTGCAGCTCCTCCCTCAGTGGGTACACGCCCGGTGCCGTCCACTCGTAGGTCGCGCTGACGGTGTCGTCATCCCTCTCTTCGAAGATCAGCAGGCGCTCAGGGTGCATGTTGTCCGCGATGGACGAGATCGTCCTCTCGATGCCCCTCTCCGGATCAGCCTCCTGCATGCCGCGCGAGATCGCCTCGTAGGCGCGCATCTCCTGGTAGACGAGGCCGTTGTCCTTCGCTAGCGTCTCGATGTACTCGTCAAGGTTGAAGGAGAACGTGAGCTTCAGCGTGCGCTTGTCCCACGTGGTCAGGAAGGAGCGGACCTGCAGGCTCTGGCCAGTCTTGTGGTTCATGTGCGCGAAGGAGAGGGCGCGGTCCATCCGCAGCATCATGTTGTGGCAGTCCCTGCACGGGGCGTCGAAGCCCTCCAGCACCTTGTAGCAGAGACGCCCCTTGAGGCAGGCATCCGGGGCGATCCCGACGTCCTTGCGTGCCGCGGCGTTCAGGTACACGAGCTCGTACGTCTCGGGGTCGCTGATGATGACCCGCTCCTTCAGGTTGTCAAGCACTTCCCTCCTGACGAAGATGCGGTCCTCTGTATAGGGCTTCTCTCCGTACGTCTCCTGTTCGACGCTGCTCAGCCTTCTGATCATCAGCTGGAGCATCTCGTCGAGGCTCATCACCTCGGAGCCGTACGCGACGGCGTGCATGAGCTCGGGAGCCTCTTGGAGACCCGCCCGACTCCACAGGCGCGGAAGCGCAGAGGAAACGGAGGAGAGACTCGGCTCGATGCCATCCCCCCGCCCCCTCCGGCTGAAGCAGAGGAAGCAGCACAACCCGATCCTGGCAATCGCCCAGCCCGGCCCTAGCGCCCTCCGGAGCGAGGAGGAGATCTCCCCGAGGACGCCCTTCGCAGTAGCTTCGTTGGTGTGGACCAGCTCCGCGAAGGCGGGCACGTCGATCAGGAGCCCGACGTAGTCCAGCTTCCTCAGGCGGTACTGGTCCGCATAGGCAAGTCCTGCCTCTATCGCCCCTCGGAAGCTGAGGAAGCCCGTCTCGCCGTCCACGAGTCCCAGGCGCGACTCCTCGTCATCGCCCGACCCAACCCGGTCGACCATGCAGAGCGTGCCCGCGATCTCCTTCTCCTGGTACCAGGGAACGCGCGTGACGCATAGCTCTCGGAGCCTGCCGCCCGAGAGCATGAGCTCCTCCGCCCGAGCGACGGGCTTCCCCTCGTTTTGAATGGACTCCTCGGAGCGGCTTGCCTCCGTTAGGTCGAAGTTGCAACCGGTCTCGTCCTCCGTCATCCCCAGGAGCTCCGTCGCGTCGTGGACGCCATGCTCTTTCAGGAGGCTTTCGCTCGCTCCGAGTATCCTGCCCTGCCTGTCCTTCCAGAAGAACGGGTACGGTGAGTCGCTGCAGAGCATCCGGAAGAGGCTGACCTCGGCCGAGGCCCCCGGCTGCTCGGTGCCGGACCCCGAGATTCCGAGGGACCGGGAGAACACCGGCAGGAGCTTGTCCCTGTCGGCCTTTCTCTCCCAGATGTCCTCCCGCTCGGAGAGCAGGATGTTACTCGTCGCGCTCTTGTAGATCATGAGCGCCTCGAGCACCGTCCACCGGTACGTGCCGCCCGGCCTGCGGATGCGCACGATCTCGGCCAGGGCGGCACCCTCCTCCGCCCTGGCCCTGGCCTCTACGCTCTCGGAGCTGGCGAAGGCGAGGAAGCGCCCCCTGTCGTCCGGGTATACGAGCCTTTCCGCGAATGCCTTGAGGAAGGCCTCGACCTCGCGCGGGGCGTCACGACCGTAAAGCTCCGGGTGGTTGGAGCGCAGGATCTCGACCTTGCCACTCCCGCGGTCTATCAGGTAGAGCCCCTCGTACAGCTGGAAGATGTCACGCAGGGTGTCGTCGAGCCTCTGCGCCTGCCTGACTGCCAGGTCGTTGCTGATGTTGAAGAGGTGTGCCTCGCCGACCCAGCCGCTCTCGTCCCCGGCGATCCAGCGGACGCTCACCCTCATGTACTGTCCGTTGTCCGAGTAGGTCAGGGTCTCCTTGGACCTCGATTGCAGGGCGTCGGTCAGGAGCTGCCGGAACCTTCCGCGCAGCGGGTACCTCGCATCCCCGAGGTTGGCGTTCGCCTCGGCCATGTCCTGCGTGCCGGTGCTCCTGAGCTCCCTCAGGTAGGCGTCGTTCTCCTGCAGGAGGGCGATGTTCGCCCCGTCGAAGCTGAAGATCGCCGTCGGGGACTCGGAGTTCACGTTGACGCATTCCACGGAGCTCATGAGGTGGGCTTCCTTGGGATTCTCAATCTGGAGGCCCTTGTCGTGCATGTAGGAGAGCGTGTCCTCGTACATCATCGGGCGCCCGTAGAAGTATCCCTGGATCTGGCCGCACCCGATCTTCTTGAGGAAGGAGACCTGCTCTTTGGTCTCCACGCCCTCGGCAAGCGTGCGCACGCCGAGCATCCGGGCCATCGTCACGACGGAGGTGATGATCTGGCGGCTACGGTCGTCGAAGTGGCTGAAGAAGCCCATGTCGATCTTGATCACGTCGAAGTGGTAGTTGTGCAGCAAGCTCAGCGACGAGTACTCGCTCCCGAAGTCGTCCATCCACACCTGGTAGCCGGCCTGCTGGAACTGGTGGACGGTCTTCGCCATCCTCGGGTGGTTGCGGGTCATGACCCGCTCGGTGACCTCGAGGCAGAGGACCGCCCTCGGAATCCGGTAGCGCCTCACCACGCCCTCGATGGTGTCGATCGGGTTGGCCACGTCGAAGTCGCAGGCGGAGAGGTTCACGGAGACGGGCACCAGCGGCAGCCCGTTGTCCATGCGGTCGCGGTCGAGCCGGGCCACCTGCTCCAGGACGTAGCGGTCGAGGCGGTTGATCAGCTGGGCCTCCTCGAGCACCGGCACGAACACGTTCGGGAGGATCATGCCGAGCGCGGGGTCCTCCCAGCGTGCCAGCGCCTCGAATCCGCTCAGCCTTCCCGTGAGGGTCCTCACGATCGGCTGGTAGTACACCTTGATGTAGTGCTTCTCCAACGCCTCGCTGAAGTGGCGCAGCACGTAGGTCTTGCTCGCCTCGGTCTTCCCCATCGAGGGCTCGTAGACGGCGACGCTCAGGTTGCCGTCCGCCTTGATGCTGTCGCAGGCAAGCTTCGCGGCGTCGAACCCATGCCTAAGGACGTCGAGGGAGTCCCCCTCCGAGGGCGAGTAGATGCCCGCCTTGAGGTGTATCCCGTCGTCGTCGATGTAGCGGTTCACCTCTCTGCAGACCTTTTCCAGCCGCTCCTCCAGCTCCTGCGACGGAAGCAGGGCGACAAAGCGGTCCGCCGCGAGGTGACCGACGAGGGCACCTGGAAAGCCGCTGGTGATGGTCTCGGCGACCTTCTCAAGGCACGCGTCCCCCCGGTGCAGCCCGTACAGCCGGTTGTACTCCTTGAAGTCGGTCAGGTTGAAGCTGACCGGGCAGAGGGCGCGCACCGCGGGGAGACCGCTTCGCCTCTCCGCCTGCTCGAGCGCCTCCTTGTAGAAGTCGTGCATGCCGAGCACGCCCGTCTTGTCCTGACCCCTCAGGTCGCTGGAGAGCTGCTCGGCCGAGAAGAGCAAGATCACGTAGGCACTTCCGAAGGGGGTGTCCTTCAGTGACCCCACGCCCTCCGCCTTCCGGAAGTGCCCTTGCTTCGTCTGGTAGCAGTATGAGAATGCGAAGCGCTCCGGATGACTGCCCGAAGACTCCAACAGGGCCCTGTAGTCCTCGCCCTCCATCAGGCCGCGGAAGCTGGACGAGCAGAGCCGCATGAGGTCCCTCTCGTCCTCGCACCCGTACAGCGAGGCCGCCTTTCCGTTGGCGAAGACGATCCTCCCCGACCCGTCGGCGCGGACGATGAGGACGCCCGCCTCGATCAGGTCGTAGAGCTGCTGGCACTGCGCCCTCAGGCGCTCGTTATGCTCCGGTTCTTCCGTCATCGCTTCTTCGCGCCCCTCACGACCCTCCGGCGACACGCACGGGAGGCCCTTGGCATACCCACTTTTTCGTACCCAGTAAACCACCTTTCCGCCTGGTCGGGCAGCGTGGCCCCGGCGCCTACCCCGAGGCCAGCTCCTCGGCGAGATAGCGCCCGGTCAACGACTCCGCGCACCCCGCCACGTCCTCGGGGGTCCCCGCGCACACGACGCGCCCACCGGCCTCGCCGCCACCCGGTCCGAGGTCGATCACGTAGTCCGCGTTGGCGATCATGTCCAGGTCGTGCTCGATGACCACCACGGTCGCGCCGTGCTCCACCAGCCCCTGCAGCACGCGGAGCAGGACCTCGACGTCGAGCGGGTGCAGGCCGATCGTGGGCTCGTCGAAGACGAAGAGCGTGCCCTCCTGGCTGCGGCCCATCTCGCTCGAGAGCTTGAGCCGCTGCGCCTCGCCGCCGGAGAGCGCCGGCGTGGCCTCGCCCAGCGTGAGGTAGCCGAGGCCGATGTCGGAGAGCGTCCGGAGCCTCGCAGACGCTCGGCGCAGCCCACCTAGCTGGCCGAGCGCCTCGTCTACGGTCATCCCCATGAGCTGGGGCAGGCTCACGCCGCCGTCCTTGTCGCCCGTGCCGCGCTTCGTATGCCGGCGGACGTCCCAGGCCTCCCGTGAGAAGCGCGACCCACGGCAGTCGGGGCAGTCGATCTCGACGTCCGGGAGGAACTGCACGTCGAGGGAGATCGTGCCGGTGCCGTCGCAGCTGGGACACCTGAGGGACCCCGTGTTGTACGAGAAGTCCCCCGCCTTCAGGCCGAGCGCCTTGGCCGCCGCGGTCTGCGCGAAGGCGCGCCTGAGGTCGTCCATGACGCCGGAGTACGTGGCCACCGTGGAGCGCACGTTCGCGCCGATGGGCGTGGAGTCGATGAGGCACACGCGGCCGATGCCCGGCGCGTCGCAGGCGCGGACGTGCGCAGGTAGCGCCTCCCCCGCGATGCTCGCCTGGAGGGCGGGCACGAGGCACTCGAGCACGAGCGTGGTCTTCCCCGACCCCGAGACTCCGGTCACGGCTACCAGCCGCCCCTGCGGCACGTCCACGGAGAGCGGGCGCACGGTGTGGACCTGGCCGGTCTCGAGGTGGATGCGCCCGAGGTCGAACAGGGCGTCGCTCGTGGCGCGGCCGCGCGTGCGGATCACGCGCTCGCCCGACAGGAAGGGGGCGATGCGGGAGGCGGGGTCCTTCTCGACCTCACGTACGCTCCCCTGGCAGATGACGGTGCCGCCGTCCTTGCCCGAGCCGGGCCCCACCTCTATCAGGTGGTCCGCATGGCGCAGCACCCGCACGTCGTGGTCGACCACCACGACGGAGTTGCCGTCCGAGAGGAGGTCGTCCACCACTCCGAGAAGCCCCTCGACGTTAGAGGGGTGCAGGCCGATGGACGGCTCGTCGAGCACGTAGAGGACACCCGTCGTGCGGTTGCGCACGGCTCGTGCGAGCTGTACCCGCTGGCGCTCGCCGTTGGAGAGCGTGGAGCTCGCACGGTCGAGCGCCAGGTATCCGAGGCCCAGCTGCTGCAGGCGCGCGACGGGCTCCGCCATGGTCGCAACGATCTGCTCGGCCATGGCGGCGACCTCGGGAGGAAGCGACGGCGCCACGCGGGGCAGCCAGGCCGCGAGCTCGTCCAGCGTCATGGCCGTGGCCTCCGCCAGGTTGATTCCGAGCACCTGTGGGTCGCGCGCCCGCGCGGAGAGGCGGGTCCCGTGGCAGTCGGGGCAGGGCCCCTCGCGCAGGAACCTGGCCACGCGCTTCATGCCCTTCTCGTCCTTCACGCGCGCGAGCGCGTTCTCGACCGAGTAGACGGCGTTGTAGTAGGTGAAGTCCATCTCGCCGGCGGTGTTGGTCTTCTCGTTGTGATAGAGCAGGTGGTGCTTCTCCGCGGGGCCGTGGAGGACGAACTCTCGCTCGCGAGGGGTGAGGTCACGGAAGGGGACGTCCGTGCGGACGCCGCAGTCGCGCGCGATGTCGGCCATGAGGCTCCACATGAGGCTGCCCCAGGGCTTGACCGCGCCCTCGTCGATGGTGAGCGATTCGTCTGGCACGAGCGAGGCCTCGTCCACCACGCGCGAGACGCCCGTGCCCTGGCAGGTCGGGCACGCGCCCGTCGAGTTGAAGGCCAGCTCTTCGGCCCCCTGGCCGTAGAAGGTGGCGCCGCAGGTGGGGCAGGTGATGGGACGCTCGAGCGCCACGCTCGTGGTGGGCGGACAGCGGTGGCCGTTGGGGCAGGTGTAGGAGCCTGCGCGCGAGAAGAGCAGGCGCAGTCCGTTCAAGAGCTCGGTCGAGGTGCCGAAGGTCGAGCGCACCCCCGGGACGCCCGGGCGCTGCCTGAGCGCGAGGGCGGCGGGCACGTGCTCGACGAGGTCGACGTCGGCCCGGGTGGACTGCGTGAGGCGGCGGCGCGTGTAGGTCGAGAGCGCCTCGAGGTAGCGGCGGCTGCCCTCGGCGTAGAGCACGCCCAGCGCGAGGCTCGACTTGCCCGAACCCGAGACGCCCGCGACGCCTACGAGCTCTCCGAGCGGCACGGAGACGTCGACGTTCCTGAGGTTGTGCACGCGCGCGCCGCGGACCTCGATGGCGCGCGGGGCGGAGCTGGCGCTAGACATGCTGTGACCCCCTTGCTTTGACTGCCGCTCCGCATTGTACGGCAGCGGCGCGGTTCGCTCGCCCTCGCGGAGAGGCGGGCCGAGCCGTCAGGCGCGCGGGGCCTCGGCGGAGGTCACGAACGTGGTCACGTAGCTGGTGTCCTCGGGCGTCCTGAGGTCGGGGTCCTCCTTGAGGAACTCGCCGGGCAGGCCCGCCTCCTCTGCGGCGATCTGGAAGTGGCACGCCGCGATGCCCATGTCGACCTTCTGGATGTCGCCGGTCGACTCCCGCGCGTACCCCTTGGTCTTGTGCTCGTAGAAGTGGACCTTGTCGCCCTCGATGACGAGCCGCCACGGCTGCTTGTTGGTCGCGGAGGGGGACCAGCGAACCATCTGGAGCGGCTCCAGGAGGCCGCCCGCCTCGCTCTCGGCGAGGGGATGGTCGAAGTCGCCCATGAAGAAGAGAGACTCGAACGGGGCGCGATCGTCCGCCCTCATGTTCTTCCGCATGAGGGTCTCGCGCAAGGACCTCTTGTCGGCGGCGTAGCCGAGGGGGGTCACGGCGGGCATGACCTCGTCGGCCCCCACGCCCAAGGCGCGCTCGAAGGCCTTACGGTCGATCGTCCCGGCGAGCCACACCGTCCCCAGCCCCAACGACGTGGCGAGAAGGACGAACCTCTCGAAGGAGTAGCCAAAGCCCAGCTCCGCGTCCTCCTGCCTCCTGTACTTGGCGGCGACGTACGTGTCGGCACCGACGATCACGGGGCTGGACACGCCGTCGCGCTTGCGGTCGAGGAACTTGAACGTCACGGGCACCCCGAAGGGGTTGGTGTCGTGCTTGGTGAAGTCCTCGAGCTTCGCCAGCACCTCGTCCGGGATGGGCCTGTCGTTGAAGGTTCGCACGCTCTTGCGTGCCTTGATGGTGCTGGAATCCATGTGGTGTGTCCCCTGTTCTTCTCGCCCCTGCGCGCTGCGTCTTGCCGGAGTGACCCTAGTCCTGCGAAATGCGCAGCAGTGTCTTGCCCTGGGAGTGGCCTGACCTCACGCGCTCGAGCGCGTCGTTGACCTGGTCGAGCCCGTAGGTGCCGTCGATAGAGGCCTGCAGCGGGCGCTCCGCGGGGAAGAGCTCCCCTACGCGCTCGAGCTGTGCGCCGTCCTCGTGGACGAAAACGAAGTCGTACGTCTGGTCCTTCTGCGCCGCCATCCTGTCGAACTTGTGGCCGGCGATGCCGAAGAGCGCGCGCTTAACGGGCGAGAGGCCCGCCCGCCTGGCGAAGCGGCCGTTGGGGAGGCCACGCAGCGACACGAGGTGCCCGCCGCGCCTGAGCACGCGGAACTCGTCCGGCAGCTCGTGCTCGCCCAGGGTGTCGAGCACGCAGTCGACGTCGTGGAGGACGTCGGCGTAGCGCTGCGCCTTATAGTCGATGAAGGTGCTGGCGCCGAGCTTGCGGACGCGCTCCTCGTTGCGGGCGCTGCCGTTGGTCGACACCACGAGGCCCATGCGCGCGGCGATGGGGATGGCCATGGCGCCGAGGCTGTCCATCCCGCCCGAGATGAAGAGCGTCTGGCCCGCCTTCGCCTCCATAAGATCAAGCGCCTGCATGGCGGTGAGCGCCGTGAGGGGCACGCACGCCGCCTCCTCCATCGAGAGGTAGGCCGGCACGGTTGCCAGGGCAGACTCGTCCACGGCAGCGTACTCGGCGAACGCGCCGATCTTCGCGAGCGGCATGCGTCCGTACACGCGGTCGCCGGCCTTGAACCTTCCTGCCGCAGAGCCCGCCTTGACGACGGTGCCCGAGAACTCGTTGCCCATCACGAGAGGCGTGCGGTACGGCACGATGAGGCGCACCTCGCCGCGGACGATCATGTTGTCCAGCGGGTTCACCGCCGCCGTGTGGACGCGCACGAGAACCTCGTGCGCCGCGGGCTCGGGGACGGGGATGTCGCGCACCGCGAGGGTCGCGCCACTCTTGTCGTAGCCGTCCAGAATCGCTGACTTCATCGCTTGCCGCCTTCCTGCTGGTGCGAGCTCTTCTCGTCCCTCTCGATCCGTTCGCGCATGCGCGCCATGCAGTCCGCGAGCGTCGCGCCCGCGAGCTCCGCCTCCACCACCTGCTCAGCGTGGCGGAACATCCCCCCGAGCACGGGGCGGATGTTCCTGCCCACGATGCACGAGTCGCTGGGGTTCTGGTGGATGTCGAACACGTGGACGTCATCCGTCTCCTCGACCGCGCGGTACACGTCGAGGGGCAGATGGCTCTCTACGTCAAGCTCACTTGCTGCACTCGCGCACCAGCCTCTGCCCGATCCCGTAGGCGTTCTCCAGGTCCTTGGGGAAGTTCTTCTCGCGTGAGAGCTTCTTTTTGGCCTCGTCGAAGCCCGCCATGGAGTACTTGGAGTAATCCGCCACCTGCAGCGTGTCGAAGCACGGGTACAGGCAGACCACCCCGTTGAGCATCTGCAGCTCCTGCGCGTAGCCCTCTAACGCGTCCTTGTAGAGCCTGTCGTAGAACTCCTTCGACGCGTTCATGCTGACGAAGAGCCCTACGTTCACCTTCCCGGTGAAGTAGTTGCTGTAGTCGTCGTAGGACAGCGCGCAGAAGTGCAGCCGCTCCATAACCTCGAAGTAGCGGCTCGTGGGCCTACCCAGGTAAATCGCAGTGCCAACGAGAAGGACGTCCGACCGGAATACCTTGTCGATTATCGGGGACAGGTCGTCCTTCCAGTAGCAGTGGCACCTCTCGGCACCCTTCCTCTTGCAGAGCATGCAGCTCCTGCAGCCGGTGAAGTCGAAGTCGTAGAGGTCTATGTACTCGACCTCGGAGCCGGCGCTCCTGGCGCCCTCGGCCGCCGACTTCAGGAGCTTTGCCGTGTTCCAGGCCTTGCGAGGGCTTGCGTTGAGTACCAGGGTCTGCGCCATGGGTCTCCCTTCCCCGTGGACCTCGTTCGCACATGCTCATTCTACGTGTGGCGTGAGCGCCTCAAGGCTGGACTCACGCAGCTTGGCGCGCTATCGAGGCCTCAGGCCCGTTAGGGTCAGGCCCACACGGCGTCGCAGTCGGCGGCAGGACCCTAAAAGGGCGACGCGCGCTCTCCAGGGACGGCACCAAAGGGCGACGTAAGCGCGGTATCGGCAGGTCCCGAGGACGTTCGCCCGGCCGTCTGGTCGATAAAGCCCCACGAGCACGCCACGCACCTGCGAGGGCGAGACCTCCTCGAGCCACGTGCAGTTGTCGCCGAGCGCTAAGACGCCGTGGGCCTCGCCCGCCACGACCCGATGCAGCACGTACGTGCCGTCCCCCTCGGCGCCCTCTCGCTCGTAGAGGACCACGTCCATCGGCACGAGGTCGCCAGCCGAGCAGGGCGCCACGACGATGGTGTCGAGCCCCTCGCGGATGAGGGGCAGCATGCTCGTCCCGCGTGCGGCGTCCGCGAAGACGCCTTCGGTGGAGAGGACTTCCCCTATCGAGCGTGGTCGTCCAACGACGGACGCTACCACGCCGGAACCTCTCCCCTTCCCATCGAAGCCCGTCCTTCTCCCCTTCCCCTCGACATGACGAATGTACACTTACGCGGCAGCGAAGCTTGCGCTGATGGAGCCGCTTCCCACCACGGCCGCCAAATCCGAAGCATCCGCTATCTTGCCGATGCGCGTATAGGCATAGGAGGTGGCGTGGGATTCGTAGAAGACCACCAGGCAGTTGTCCCCATAGAGCATCACATCCCCTGCCTCGATGGTACCGGGGTTGGACGCGTTAGTCGGGAGCGAGCTGTCCAGATAGACGTACTTCTCATTGCTGTTGAGCTCGCTCATCTCCGTCTGCAGCGGGAGCATCGTCGCGAAGGCTGCTGCTGTCTCATTATCAGCAAGGTCGATGGCGAACTGGTGTCCCTCAATCGAGAGCATGACCGTTGAAATGGACGGGTTCATAGAGGACTCCTCCCCTTGGTTGGTAGCCGATGCCGTTGCATCCTGGTTCGCAGGATCGATCTCTTGAGGTGCGACCGCATTCGCACTGGATGCAT
Organism: Olsenella absiana; assembly: GCF_036408855.1. NCBI lineage: Bacteria > Bacillati > Actinomycetota > Coriobacteriia > Coriobacteriales > Atopobiaceae > Olsenella > Olsenella absiana. The sequence goes on from NZ_JAZGJQ010000009.1 coordinate 63,817, forward strand.
TCACGCCATTCTTATCGCTGGATTGCTCCTGAGCGCATCCTCCAAGGAAGGAGACGCAGAGCACGGACGCTAAGGCAGCTGTCAACAGGATTCTCTTCACGGGGCCCTTCCTCCTCACAAGCTCCGGCCGAACTGGCGAACCTCTTCCAGGTTCTGGGGAGAGGACGCGGCTGCGCCGGGATATTCGAAGATGCCACAGTCCTCCGCGCCGTACCAGCCTTGCAGGAACCCATGGTAGATGCGCTCGGCCGCGGCATATACGCTCGAAGATCCGGAATCCAGGATCATGGCCATCTTCTTGCATGCCTTCGGGATCCCAAGGGCATAGGTCCTATGGATGGCGCAGTGCAGCTGCCCCGTGAACGAGCCGTAGTAGATCGGGCTTGCCAGCACGATCATGTCAGCGCTGGCGTAATGGGGGTAGATCTGCTGCATGTCATCCTTTTGGATGCATTCGCCGTTCCCTTGGGTGTGGCACCACTCGCACCCGATGCACCCATGGATGTCCATGGAGGCAACGTCGAACACGGTCACTTCATGGCCCGCTTCGCGCGCTCCCTCGGCGAACGCCTGGGCCAACGCGGTCGTATGCCCATTCTTGCGGGCGCTTCCCTGCAGGACGAGTATCTTCATGCTATGCCTTCCTGATCGTGATGTCATAGGATCCCTTCAGCCCGCGTAAGGTCTCTATGGCTCATAAACAAAAGATGCTTACGCTGACACCAACGCTGTGGCTGAGGTAACCACACGTACTGCGACGGTATCGGGCGGGCGTGCACATCTATTTCGTCGGGTCGGTCGTGCCCGCAAGGGGTCTCTCCCCCGGACGCGCGAGGGGGCCAACGAGCTCGTGGGGGCGGTATGGATCCTCGAGGAAGCCCACCTCCTCGGCAGAAAGGCTCAAGTCCAGCGCCCTCACGGCATCGTCCACGCGGTCGGGCCTGGAGCAGCCCACGATGGGCGCGGTAACCCCACGGGCCCAATGCCACGCGAGCGCGATGTCGGCCATGGGTACGCCTCGCCTTTGCGCCAGCTCGGCAACGCGCGCGACCACCGGCATATCCAGCTCCTGGTCGTGGTCGTACTTCTCGCGCATGGTGGAGTCGGTCCTGGAGCGTCTGCTTTCGGAGTCCCACGTCGGACGCGTGAGGTGGCCGCTCGCGAGCGGGCTGTACGGGGTGAGCGACACGCCGTACTGCCGGCACACGGGAATCATCTCGCGCTCGTCCTCGCGGTACAGCAGGTTGTAGTGGCACTGCATGGTGCTGAACGGGGCCCAACCGTTTTCCTGAGCCGTGACCTGCATGTTGTGGAACTGGTAGCCGTACATCGCGCTCGCGCCCAGTGCCCGCACCTTACCTGCGCGCACGAGGCCGTCCAGCGCCTCCATGGTCTCCTCGATGGGTGTGTCGTAGTCGAAGCGGTGGATGATGTAGAGGTCCAGGTAGTCGGTGCCAAGGCGCCGTAGGGTGCCGTCGATTTCGTGCTCTATCGCGGCCTTGGTAAGGTGCCCGAGGCTTCCCTCGTTGAAGAACACCTTGCTCGCCAGCACAACGTCCTCGCGCCTCACCCCGAGGTTCTTCAGAGAAGTGCCTATGAACTCCTCGCTCGTACCGTGCGCGTAGCAGTTCGCCGTGTCGATGAAGTTTACGCCGAGCTCAAGGGCACGTTTGAGGACTGCTTGCGTTGCCGGCTGGTCGATGACCCACTGGTGAAAGTCGGGGAACACCTTGCCAAAACTCATGCCGCCGATGCACACGCGCGATACCTTGATGTCGGTCTTGCCAAGAGTTGCGTACTCCACGATTGCCTCCTTACGGCAGAAAGCCAACTATATCCCAAGCCTCGTGTACCGCTCTGCGGGCTCAATCCGGTAGAGCTCGGCGTGAGTTGCCTTTGTAAGGGCCTCCGCCGCCATCTCCGTCGTGCCGGTAGCGCTGAAGTACGTGACGATCATTCTTGTCAAAGTGAACACTCCCTCATTTGGATTGGCGCCGTCAGGATGTCGCGGTATCCGAGCCCACCGTTTACGCCAGGCACGAGACTACTCCCTGTCGAGACGCAGGCATCCCCCGACGCGCTCGCCAAGACTCCAGTACGAGTAGGTGGGGAACTCGAAGAGGACCGGGGCCACTCTGCCGTAGTCGATCTTTCCCTTCTCGTCCAGGCATGCCTCGTCCACGTACGTGCCGTCGATCGCGAGCACGAAGGTCTCGAAGCCGTCCGTCTCGTACACGTCCTCGACGGAGCAGGCAAGCGAGAGGGGCGACTCGTCGATGAGCGGTGCGCCGTCCTCGGCCGCGCTCCACGCAAAGGCGCGGGACTTGTCCTCCTTGGTGCCACTCACGCCGCCCACGTGGTCGGCTGCGCGAAGGAGCTTCTCATCGATCAGGTTGACCGAGCAGGTGCCGTTCTTGCGGATCCACTGGTTGGTGTAGTGCTGCTTGGCGCAGCTGATGGTCACCCTGTCGTGCCCTATGATGCCGACGTGCGCGATGAGAAGCCAGTTGGGGCCCTTGTCCGTCATGGCGCCCACGACCGTCACGGGCGTGGGGTACAGTGCGAGCTTCGACCCAAGGTTCTTCCTTGCCATTGTCTCTCCTAGTCCATCTTCTTTTCCCAGGCGCGCACGGCGTTGATGCCGAGAGAGTCCGCGACATTTTCGAGCTCGCGCAGGATTGCGTCCGCCTGCTTGACCTCCGCGAGGTTGTGGTTGGAGACGCCGATCACGGGAGCGTCCTCCCTGCCCTCGAAGAACGCCGCAAGTCGAGTCGCTGGGACGATTCTCAGACTTAGACTAAGGTTTAAGTCAATATACTTTCTCTAGATTGTGAAAGTGGCTTCACATCCTGTGACGGGGTGCGGGGCACCACCAGGAGGGGAAGCGTTTTGGAGAAGGTCTACACCATTGGGGAGGCAGCGGCCGTGCTGGGGATGCCGGCGTCGACCATCCGCTACTACGACAAGAACGGACTGTTCCCGGACATGGCGCGAAGCCAGGGCGGCATCCGCGTGTTCACCGAGGACGACCTGGAGTGGGCGCGCTTCATAGAGCGCCTCAAGGTGTCTGGCATGCCCATCCGCGAGATCAAGCGCTACATAGACCTCTATCGCGAGGGAGACTCCACCATCGAGGAGCGCCGGCACATCGTGAACGAGCGGCGTGAGGCCATCCTGAGGCAGATGGAGGACCTCAGGCTCTCGCTCGATTTCATCACCTACAAGTGCTGGTATTACGACGTGGCGGCAAAGTCGGGCACCTGCGACACGCCCAAGAACATGCCCATCGAGGAGCTTCCGGAAGACATCCGCCGCATCAAGGCGGAGTGCCGAATCAACAGGTACTAGGTTGCCGGAAAGCGCCGCGCGCGGAGGGCTCGACGACGGTCCTTGTGTACATGCTTTTAATGTCATGCACGATCCGTTGCCGCGCATGAGCGCTCTGTTTCAGCAGAAGGTTAGGTTCTTGCCGCCCGACGAACGCCCGGTCCAGGACCCCCTGCTTTCGACGGTTGACTCGGCCCTTTCCGCCGCAGTCCAGACGAATCCTTGTTCACGCCTCACCGAAGGGTACTGCAGACTGGCTTGATTTACTAATTACGTATAGTTTATTATACGTAATAGCACTTTACGTAATATAAATATGACAGGTGGCATTATGAAGCGACCTATGTCAGCCAAAACGAAACTAGCAGCCAAGAGCATCGGCGAGAACATAGCCACATGGCGCAGGCTATACGGGCTGACCTCGCAGGAGCTTGCCGACAAGGCCAACGTCTCACGTGCGACCATCTCGCGCCTGGAGAACGGCGATCCCTCCGTTAGCCTCGAGACGTTCCTTAACGCATGTCGGACGCTGCAGACCCTCAACGCCGTGGTTGAGGCAACGGACCCCTATCAGACGGACTTGGGGCGTGCAAGGGCCGACCAAGCGCTTCCACAACGTGTGAGGAGCAGGCATCGGTAACGGACAGGGGCAGGCTCCTTCTCGCCAAGTTCTCGCACCCAGGCGACGAGTGGGACGTTATGGCATGGGAGAAGACCAGCCTCGACGTCGCCAGAGCGGTCGGACTCGCGGTCCCTGTGGCAAGACTGCTCAGGATAGGATCTGATTCGGTCCTTCTGCTAGAGAGATTCGACCGCGAGGGCTCGCTTGTGAATGGACCGAGGATTCCCTACTTGAGCGCCATGAGCCTAGTCGGTGCACGTGACGGATCGCAATGCGACTACGCTGACGTTGCAGACGCGCTAGTGGATTGGTGTCGAGATCCACTCCCCCAGCTCGAATCCCTGTTCACGCGCATCGCCTTGTCCATCGCCTTGCACAACACAGACGACCACCTACGGAACTTGGGCCTCCTTCGAAAAGGAGAAAGCTGGGCCCTCTCCCCCGTATTTGACGTCAACATCAATCCCGACCCAGGGAAACAGCGCGTCACGTCGGTCTTTGGCGAGACGGGCAGGTCCGAGATCGACGGACTGCGGGAGCTGGCAGAAGCATGTGGCCTCACAGCCGACAAGAGCGCGTCTGCGGTCGCGAGGGTGGTAGGCGCGGCACATTCGTGGAGAAGCCTTGCAAGGCGAAACGGTTGCAAGGAGGCGGAGGCCGAACTGATGGGCCGTGTGGTGGACGAGCGCGTCCAGGCGTTAAACGAGGCGTTCAGCTAAGTCGCGCGAATGGGAACCTCCGCCTCCAGCAGATGACAACGACGCCTCAGGGCATAGCTCTGAGAGTTCTTCTACCAAGCCCTCCCGACTCCGTGGACAAGCTGTGCATATCGCATGTTGCCGCAGCAGGCGGCATTCAGTATACCTAAGATACATTGTGCGCAATTTATTTACCGAGGAGAGGAAGACGCATGGCCGAGAAGGAGACAGGGCCGATTGGCTCTTCGAGTAGCGAGACCGCCAACAGGAAGATCCTGGATCTGGTGGATGACGCCAAGGTGAAGCGCATACCGTTCTTCGTACGCAAGCATGCATTGAGCAAGACCTTCGAGAAGATCGAGCACGAGCACCCCGAGCTCTATGCCGCGGCAGCGCAGGAGGGTCCGCTTCCTGACGAAGCGCGCTCACAGCTCAGCGACATCGTGAATGCAATCTTCGACCAGAAGCTCAAGAAGCATAGCCTGTAGGTTGCGTGGCAGTCGAGTCGCATGCCGTGCGGGGGATAACGAGACTGCGCGACTGCGAGGACGCGTCAAACGTGGCCAGAGGACGGCGAGAAGACCGTCCTCTGGCGATTGCACCACCCAAGGACTTGCTCGAGGCGCAGAACGCCATTGAGAGCTATTGGTCCTGGGAGCCGTGCACATCCATGTAGCCATGGAGAAGCTCGATGAAGATGTCAGTGATTTCCTCAGGGCTTTCCTTCATGCCTCCCCTAGTCCAGCACGAAAGCAACCCCATCGAGGCGCCCGCAAAGTAATAGATCTGATAATTGCTATGCAGAACGTCGAGTCGTCGGACCTGGTACAGGGTCGCGTCGTACATGGCACGGGCCACCTCATGGTCCAGTCCCTGCCGAGCCAGACACCTGAGGGTGCCTCTCTCACCGTAGAGCACGGTAAAGGCATGCAGGATTGCCTCGCGGCTGTTAGGTTCCCACGAATCCTGATCGGTTACCACCTTTCGGCAAAGCTCTCGGAGCCAACGCCGAACGATGTCTTCGGGCGAGGAGAAGTGCCGGTACAGCGTTGCGCGCGAGACGTCTGCTTCCTGCGCAATCTCGCGCATGGTGACGTCTGGCAGAGCCTTCTTGTCCATGATGGTGAAAAGGGCATGCATGATAGACATCTCGCTCGAATACATGAGACACATCCTCCCCACCTGTCTCAGGCCCACGTCTCCGCATGCTTTGCCCCACAGCCATGCCAGTACACTCAGCCACAGCACACTATATCGAGGGAGGAGACTGCGATGATTGACGAACTCTTGGGATACGAGGGGAAGAAGTGCGTTGTTACCGGCGCATCAAGTGGCATGGGGCTTGCGACCACCAAGATCCTGGCAGAGCTTGGCGCAGAGGTTTACGCGCTTGACATGCGCGAGTGCCCTGTCGAGGGGATCAATGAGTACATAATGGTCAACCTGTCCGACCAGGCAGCAATTGACCAGGCATTCCTCAAGATCCCTGACCACATCGACTGCTACTTCGGAATAGCCGGGCTCAGCGGTCTGAAAACCGACTACGCCACTACGTTCAACTGCGATTACACGGCAAACTGGTACATTACCGAGCAGTACTTGAAGACACGCATGAGCGCTGGCGGAGCAATCATGTACGTATCGTCCACCGCCGGACTCAACTGGATGAAGTACCGGAAAGAGGAGGAGAAGGTTATATCCTCCTCGTCCTGGGATGCGGTCCAGGAGGCCATCGCGCACCTTGAGAAGTCTTCTCCTTCGACCTTCGCCTACATCTTTGCAAAGAGATGCATCAGCTACTATGCAGCGCGCCTCTCGACTGAGCTTGGCAAGAAGGGTATCCGCGTGAACACAGTGCTGCCCGGAAGTACCGATACCGGTATGAAGAGCGAGTTCCAGAAGATGGCAGGCGGCGAAGAGGCCCTGCTCAAGGAGGCCGGAGCCGCGGGTCGTCTGGCAACATCCCTCGAGATGGCATGGCCTATCGTGTTCGTGAACTCTGCCGGGGCCAGCTTCGTGTCTGGCCTTGAGCTGAATGTCGATTATGCGGACACGCAGATGAAGGCGCTGAAGCTCAAAAAGGATATCGAGGACATTCCGGTAACAAACCCGCTGGTGCTTGCAGCCGCAAAAAGATCTATGAGCCGGAAAGCATAGGGCCGCATCCGCATGGCGCATGTGCAGGGGCACTGCTGGACCGGGCTTCTCGAAGAGGCCTAGGGCATCCAGGATGAGGAACCCGCGCCTCCAGCAGATAGCCTCGCTCCTGCTCCTCCACAGGCGCATGGCCGAGGGGACCGCGCTCGCCGACGAGGCGCCAGCCGAGCTCCGTACCCTTGCCGGTGGCATTAGGTCCGTGCTCTCCATCACCCGCCCCGACGCCTCGGCGGAGGCTTCCATGGAATTCCCCGCCGGGCTGGTCGACCGCTGGTTCTGAATGGGTATAGTGAATACGGATGTCAAGACCCGAGAGGGTTTTATGTGGCGGGGACGCGCGAGCGCCTCCGCCTAATTTTTTGCCTTTCAGCTCCAGCGCGGCCGACGCCTTCCGGAATCGTGGTGTGTCGGCCTTGGGGCATGCTTGCGACACTCCTGCAAGGGTGACCGATCCGACCGCCATCCAAGGCGGGTCCGGCGCAAGGCGTCTGGGTGCCGGATGTCACGATTCGCGGGTCGTCGGCACCGGCACCAAATTCCCGACATTTGCCCGGAGAATCCCCGCGACGCATTGCCATCAATCACTCCCGTCCGTCGTAGCATGGCTGCCACATCAAGCGGCCGCGAGGACTGGAGGAAATGCCATGAGGTGGATCTACGACGCTTGAGGCAACGCGGACCTCGAAGAGGTCGCATTCGCGGAGAAGGACGTCTCGGCGGTCATGGAGTACGTCGACCTCTTCTCCGCGCCGAGGGACGCTGCGGACGCCGCCACGTGCCTCCTGGGGCGCTTGGCAGGGGAGCTCGCCGAGGCGTGTCGCATGGCAATGCGGGGGACGAGACGGTGCTCGTGGCCGTCATCTCCGCATACGAGGAGGGCTCGGCCAGTATGCCCGAGCTCAGCGTGGGCGCCGCCGAGTTCGCGACGATGAGGCGCGCGTGCCTGCTCTACCTGGCGGACCACGGCGACGTGGACGCGATACGCCACAACGTTGTCTCCGTCGTCGCGACGGGAGAGCGCCAGGTGAGGCTCCGCCATCTCATAGGCGCCTGGCAGTGGGTGGAGAGCAGGGAGTGGCCTAGGACGTCAGACCACGAAGACCGCCCGCGGCAGGAAGGCGAACGCTCGGGGAAACCCGGGCGGTCGCCCATTTCCTGCCGCCACGGCCGCAGCCAAGCCTCCCGCGGCCTCCCCCCCACCGTCAGCGTGAGTCTTCACTTCCTTCTTGCGGTATTCCAATTCCGCTGGTTCCATCCATAAGAAGAGAGTCGCCCTGCATGCATTATCGAGGTGAACGATGCTTAACGAACTTTCCGGCAATGACCTGTTCTGCAACTACTACAAGGAATGGATTTCCATATACAAGGAAAATGCAGTAAGGCAAGTGACGCTCAACAAGTACCATCTTGCACTTGCTTGGATAGAGAGACTAGCGCCAGACATGAAACTGTCGGAGCTCGATCGGGTCTCCTACCAGAGGATTCTCAACGGTTACGCGAAGGAGCACGAGCGGCAGACCACGATGGACTTCCATCACCTGCTAAAGGGGGCCGTGCTCGATGCGGTCGATGACGGGCTCGTGCCCAGAGACCCGACTAGGAAGGCAATCGTCAAGGGAAAGCCACCGCGCCCGAAGAAGAGCCGTTATCTTAACCAGTTCGAGCTCCATAGATTGCTCGCTAGCCTCGATTTGGGGCCAGAGATCAGCTGGGAGTGGTTCATCCTTCTGGTCGCAAAGACCGGTTTGCGATTTTCCGAGGCGCTCGCAATCACCCCGTCAGACTTCGACTTCACCAGGCAGACGCTGTCTGTAAGCAAAACTTGGGACTACAAGAACGGCGGGGGCTTCGTGCCGACAAAGAACCGGTCCTCTATCAGGAAGGTCCAGATTGACTGGCAGCTGATAGTTCAGTTCTCCGTCCTGGTAAAGGACCTTCCAGAAGAACGCCCCGTCTTCGTCAGAGAGAACGAGAAGATCTACAACTCGACGGCAAACAACACCCTCGCGAGGCTATGCAAGAAGTCTGGGGTGCCAGTAATCACGATACACGGGCTGCGCCACACGCACGCCTCCCTGCTCCTCTTCGCAGGGGTGTCAATAGCGAGCGTCGCGAAGAGGCTAGGCCATGCCAGCATGAACACCACAGAGAAGACCTATCTCCATATCATCCAGGAGCTGGAGAACAAGGATGTGGATCTGGTGATGCGCTCTCTCACCAGCCTTGTCTAACCGTCAGCGTAAGTCAAAAGGGCGACTCTCGCTGATGAAGGGTGATGAGACTATCGAAACAAGAGAAGAGTGTGCCAATCTGGCGCTGTTCAGGAGTGGTTGGGTAGCTGAAATCCACTTCGGCGATGTCCTCGTTGTGGATGTGTACTACTGACTTCCCCTGGGCCTTCGTAGCTAGCTGGTAGTGCGGAGAACCACTCGTAATCTCTATGGCCAGAAAGGTCGAATCGATTGCCGGAGAAGGCGTGATTACGTTGAGGTCTCCACCCAACAGTATTCCTGAGCTGGCAATATGCGACGCTACGGCGATGTCCTCTGCGGTCTCCCCAGAGCCTGGTACGACCACCTCTCCGCCGTGGCTGTAGAGCGACCCATCCTTGGGCTCGGCAAACGTGTCAACGTCTTGAATCACCGATTCGTAATGCGTGTAGAGGCGACCGTAGAGCACGATTGGGGTACCTGACTCCCGGATGTCTGCCTTAGAGTAGCCGCGTCCTTTGTCAAAGGCGCAAAGCTCTCCCAGCTTACGCTGTTCCCGAGCCGCCATCCTGGATATCAAAACCGCCCTGTATAACAAACTCACGCAGGAGCTTGTCCACCCTCATGTTCACTTTGAACGGCGGTATTGGCTTGCCTTCCTTCCCGACAAAGTAGTCCCGCGCCTTGCCGAGGTCAACGGTCTCCTTTAACGCGTCGAAGCGACCGTACTCGTTGATGTTGTCCTCGGTCACGTGACGCGCCATGAGATCACGCAGTTTCCCCTCGTCCACGCCGATTGCCGAAACCAGTGCATTTACTTGCGAGTCCTTACCTCTTTTCTGGAAGTCGTTGATGTAGTCCATGAGCGTCTTGCCAGGCACGACCTCCAACTCGCCACGCTGTGCCGCGTGGATGACGAGCTCGGCCGCTGTCTGCTGCTCTTGGGTGAGGCTCGCGAAGGAGCTGTGAAGAAGCTCGAGAGCGGCCTTGGCCTCCTCGCCCTCGTCAATCTTCTTGAGCCACTTGGCGAAGTTCTCGTTCATGTAGTCGGTGTCGATCCGCCCGGTGTCTATCTCCGTGAGGTAACCATCGATGTCGAACGGCACGTCATCCGACCCGTCGCCTGATTCCCGCTCGAAGAGCTCCTTGTAGCGCAGGGCGAGGACGAGGTACGCCTGCTGGTCGAGCGTCATCACGACCTCGGTTTCCTCTTCGCTATCGCGATGGAACTTGTAAGTAGATTTCCCCCAGGTGAACCCCTGCACCTTTGCGGCCTCGATGAGGTCGGAGAGCTGCTTGAACAGCTTGGCGAACCTCGCGCATGCCGCATCCGAATCGGGAAGCCTCTCGAAGTTCTTCACCCCATAGCCCTCGAACACGCCCCTGATATCCTCGAAGCACATGTTGATGTGCTCCAGGTTGCTCTCGAGCTTGTCCACGAACAGGCCGAACGGACGGTCCCCCGAGTAGAGCCGCACGGCATCGTCCACGTTTTGCCGCATCGTGTGCGGCCTTCGGTAGTAGCGGATCACGCCGAAGGGCTTCTCATTGCCGGGGAAGACCCTGTTCGTGCGGCTGAACGCCTGGATGAGGCCCTCGTACTCGAGGACCTTGTCGAGGTAGAGCGTGTTTACCCACTTGGAGTCGAAGCCCGTCAGCATCTGGTTCACAACGATTAGAAGGTCGAGCTGCTCCTCGGGGTGGCGATCGATTCCCACATAGGGTTTCTTGTGCGCTAGACGTGCGGCAACGTCTCGTTTGAAGGCGGCATGCGTGGGGATGGCGTAGTCCTTGCCGGGGAAAAGCTTCGAGTAGCCCTCGAGGATCTCGACGAGACCGTCCTCCTTGAAGAGCGTCCCCGTCGGGTTGTCCGGGTTGTCATTGCCGATGTTGGGGTCGAAGAGCGCCGTCACCTTGAGCTGGGGCGCTCCGTCGCGAAACATCCGGTAGTAGGTGATGGCCTCGGGGATGCTAGATGTGGCAAGGATCGCATGGAACTTCCCGCCGTGCGAGAGGGTCGTCCATCCGTCCATGACGTCCTCGAAGACCATCCTGAAGTGGTCGCAGGGCGTCCCGCCGGTGCAGCCGTCGCCGTCCATGCCCCGGTACTGGCTCTCTGGCAGATAATCCTCTATACCCTTCTCCCAGCTGCCATCTGCGGTCCGGCGGCCCGCCATGGGCACCTGGGAGGGGTCCATGTACCTGAGGTATGTCTTGCGCTTCTTCTGGTCCGCAAGGGCGTCGGGCTCGCTGTCGGCCCGGGCTTTCTCGAGGGCCACCTCGCGCCTAACGTCACGGTCCCTGTACGTGCAGACCATGCATGGATCGAAGGCCAGCACGTTGTGGTCGCGTATTCCGTCAGCGATGCTGTAGCGGTGCAGTTCGTCGCCGAACACGTCGGTGGTGGTGTTCTGCTTCTTCTGGTTTTCGTCCTGGATGGGCGTGCCGGTAAAACCGAACAGCATCGCCGTTGAGAAGGTCCTCCTGATGGTCTGCATCATGTCGCCGAAGGTTGAGCGATGGCACTCGTCCACGATGAATACGATGCGTTTCTTGCGTATACGGTCGAGGTCGCGCTCAGTGAGTCCGCCGTCGTGCTCGTGGATGTTACTCATTTTCTGTATGGACGTCACTATGAGCGTGTCGGCGGGGTCATCGCTCTTGAGCTTCGCCCTGAGCACGTCGGTGTCCTCGGTCGCCTGCACACTCATTGAGTCGTCGGCGAAGTTGCGGTACTCGTCGAGCGACTGGGTGCCCAGCTCTATCCTATCCACGAGGAATACCACCTTGTCCGCATCATGCGAGTCGGCGATGAGCTGGGCGCTCTTGAAGCTCGTCATCGTCTTGCCCGATCCGGTGGTGTGCCACACGTAGCCTCCTCTCGCACTTTCCTTGTCCCACCTCGACTTCCTCACCCTGTCGGAGATTGCCGAGGCAGCGTAGTACTGGTAGCTGCGCATGACCTTGAGCGTCGCATCCTTGTCATCGGCCACCGAGTAGAAGCCTATGAGCTGGTGGGCCATGGGGATGGAGAGCAGGTACCTCACCACCTCGTTCCAGTCGTTTATGGGCTCGTTGTTGAAGTCGGCCCAGTGGAAGCGGAAGAGCGAGAAGTCACCCGTGGCACCTGGGTTGGCGAAGTAGACCGTCTCGGCGGGTTCCATGGCAACGAATATCTGAACGAGAGAGAATAGCCCCGAGAAGACGCCCTCGTGCGCATACTTCTGTATCTGGTTGCATGCCTGAGACACGGGGACGCCGCTGCGCTTGAGCTCGATGTGGATCAGCGGCATTCCGTTGATGAGCAGCGTCACGTCGCCGCGACGATCGTTGAGCCGGGCCGATGTCGCCTTGAAGCGCGGCTGCTCGGCTATCTGGTACATGCTTCTGCCTGCTGCGATGTCGAGCCTGTCGTAGATGTAAAGGCTCACTTCCTTGCCGAAGTGAGCGGCGTCATCAGGGTTGTCACGTTTGATGGAAACGGTCCTCCCGTTGATGAATCCATTGAGCCTCATTGGGGTTCGCAGCGCGGCGATCTGCTCGAGAATCTGCTGCATCTCGCCCTGAGTGAGCGGGCAACCGTTGAGTCTGTCGATGCCCGGATTGTTCTTATAGAGAATATGAGCCCAGTTGTCGAGTAGGTCCTGCTCATCGGGCTGATGGAGAACGCCACCCGTCCATCCGAAGTCCTTAAGACGGTTTACGAGGGCAGTTTCGAACTCTGCTTCGTTCTTGAATGTGTCTGCCATACGTGGCTTATCCTCCTACACGAACATCTTGTCGAGGAGCGACTTCTTCAGTGTCGCGAGCTGGTCGTGCTTACGCTGATGAAGGGTGATGAGGCTGTCGAGGCGGGCGAAGAGGGAACCGATTGCACGCTGTTCAGACTTGTCTGGCACAAAGGTTTCGATTGCCTTGAGCACTCCAACGGCAAGTCCCGGCTGCGCGGATTGACCGGAGTATTGACCAAGATTCATGCGTCCAAGAAGGTAAAGCATGAAGCCAGTGTCATTGCTTTCGTTGGCGCTTACAGCTACGGCATGTTCAGTGAAATAGGCCTTGCCATCTGCGGAATTGACGTTTCCACAAAGTGCTCCCTGTCTGCCTATGAGTGCATACAAGCCATCATGGTTGTAATGATCCGTGTAGCCCCGCAGACCATTTCCGCCATAGACGGGATATGGGCCGCTGTCTGCGATATCGCTTGCCGGGATGAAGTCCCCACTTTGAAACTCAGAAGCTAGCTCCCCCAACTTACGCTGTTCCCAAGGTTCAGTAAATCCGGCGAAGCGGAGTTCGGGAACATCGGAGCCGGGCTTCGGGAACATCTTATCGAGGAGCGACTTCTTCAACGTCGCTAGCTGGTCGTGCTTACGCTGATGAAGGGTGATGAGGCTGTCGAGGGAATCGAGCGTCAATCCAATGAGCTTCTGTTCCTCGAAAGACGGATATGCTTGCAAGGTATCCATAAACTCATCAACATTGATGCTGCGACCGTCGCGTATGCCATACGTAACCGTACCAAGGTCATGAATGAACCTTGGCGACATAAACCAGTGTTTCCAGAACCTATCCGACTGAAAAGATAAGCATCTAGCTGCGAAAACTGTATAAGCAGGAGATGTGATGCCCTCAATAGGAGAGTGCGCAAATCCACCCTGAAACGACCTTAAGTGCACCACGAAGCTGCCGGGGATTACCCTCTTGTACCCCACCTCATTGCTTGCGTCGTGACCTACGTAGCGGCCTGAATCGTCACGCCTGATCATGCCCAAATCTTGGGTTGCGGATAGGACAGGGAGCTTAGGATGGCCCCTGTCATCCATGATCTCAAATATATCTCTAGCCTTACGCTGTTCCCAAGGTTCAGTGAATCCGGCGAAGCGAATAGCCGGGACATTGCCGCTCATCGAGCCTCGCCCCCCAGAAGCTCCATGAGCTCGTGAATGCCAGCCATGTCACTATCGTTACCCGTAAGCTGTCCAAGCATCTGCGAAAGATTGCTCTCCTCCGTGCGAATTTGCTCGTCCACCTCGGCGAACGTTGTCTCGTACTTATGGGAGAGGTCCTTGACTCTGTCAATAAGGCTGTCAATTTCTGCGCGAGAGAGGGCAGCGATTCCGTCCTCGATTGGACGGTTCCACTTGGCGTCCAAGAGTTCGCGCGCCTGTTGGTCAGAAAGTGCCTCGATAGAGCTCTTTGTACTTGCCTCGAGCTTTGCGGAGAGACTCTTCTCTTCCTTCTTCGTCGCCTTCTGCTCATCGAGCAGGGCCCGGGCTTTCTCGACCTGGTCAGCAAGCTCGTCTTGGTCGCCATCGGAGCGCAGGTCCTTAACCGCCTTCCTCAGCTTGGAGGCCACAAAGGCGTCGCCCGCGTCGTTAAGCGCCTCGCCAAGGGCGGCCTTGTCGTCCTCCGAGAGGCCTTCGATGATCTCGGAGAGCTCCCCGTCGATGGCCGTCATGCGGTCGCTGATGGAATTGAGGGCAAGCAGGCCGTCGGCCAGCAGCTCATGCTGGACGAGGTCGAATGGCAGCACATGACCGCGCCAACCATCCTGCACCTCCACTTCCTTGTCCTTCTTTTTCTTCGTCACCATGTTGGGGTCAACCTTCCTGACGGCGTCGAAGCCCTCGGTCTGGATGACCTCGAGGTCGGCTTCGATACCCCTCCAGGAGTCATCGAGGACCTGGTAGGCATCGTAGGGGTCCACCAGCTTCTCGCCCCCGAGCCTGTCGAAGACCTCCCGGGCGAGCCTGTCCTCCTCGGTCGGCAGGTTGATGAGCGAGGATTCGTCAACGAGCTCGTCGTAGAGCCACTGCCCAAAGTCGGAGAAGCGCGAGTCATAGGAGTCCAAGTAATCGCGAACGGCGTGACTGTCCCTCACGGTCTCACCTACGTCTTCCGGCCTGAGGCGCACGGTTGCACCGCCGGCCGACTCGAAGAGCTCGTCGCGTAGGCCAGGCAGCGCGTCCCAGTAGTGCCTGAGCGCGTCGACTTCGGCGACGGGAATCCCGCCGAACATCGTCGCGTAGATGTCCCAGGTCTCTGGAGCCTCAGACGAATCGACGTAGCGCGGAATGTTGAGGTTGTAGCCGTTGTTGCGGATCTCCTGCTTTGGGACCACGCGGCAGAAGCGCTCGACGTCCTTCCGGCTTTGGTATGCATCAACGATGCGGCGAATATCGCAGGCGCGGAGCCTGTTGTTCTTGCCGTCCTTCACGAAGCCCTTCGAGGCATCGATTATCAGCACGTCGTCGCTTTGCCGGCGCTTCTTGAGCACCATCACTATCGTGGGGATCCCGGTGCCGAAGAAGATGTTGGCGGGTAGGCCGATGACAGCGTCGATGTTCTCGTTCTCCACGAGAGCGGTGCGGATCTTCTCCTCCTCGCCGCCACGGAACAGCACACCATGCGGCAGGACGATGCACATCACACCGTCTGGCTTCAGGTGGTAGAGGTCATGCAGCAGGAAGGCGTAGTCGGCCTTGCTCTTGGGGGCAACGCCGTAGCCGTCGAAGCGCCTGTCGGAGTCCTTGCCCTCGGGGTCCCAGCGCTGAGAGTACGGCGGGTTCGAGACAACCGCGTCCACGAAGAGCGGCTCGTAGGACTCGGGGTGTCCCTCCTCGAACCACGGCCAGTCGTCCTCGAGCGTGTCGCCGCAGCGACACGCGATGTTGTCCGGCGCGATGCCGCGCATCACGAGGTTCATGCGCGTGAGGTTGTAGGTATTCTCCTTTAGCTCCTGCGCGTAGTACTTGATGGACCCGCGGTAGCCCTGCTGGCGGGCGACCGCCTCGCCGATGGTTATGAGCAGCGAGCCCGACCCCGAGGTCGGGTCGTAGACGGTAACCTCGCCGCGGCCCGCCAGGTTCTGTGCCACAATTTGGGCGATGAGAATGGAGACCTCGTGCGGGGTGTAGAACTCGCCCGCCTTCTTGCCGGCGTTGGCGGCGAAGTTGCTGATCAGGTACTCGTAGATGTAGCCGAGCACGTCGTAGCCCTGCTTGCCGTCCATCGGGATGTCGCGGATGAGCTGCAGGAGCGCGCTGATGGCTTTGGTCTGCGCCCCGGAGGTGTCTCCCAGCTTCGAGAGGCCGGTCTCGAGGGTGTCGAAGATCTTGTCGAACACGTTCTTGTGGGACGGCTTTATGAGGCGGGAGAAGGCGGAAAGGGCATCTCGGACGTCCGAGACGCCGAAGTCCGAGCCCTTGGCGAGCCACGTCGAGTAAAGGTCATCGTATGAGATGAAGTAGCCCAGGTTGTTCTGCACGTAGGAGAGGGTCTCGGGGTCGTCCTCCCTGACCGTCTCCATGCTCTCCCTGTCAAAGCCGTTCTTGAGCAGGAAGTGCTCCTCACGGTCAGAGAGGAATTTGTAGAAGATGAAGCCGAGGATGTAGTCCTTGTACTCGCTAGCCTCGATCTTAGAGCGCATCTCGTTGGCCGACGCCCAGATTCGAGCGGCTAGCTGCTGCTTGTTCATCGGGTCTCTTTCCCCTTCCCCCTGTAGACGGCATCTAGAGTCTCGTCCGCCTCGTTTACCCATTCGGTCCAGCCGTTCTGGCTTCCCCCTAGAACGAACACCGCAGCCGAGCTCGGGCTGCCGAATGCCAAGTCGTCCCGCAGGACGGACACCCCAGACCCTTCCCCGAAGAGCTCCCGCCTCGCGTCCGCGGCGCCAACGTTCTTGAGGACAGGCCGGGAGAGGTCGACCTGCGAGCCCGCGAGGACCGAGAACCTCCCTGTGCGCTCGTCGTAACGCCCTTTCGCGACGATGCCGTTCCTCCTGGTGTGGAAGACCGTATGGCTGCCTGTGATCGCGGCGTCCGTGCGGTCGAGCCCAAAGCCAAGAACGGCCATCCGGAAGAGGATGCTCTTGTGCAGGCGCATTACCGTCTGCTCCTTGTACGGGCTCACGTAGGGCTGCGGGGTCTCGAGGTTGTCGGTCTCGTACGAGCCGTGCGAACGGACGTAGCCGATCGCGTCAGCCTCGAGCGCGTCCAGAACGTCCCTGTCCATGTTCGACTCGTCGTCCAGGAACATGACGGCCTTGTTCCAAAACTCCTTCCTGGACTTGTGGGCGTCAAGCCGAGACAGGCCCTGGGTGGTCTGCCCCGCGTACACGCGGCCGATGACACCGTGGTCCTCGTCCAGGAGGTAGTAGACGCCCCTCTTCGGGATGTCTGGCAGCCTCTTCGCCTCGGAGAGCAGCTCGCGGGGGACGACCACGGTCGTGAGCGACTCTCCCTCGACGTGACAGATCCTGATTCCGTCCGGCTTGCTGCCTATGAGCCGGACGGTCATCGTGGTGAGCTCGATCATTTGCGGTCGGCCCCTGACAGGCGGTCGATGAGACACATCTTGACATAGGAAGCTAGGCTCATCCCGGATAGGCTCGCCGCCTCCTTGGCGGAGTCCCGCAGGCTGCGGGGCATCCTGAGCGTCACCGAGACGCTCTCCGAGTTCGTGAGGAAACCTTGAATCTCAGTAGGTGTGGCACCGGAATCAACGAGTTCCGAGTACTTCATGAGCACCCTCCGTAGAAAGCAAGATGCATTACATTTGACGTTATTCTAGCCTCTGTGCCAACACTTGGGAACAGCGTAAGTTGGGGGACATGGGCACCGCTTTTGGCGGCTTGACCGGTAAGTCGAAGGAGGACTTTGGCCACGGTGCAGCATGGTTTGTCCCCTACACCAACGTCTTTGATAATCCTGTCGGCGACGCTTTAAGACTTGAGCGGGTCGAAATCGACCCTAGCCAGAATGTCGTGCGCGGGGGCGATGCCCTCTTCACGGTTTCCTCGGAGACGCCTGAGGAAGTTGGAATGTCCTGTGTTTGGCCCTCTGACCTCGACAATCTCTATCTGAATAGCTTCTGTTTCGGGTACCGCCAAGATGGCACCTTCGACCCGAGCTATCTTGCCTACATGCTGAGGGCCGATTCGTTTCGCAACCAGGTCGAGATGCTCGCTCAGGGGATTTCGCGTTTCAATATCTCCAAGGGAAAGGTAATGGAGATTGAGGTCCCCGTACCTGACAAGGGAGAACAGGCCCTCATCGGACGCTTCTTCGTGGACCTCGACAATCTCATCACCCTTCATCAGCGTAAGCAGGGGCTGTTTGGTACCCGAAAAGGAGCATGGAATGGCGTGACAAACCAGCTGGTTTTCAGAACTCCACGGACAGCAAATAGTCCATCCTGTACACCCACGGTGGCCAGGTTGGGCGAGGAGGACGGAGCTGACAGGGTGGCCGCGTGAGCTGCCCCAATGGTGCAGACTTGCGTCTGTGCCCCGGGAACAACTCCGCGGCCGACCTCCTGGCGCTTGGAGTTCTCCGATCCCGACTCCTTGAGCGTGCAGATTTGGAAGACGTTGGGGTTGTCCCAGCCCTCGCGATGGGCCGAGTGACTGAAGACGAACCGCACGCCCGTCGCGTCCGTCTGGTACTGCTGCACCTTGAACTTGAGCCTCATCGCGCATTGCCCCCATCAGCGCTATGGGGCCCCAGATCCTCGGCGCGGTAGGCATCATAGCCTTCGTAGGAATAGGAAGCATCGACGCTGCGCGCGAGGAGAGTAACGTTCTGGAGGTCGTCAGAGAGCGCCTGTTTGAGCTCCATCTTGATTTCGAGATCACGTATTGGACTGCGCTCCATCGCAAGCATGTAGTCATCACGGCCTATGCGGCTCCAGTCGACCGTGAGGCCGAGCTCCCTGCGGAAGATATGGTCGAGCCAGATACGCCCCGAGCGTCCGTTGCCCTCGCGGAAGGGGTGGGCAATGTTCATCTCCACGTATTTCTCCACGATCTGGTCGAAGCCGTCCTGCGACATGGCTTCAATCGAGCTGATGGCAGACTCTAGATAGAGCGCAGATGCAAAACGGAAGTTTCCCTTCGCAAGATTCACGGTGCGGACCTTGCCAGCAAAGTCATAGATATCGCCGAAGAGGGCTACATCTATTGCTTTGAGCGCACCGAAGGTGCCTGGCGCGAGCGAATCCAGCGTCCCGTCGCGGTAGATTCTGAGGGCAGCGAGCTTCGATATGCGCTCCTTCTCATGGGCAAGCTCTATTTCGTCGGTAATGCCGAGCTTGTTCTTGAGTGTCATCGAGCCACCTCGCATGTCACGTACCCCATAGCATCACACACGCTATATCACCCGCCGCACGGTGTCGGGGCTGTAGGTCTTGAACAGCTCCTCGAAGTTCGCCTGCGTCGCATCGTCCCTCATGGAGGCATCGCGCATCACCGCGTAGTCGGGCTCCAGCCTTGCCATCTCCTCGATGGTCTCCGTCCCCACCTCCGTGTCGAAGCAGGCGACGAGACGGTTGCCGTCGACGAGGAAGCACCCCCTGCCGCCGAGCTCCCTCTCCTCAATCTTCGCCGAGTACGGGATGCGTAACTTGGCCTTCCGGCGGATCCACCGGACGCACTCGGAGGCGACCGACTTCTGCATCAGCTCGTTTCGGAGGCGGATCTCCAGCTGCGTCCCGCACAGCCCCTTCTCCCGGGCGAGTCGGGGGATGTAGAACTCCCGCTCCTGCTTGGGGGGGGCCGGCTCCTGGTGAACGCCTGCGACGTGAAGATGAAGCGGAACTCGTCGAGGCCGTCGAGCTGCTCCTTGAGCTCCTGGTAGGCGTACATCGAGAAGACCTCGGCTGCGACCGACACGCGGTCTCCGGACCTGATGGTCGATACCAGGTCGTCCTTCACGATGCTCGCCTTGTTGTCGAAGAAGGGGGGATGCGTCATTCCTTGCTTCCCTTCGACAGGCTCTCGATGAGGCACATCTTCACGTAGGCGGTGAGGCTGAGCCCCTTCAGCTCCGCCGCCTCCTTCGCCGCGTCGCGCAGGTTCCGCGGGATCCCTCTGCGGGGAATGCCCCGCGCCCCTGGGGGGTGACCGACTTGAGCCGTGACGCCATGCCGAGGCGCCTTAACGTCCGTGTCTCCGACGGCGAGCTCGGGGCCCTGGACCGGGCCTCCGCCGAGATGGGCTGCTCCAGGAGCCAGGTCGTGAGGCCGCTGGTTCACTGCTTCGCGGACGGCGGGACGTGCATGGGGATAGGCACCGTCGCCTTCGACTACGAGACCTCCCACGGCATCGTGCGCAACCTGCGCTCCATAGGCACGCTCTACAACCAGTCGGTGGCGGCGCTCAACACAATCGCGAAGCTCGCACGCGAGTCCCCGGGCGATGTGACGGCCGAGGACGCGCTCGAGGTCCTCAGGGTCGTGGTCACCGAGATGGATTGGCTATACTATCCTGGACAGTTTCATGAGGTACGGGAGGTACCCGAGAAAGGCGGGAAGAGATGTCCGATCCGAAGCATCCCAGGCGCTTCACCGAGAAGTCCAGGGGCAGATAGTCGAGCTTTGCAACGGCGGCAAGCCGCCACATGAAATCATGGCTGAGCACGGTCTCGGCCGGCCGGCTCTGCGGCGCTGGATCAGCGCCATCAACGCAACGGACTCCAGCCAGGCGGCCGACAGCCGCACCCCGGGCAGGAGCGCATCATCGAGCCCGAGCGCGAGAACGGGCGCCTCAGGATGGAGGCCGACGTCCTGAGACAGGCGGCTCCGACATCCGCACGGAAGCGGCGGGGCCCGCTCGCGCGGGAGCCCGTCCTGGCCTGCGAGGCCAATCGCCACGCCTGCCTTCCCCCCCGGCGGACGCCCAGGCGTTCCATGCCGACAGGGGCAGCGAACCCGACGGCACCGCCATCGGCGGCCCCCTGGGGGCATCCGGAAACGAAAGGTCCCTCCCGAGGAAGGGCCGCCCGTACGACAACTCGGCCGGCGGGGCGACGAACGAGACGCTGAAGGCCGAGCCCGTCTACGGGGAGAGCTTCCCGACGTTGCACGAGCTGCAGGTCAGGCCGAACGACTACGTCCGCCGGTACAGCCATTTCAGGCTGCGCTCGAGGCTAGGCTACGTGAGTCCGGTCGAGTTCGGGAATGCGGGCCTCAGCCTCTGAATAACTGTCCAAATAGGGGTTGCCAATCCACAATCCCCTTCGGACCCCCTGCGGGCAAGCCTTGCACACCGTCGCGGGCCCCTCCCACATCCCGCTCCCGGTGACGCCGGAGGGACTGCCCAGCCCACCCGTGTCCCTCCGCCTTGCATGGCCCGCCCCAGGGGGACCGAAGGGGATTCCCCCCGCCTGACCAGACGGGAGGACAAGACATGCAGACCCAGCTGATGCTCAACCTCGGCATCGACGAGAAGGTGGACGTGTGCAGCCTCATCGTCCACGGGGACATCGAGCGCGAGACGCCCAAGGCCAAGCGCGAGCAGCCCGCACCCAAGTTCGAGCGCGTGCTCATGGACGGCGCGGACTGCGCGTTCAGGCGCAGGTGCGGGGCAGGAGCCAGATGCTCGTGCTGCTCGTGACGCAGGTGCAGTACTACCTCACCGACGAGCGCACAGGGAGCCGCCACGCGCTCACCACCGCGAGGCTCGGAACCTTTTGCAAGGGGGCCACGGAGGACGCCCTCACGCCGCCATGGAGCCGCCAGCCGCTGCAGGACTACGACGCGAAGGGCAAGACCGCCCTCGTCGCCATGCTCGGCTGCGGGGACTTCCGCGAGATGTGCAAGCACGACATGGTGCATGTCGAGGCGTGGGCGGCGTCCCGCATGGGGGGGCAACGCCAAGTGGAACCCGAGCAGCTCGTTGGAGCACGTCAACCTCGTGTGGAGGCTCGTGGAGCCTCAGATGGGACACAACCACTGCCGCGAGGCGCTCAGCGCGGCGCTCCGCCTCACGGCCTTCTACGGCGAGGGGCGCGACGAGGCAACCGTCGAGTGCTTCCGCGACAGGCTCTACGTCTCGCAGTTCGCGGCGAGCATGGGGCGGGACGTGACGCGCGGCCTGCTTAGGGGCTACCTCGACAAGAGCACCGAGCACCCGAGGGGAGGCACCGCCGACTTCCTGCCGAGGTTCGCATTCGCCCTGCGCTCCATGAAGTGGAGGGGCATCGCGTTCGAGCCGCGCCGAGCATGCGAGTACGCGCTCTCCCTGCTGGACCTGCCCGCACAGCGCCGCCGCACCCGCTCGTACAACATCCAGCTGTGGGCGGACGCCCTCGACATGCAGCAGAGGGT
This sequence comes from Olsenella absiana, assembly GCF_036408855.1. NCBI lineage: Bacteria > Bacillati > Actinomycetota > Coriobacteriia > Coriobacteriales > Atopobiaceae > Olsenella > Olsenella absiana. Next base: position 85,938 of record NZ_JAZGJQ010000009.1, read on the forward strand.
GAGGGGAAGCGTGGAGGACAGGTACCCCGCAGTGCTTCTCGCGGAGCTTGAGCGCGAGCGCGAGATGCGCCGCCACGAGGCAAGCGACGCCGCCGAGCTGGGCGGCAAAGGCTTCGAGTCGGACGGCTACCTTCCGCCCCGCAGCCACCGTGCGCGAGATCCTCGACGAGGCCAACGCGCAGCACAACTGCGTGGCCGGGTTCATCGACAAGTACGCCAGCGGCCAAACCGACCTCTGGCTCATGCGCAAGTTAAGCGACCCCGACAGGCCGCTCGTGACCGTCGAGGTGAGGAGCGGCGCGATACGTCAGGCGTTCCAGAGCCACAACAGGCAGGTGACCGCAGCGCAGCGCGGGTTCCTCGCAGACTGGTGCGAGGCCGTGGGCTACCGCATGCCGACGGGAGGGAGGATGCGCGCGCTGGGGGCTTAGCGCGATAAGGCCACACGGCACGGAAGGGAGGGGCAGAACACCCCTCCCCAAGTGCAGTTTCCGTGGAGACGGAGCCACGGGGGCGGCGCGCTGGCCATGCCCCAGCGCGCACCGCCGCCGCATGGCTCGCGAGGGGCTCGCCATGGGCGCGGTGGCGGAAGGCTTGAGCCGTGAAATCAAGCATGACACCCACCGATAGTGTTCACCCTTCCCACTAAACAGTTCGCTCAGGCTCATACCGCTACCAACAGAAATGATTCAGCTGCCAGCTATGTTGCCACGCCCGCAAGTTAGATATTATCTACCGTAGTGCTTTATTCCCTCAAAACGGGACGCACTACCTGCGTAATCAGTGTCTTTATTAGGCGAGGAGGCCACATGGACATGATGCAGAACACCGACAGCACCCTGAAGGATCTCGTCTTCGAGGAGGTCGCCGAGGAGGACTTCTTCGCCGACTACACCGGCGGATGCTCTGGCAAGCGCTCCGACTGTTGCACCAGGGTGTGCACGCGCGACGGCTATGTCGCCTCCGAGGAGGAGTGGGGCAAGTTCCTCGCAGTCGAGGGCGGCGTTATCCAGTACTAGCCCACAGACCGCTATCGGTTTTGGCCGCAAGCCGCATCCGCTCCCTGGCGTGCGGCTTGCTTTCGATTGGCTCGCAGATGCAGATACCAGTAACGCGGATAGAGCTTGTGCAAAGCGGTGCCATAGACGTGGATTTAGACTCACCCTACGTGTACGGAGTCGAGACTGCCAGCAGGGTCTTCACGTCGACGCTTGGGCGTATGAACACGGAGGTCGTCGGGCTATTGTGCCTGGACAGCACGCACAAGGTGATTGGCTATTCCACCGTGGCCATGGGCTCAGTCGATCGGGTCACGCCATCCGTAGCGCAGATCCTGAGGACCGCCCTGCTTTCGAACGCCTCCTACATCGTCGTCGCCCACAACCACCCGAGCGGGGTCTGCGAGATCACCGAACCCGACATCGCACTGACGAAGAGGATAGGCGGAGCTGCACAGCTCATGGACATTAGCCTCATCGACTCCCTCGTCGTATGCCCAAGCGGTGAGTTCGCATCGATTCGCGAAAGCATGGGGAGGGATTAATGACCATTGTGGACTCAACCGTCTTTAAGGTCAGGGACTCGGTCGACTTGTTCCTGACCGACGGGACGTACCTCACCGCCTACTACATGAACTCTCGCAAGAGGCGGACCTTCCGCGTGAACGAAGAGACCGTCGCCCTTCTCGAACGTATCGACGGACGCCGACAGGTCGGAGAGCTAAGGCAGCTCATGCTCGAGGAGCTCGGGGCGAAGCCCGAGTCAATCGACAGGACGCTCGAGTCCTTGCATGCGAGCAGGGTCATCACCGAGGTTGGTTGCACCTCCCCCCTTGAAAGGGACGACGAGGAGCGCTACGCGAGGCAGACCAACTACTTCGCGGAATTCCTAGGGGACGAGGCCGACGGCCCGCTCGCCCAGCGGAGGCTGGCCGAGTCCCATGTGGCGGTGTTCGGCTGCGGGGCGGTCGGAGGCGACATCGCAATCGAGCTCGCCATGGCCGGCGTCAGGCACTTCACGTTGGTCGACTACGACGTCGTGGAGCCGTCCGACGCTAGCCGGCACCTGTACTTCGACCTCGCGGACATCGGAAAGCCCAAGGTCGAGTCGCTGGCAAGACGGCTCAGGGAAATAGACCCGAAGGTCTCCGTCGAGGAGGTGTTCTCCAGCATGAGGCCCGAGGACGACATCGAGCCGATCGTCTCTGAGTGCGACTTCGTCGTCAACACCATGGACGAGCCGTACATCGGCTACACCTCCGCGAAGGTCTCCCGGGTCTGTGTCAAGCATGACAAGGCCCACTACATCGCCGGGGGCTTCGACGCCCATCTAGCGAGCACGGGCGAGCTCGTCATCCCTCACGTCACGCCGTGCGTGGAGTGCTACGCACGCTACTTCAAGGAGAGCCTGAAGGACTGGAAGCCCGCAAGGCACCCCGTCGAGGACCGGGCCCTGGAGATCGGCGGGCTCTCACCCATGTCCCTCTTCTCCGCGTCCTTCGCCGCCATTGAGATCGTGAAGTACCTCACGGGAATCGTCGACATGAGCTGCTCGTACAAGCCGCGGGGAGAGTGGCTCTTCGGAGACATGAGCCTCAGCTACCTGGACGTGAGAAGGGACCCGGAGTGCCCCGTCTGCGGGGAGGGGGTGCGGCTGTGAACCCTAGGCTGAGTCCAAGCGTCTCCGTCGTCCCGCTCGGCGCCGGAGTCGTCGAGTTCTTCAAGACCAACACGAGGCAGCAGGTGCGCTTGCGGACTCCGGACGACACGATCTTACACATCGTGAATGGTCTCGACGGTACCAAGGACGCGAGCGAGATTGCGACAGAGCACGGGGCGACTTCTCAGTCGGTGGCGAGACTCCTCTCCTACCTGGAGCGCAACGGAATCCTTGACAACGTCGAGCCAAGCAGCGACTTCGACGCCTATGAGGTCTTTAGGAGGCCCGTCTCCTTCCTACAGGACTTCTCCACCTCCCACGAACACCTCGTGCGGATGTGGGACGCCCTCAGGTCGGCAAGGATCGTGGTGGTCGGCCTCGGCGCCGTCGGCTCGTGGGTCGCGTGCTGCCTCGTGCAGACCGGCGTCAGGAGGCTCGTTCTCGTGGATCCGGACGTTGTGGAGCTCTCCAATCTCCACAGGCAGCTCGGCTACCGGACGAGCGACGTTGGCCGCCCAAAGGTCGACGCGCTCTCGGACGCCCTCATGAGGTACAGGCCCGACCTCGATATCGAGAGGTGTCCCGTCGAACTTAGTGAGGGATCGCTCGAACGGATCGAGGGCGGCGTGGACCTCGTCATCAACTGCGCCGACAAGCCCACGGTTGACCAGACGTCGAAGTGGGTCGGCGGGTACTGCATGCCACGGGGTATCCCGCACATCGTAGGGGGCGGCTACAACCTGCACCTCTCCCTCATCGGGCAGACCGTCATCCCGGGCAGGACCGCCTGCGTGAGGTGCTTCGAGAGGCAGCTCGAAAGGGACAACGAAATCGACCCGACTAGGGTGAAGAAGCTCCAGGTCCCCAATCGGAAGGTCGGGAGCCTCGGACCGCTCTGCGCCCTGAACGCGAGCATGGTAGCGATGGAGGCCGTGAAGGTGCTGACGGGGTGCACGGATCCCGCGAACGCCAACCGACGGGGAGAGTTCGACATCACGACAATGGCCGTGTCCTATACGGCCTACGAGAGGCTCGATGACTGCGATTGGTGTGGCGAGCATGGGAAGTATTCAGGTCAGGGGCGCTAGGGAGCACAACCTCAGGGGGATCGACGTCGACATCCCCCTCGGGAAGTTAACTTGCGTCACCGGCGTTTCGGGTTGTGGGAAGTCCTCCCTCGTTCACGACACCCTGTATGCGGAGAGCCAGAGGATGTTCCTGGAGGGGCTCTCCGGCAACGACATGGGTCAGCAGCTCATGAAGGCGCCGGACGTAGACTCGATCGACAACCTCAGGCCGTCCCTTAATGTCTCCCAAAGCTACTACAACTTCAACCCGAGGTCGACCGTCGGCACCGTCACCGAGGTCTCTCATGGCCTGCGCTCACTCTTCGCCCTTGTCGTAAGCTGGGAGACGGGGCTCCGGCTGGATGACGCGTTCTTCTCGAGAAACAACCCTTCGTCCTGGTGCCCGGAATGCCAGGGAACCGGTGAGGGGTACGCGATCTCGCTCGAGAAGCTAATCCCCGACCCAACTAAGAGGCTCTCCGTCGGCGCAATCCTGTACTACAAGGGCGGCAAGTCGTCACCAGAGCGCAAGACACTTCTCGCCGTCTGCGAGAGGCTTGGCATAGATCCGGACTCGCGGTTCTGCGATCTGGGCGAAGCCCAGGTAGACGCGCTCCTCAACCGAACCTCGCCACTGGAACTCTCCATCCGATACAAGAATCCGAGGGGGTCATACCGCCAGAGAAAGGTGACTTCGAGGGGCGTTCTCGTAGAGCTTGAGGAGAAGCTCAAGGATGTCGACACCCCGTCGACCCTAGCCAGCATCTCGAAGTACCTCGAGCGCGTGCCATGCAAGACTTGCGGCGGCTCAGGCCTGAATGTCGAGGCGGCAGCTTACAAGATCTGTGGAATGACCATGGGTGACGCCGAGCAGGCAAGCCTCTCGGAGCTGCTGAAATGGGCCGGCACAGTACATGGCTTCTACGCCAGCAGTCCCATCGCGAAGCCTGTCGGAACGCTCTGCGAGCGCATCTCGCGGCGACTGGAGCGACTCGTTGAGCTAAAGGTCGGCTACCTCAGCCTCTCCAGAAAGGTCCCCACGCTCTCGGGGGGCGAGTCACAGCGGGTCAGAATCGCCAACCAGCTGTCGTGCTCCCTCAACGGCCTCGTCTACATCCTCGACGAGCCCTGCCGGGGACTGCACCCGCGCGACGCAGAGTCCATCATCTCCGCGACTAGAGAGCTCGTGAACAGGGACAACACCGTGGTGGCCATCGAGCATGACCACCGGTTCATATCCAATGCGGACTGGGAGATACGGCTCGGGCCCCAGGGAGGGCCGAACGGCGGAAGCGTCGTGAGCATGGGGGCGCCTCAGAAGCGAAAGGACACCAACCCGTCTCGCAGGGAGCCCGCAAAAGCACGAGACACCCTGACGCTCGACCACCTCTCGCAGAACAACGTGAGAGACCTGAGCATATGCCTCCCCCTGGGGGTGGTGACTGCGTTAACGGGGGTATCAGGCTCTGGCAAGAGCTCGCTCCTGACGGCCATGCAACATAAAGTGGACTCGATGGTCTCTGACAAGTCCATCCCAAAGTCGAAGATCAACGGCGTTCACCTCGTCAACCAGAAGCCCATCGGCAAGACCCCGAGATCGACCGTCGCATCGTACCTTGGGACTATGGATGAGATTAGGAAGGCGTTCGCCGAGACGGAGGACGCGAAGAGCCTTGGTCTCGGGCCATCTGCATTCAGCCTCAACGTCTCAGGGGGCCGATGCGAGACCTGCCAAGGAACGGGACTAGAGAAGGTGTCGTACAGATACCTCCCCGACACCTACATCGAGTGCCCAGAATGCCACGGCAGACGCTTCTCCGACGAGGTCCTTTCGGTAAAGGTCTGGGGCTTGACTGTCACGGACGTGCTGGACACCCCCATTGAGGAGCTTATCGAGAAAATACCCAGCGATAGCGCGACATACGAAATGCTCGACTGCGTAATCAGAATCGGGCTTGGATACCTGACCCTAGGTCAGACCTCGATGAGCCTGTCCGGCGGAGAGGCTCAGCGCATCAAGCTTGCCAAAGCGCTGGGCAAGACGGGGGTCGGCAAGGGCATCTACTTTCTGGACGAACCGACCTCGGGACTCGAGCGGGAAGACGCTCGGCTCCTCACGCAGACGCTCCTCTCCCTCTCATCAGGCGGGGCGACGGTCGTGCTCACGGAGCACGACCCCACATTCATCGAGGAGACGGCAGATCACGTTATCGACCTCGGAACCAAGGCAGGAAACGACGGCGGAAGCATCGTCTGCACTGGTTCGCCAGCAAAGGTGTTTGATGATCCCCAGTCATCATGGGCGAGCACTCGTAGATAAGCCAGCTGATTCCCAAGCCATCCATACTGGCCAACTTCTATATAACTCGTCGCAATGCTCGCCATAAGCGTGGCGGCGGGCAGATTTGCCCGCGCAAGGCGCGTGTAGCGGTCCTTCTTGTCGGCGTCGGTGCTCTTGTTGCGGAAGTTGTGGCTCTCGTCGATGACGAGGGGGTCGTAGTTCCCCCACCTCAGGTGTCCCAGGGATGACGTACAGTTTCTTTCGCAAATGTTGAGAACCGAATAGACCCAGTCCCGCGACAGGGACATGGCCCCGCTGACGGTAGGATGGTAAGTCGCCAAACAAAACCAACTGCCGAAGGAGC